>CAYSCF010000275.1:0-9537 GCA_964429305.1 uncultured Sandaracinaceae bacterium | reverse complement strand
TCGTCATCGTCACCGCCGGCGTGCCGCGCAAGCCGGGCATGAGCCGCGACGATCTGCTCAGCATCAACCTGAAGATCATCCGCGCCGTCGCCGCGGGCATCAAGGACAACGCCCCGAACGCGTTCGTCGTCGTCATCTCGAACCCGCTCGACGCGATGGTCTACGAGATGAAGAAGGTCACCGGGTTCAAGGGCAGCCAGGTGGTCGGCATGGCCGGCGTGCTCGACTCGGCGCGTCTGCAGTGCTTCCTCGCGATGGCGGCCAAGTGCAGCACCAAGGACGTGCGCGCGCTCGTCCTCGGCGGCCACGGCGACACGATGGTCCCCGTGCTCGGCTACTGCACCGTGAACGGCATCCCGGTGAAGCAGCTGCTCCCGGCCGACGTGCTCGACGCCATCGTCAAGCGCACGGCTGGCGGCGGCGGCGAGATCGTCAAGCTCATGGGCACGAGCGCGTACTACGCGCCGGCGGCGGGCGCGATCGAGATGGCCGAGGCGTACCTGCGCGACGAGAAGCGCGTGCTGGCATGCGCCGCGTACCTCAACGGCGAGTACGGCTACAAGGATCTCTATATCGGCGTGCCCGTCGTGATCGGCGGCGGCGGCGCGGAGAAGGTCGTCGTCATCGAGCTGACGGCGGAGGAGAAGGCGATGCTCGACAAGAGCGCCGAGTCCGTCCGCGGTCTGATCACGGACAGCGCGAAGCTCTGATCCGAGTCGCGTCTCTGCGAATGAGGCCGGGCTGCCACGCGCAGCTCGACCTTTTCGTTTCGTGCGGCGCGCGTTCCAGCGGGTCCCGATTCCGCTGCGATGGATCGC
Source organism: uncultured Sandaracinaceae bacterium (assembly GCA_964429305.1). Classification (GTDB taxonomy): domain Bacteria; phylum Myxococcota_A; class Polyangia; order Polyangiales; family Sandaracinaceae; genus JBBSAT01. The sequence goes on along the minus strand of CAYSCF010000275.1, from coordinate 8,719 downwards.
GAGCGTCTGTGTGCTCACGCCGTAGGGGTTTTCCCCGACACGGGCGCGGGGGGATGGGCGAGAGTCGACGTCGGAGATGAACGAGAGGGAGATGTTGCTCGCGTCGGCGACGCGGCTCGCCAAGGCGATCCGCGATCGAGAGACGACGAGCGTCGAAACGGTGCGAGCGCACACGACGCACCTCGAGCGCCACGATCCGTTCTTGAACGCGATCGTGGAATCGCGTCTGACCGCCGCGTTGCGCGAGGCCGAAGAGGCGGACGCCAAGCAGAAGCGTGGCGAAGCGCTCGGGCCGCTCCACGGCGTGCCGTGCACGATCAAGGAGTCGTTCGCCGTGACCGGCATGCCGCTCACCGCGGGGCTCGTCTCGCGCATCGGCACGCGCAGCGATCACGACGCGGTCGCGGTGCAGCGACTGCGCGCGGCGGGCGCGATCGTCGTCGGCGTCACGAACATCTCCGAGCTCCTCATGTGGATGGAGAGCGACAACCGCGTGTACGGGCGCTGCAACAACCCGTACGACGTGGGCCGCACGGTCGGTGGCAGCTCGGGCGGCGAAGGCGCCGCGGTCGGCGCGGGCTTCGTTCCGTTCGGGCTCGGTGCGGACATCGGCGGCTCGATCCGACTGCCCGCGTTCATGAACGGCGTCTTCGGTCACAAGCCGACGGGCGGGCTCATTCCGAACGCGGGGCAGTGGCCCTTGCCCGGGCTGGACGCGATGCGATTCGTGACGAGCGGTCCGATCGCGCGGCGCGCCGAGGATCTCTGGCCGCTCGTGTTGGTGCTCGCCGGGACGACGCCCGACTCGCCGGAGGTGCTCGACCTCGCGCTCGGCGATCCCGCGAAGGTGTCGATCGAAGGGCTCCGCGTGCTGCACGTCGCCGAGAACGGCGTGTCGAAGGTGCATCCGTCGCTCGTGAAGGCGCAGGACGATGCGGCGCGCGCGCTCGAGAAGCGTGGCGCGAAGATCGAGCGCACCAAGATCAAAGGGCTCGAGAAGTCGGTTCTCTACTGGGCCGCGCTCTTGTCCGAAACGGGCGGCGAGGACTTCGGCCGCATGCTCAACGGCGGCGAGGGACGTGTGCACGTCGCACGCGAGCTCGTGAAGCTCGCGATCGGCCGGTCTGCGCACACGTTCCCGGCGCTCGCGCTCGCGGCGATCGAGATCGTGCCCAAGCTGATGCCGGGCGACACGAAGTCGATGATCCGCGAGGCCTCCGCATTCCGGAAACAGCTCGAGGAGCGCATCGGCGACGGCGTGATGCTCTACCCGACGTACACGCTTGCCGCCCCGCATCACGGCGTCGCGCTGCGGCATCCGATCGATTGGGCGTACACGGCGCTCTTGAACGTCATGGAGCTGCCGAGCACGGCGGTGCCGCTGGGGCTCGACGGCGACGGCATCCCGCTCGGCTGCCAGGTGATCGCGAACAACGGGCAGGATCATCGGAGCATCGCGGTGGCGATGGCGCTCGAGACCGCGCTCGGCGGCTGGGTCCCGCCGGCCCGCATCTTCGCTGGGACGTGATAAGGCACGCTCTCGAGCGCGGGGCGGCCCCCGCCGAAAGAGACGTACCAGCGTGGCAGTTCCCGAGAGCCTCCAGAAGCTCCTCGAAGACGGAGTGATCGACGCGATCGAGCAGCGCTTGATGAGCGGCAAAGAGGCGTCGGTCTACGTCGTCTCGCATCGCGGCGGCTTCGTGGCGGCCAAGGTCTACAAATCGCGCGAGCACCGCACGTTCAAGGCGACCTCGAGCTACACCGAAGGCCGCAACCAGACGCGCAACACGCGCGACAAGCGCGCGATGGATCGCCGCTCGTCGTACGGCAAAGAGCTCATGGAGGACAGCTGGCGCGACATGGAGTACCGCGCGCTCTTCGACGCCCACAACGCGGGCGTACGCGTGCCGAAGCCGATCATGATCTACGAGGACGTGCTCCTCATGGAGCTCTTGCTCGACGCGGACGATGCGCCGGCGCCGCGCTTGGCGGACGTCGATCTCGACGGTGACCAGGCCAAGGCGATGCTCGACGAGATCTATCGCCAGGTGCGTCTGCTGCTCGGCGTGGGGCGCATCCACGGTGATCTCTCCGCGTTCAACATCCTGATGGCGGCGGGCGGGCCGACGATCATCGATCTGCCGCAGGTCGTGGACGCGTCGGGCAACAACCACGCGCGTGAGATCTTGCGGCGCGATCTGCGCAACGTCGTCGAGCACCTCGCGCGCTTCGACGAGCGCTTGCTGCGCTTCGTCGACTGCGGCGACACGCTCTTTCATCACTTCCAGCGAGGCACGCTCGACGAGGCGACCGAGCCGCGCGAGGTTCGGCGCGAGCACGGCGGCGGTCGGCGCGGGCGCGGCGAGGAGCGCGCGGATGGGTTCGTCCCGCAGCCGCGACGGGGACCGCCGCAGCAAGGACGCTGGCAAGAGAATCGCGGGCCGCAGCAGCCGTCGCAGCATGGCGGCGGACCGCGGCCGCCACAGCACGCGCGTGGGCCGCAGCAGCCACGCGGGCCACAGCAGCCGCGCGGACCGCAGCAGCAGCACCCGCGTGGACCGCAGCAGCGACCGCAACCGGAGCAGCCGCCGCGCGGACCGCAGCAGCACGCACAGCGCGGACCGCAGCAGCAGCACCCGCGCGGACCGCAGCAGCACGCACAGCGCGGACCGCAGCAAGGGCCGCGTCCCGACCGGCGCTTCGATCCGCGCAGCGGTCCGCCACAAGGCGGGCCAAGATCGAATGCGCCTCGGCCCGAGCCCGAGGTCGAGGTCATCCGTCGTCGCGGCGGCGCGAAGTCCTGATCAGCCCGGCGGAAGCACGGTGCTGGGCGGCGGCGTGACGCTCGTCGGCGGCGCGATCACCGGCGGAGGCGGCGGCCGCTGCAGCATGCCGCGCAGCATCTCCATGATCCGGCGCAGCTGATCCTGCGAGAGCGCGCCGTGCACGTGCAGCGCGGTATCGTCGACGGTCATCTCGATCTCGTACAGCGTCGCCGAGAAGCCCATGATCTGCACGAGCGGGTTGGCCGCGGCGCGCACGCGCAGCAGGTCGAAGCACTCGCGCGCCGATGCGGCGTGCTCGGCGGTGTCGAACGTCGCGACCCCGTCGAGCGTGACGCCGTCCTCGGCCTGCAGCATCGCGAGCCGTGCGCGCCGCGCGATCTCGCACGGCGAACGACGCACGAACGCGGCGAGCCCCTCGACCTCGACGCTCACCGCTTCGCCCTCGTTCATGGAGAGCAGCGCGTCGGCAGGATTCGTCTCGCGATCGGTGGTGCGCGCGGAGGCGATCGCGAGCACGCGCGAGAGATCTTCGGGTCGGCTCAAGACGACGTGGCGATCGTCGAGGATCGCGACGCGACGATCGGCACCATCGGGGCTGTAGAACGGCGCGCTCTCGATACCGTCCTCGTCGGTCCACTCGAGCGTGTGCCCGTTCGCGGCGGCGACGCGCTCGGCCACTTCGCGAGGCGAAGGCGCTTCGGGGCTGAGAGCGCCCGCGACCACGATGTTCTGACGCTGGAAGTTGGGCGTCCCGACGAGCACCCGAGAGAGATCGCGGACCGGCTCGATCCCCGAGCCGCCGAGCACCGCGTCCCAGTCGGGGATCGCCGCGAGCAGCTGCTCCACCTGCGCGCGCAGCGGCGATGCGCGGATGCGATCCATGTCGATGCGCATCGCGATCTGCGCGCCGGCGGGAAGGAACGCGACCGGCGAGTCGCCCGAGCCGCCGCTGCCCGTCGCGACGAGCGGGCCGACGTCCGCGCCCGCGTCGCGCCTGCGTCGGCGTCCCGCGTCGGGTCTGCCGCCATCGCCGCCCGCATCGCGCGGGACGCCGCCATCGAGACCCACGCCGCTCGGCGTCGCGCCCTGCCCTTCGGTCGTGCTGGGCGGCTCGTCGGCCGTGGGCGGTGGAAGTGGCGCGCTCTCGACCTCTTGATCGTCCGTCAGCCCGAGCTGCACCTCGACGGGGATCGAGAACTCGAAGCCCGTGTCGAACGGCGTCTCGAGCGCGAGCACGAACATCACGAGCGCCGCGTGGATCGCGAGCGCGCCCATCGAGGCCAGGCCCAGCCGCCGCTCTTCCGCAGTCACGGTTGCCGTTCCTCGCGGCTTGACCACGTGGGGGCCGCGTGAAAACAGATCGGCCCTTCGTGCACATCCGGCCCACACGAGGCGCCACGTGCGCCGCGCTTCTCTCGGTGGCCCTCGGCCTCGGCATCGTCGCGTGCGGCGACGACGACAGCGAGAGCACCGTCCCCGACGCGGGGCCGAGCGAGCCCGTCGACGCGGGCACCGACAGCGGGCCGCCGGAAGACGCGGGACCGCCGCGTCGCATCTTCGCCAAGCGGTTCGTGGTGAAGGTGCACGCGCGGATGGATCGAGAGTCGGAGCGCCTCGGCTACCTCCGCGCGGGCGCCGTGCTCCAGGCGACGACCGCATTGCCCCTCGGAACCGAGGGCTGCCGCGAAGGCTGGTTCGAGCTTACGACCGGAGGCTACGTCTGCAACGGGCGCGACGTGATCGCGTTCACCGGGCGCCGGATGCCGGCGCGCAGGCCGGCGCAGCCGGATCGCGACGCGCCGCTTCCATACGAGTACGGCCGCACGCGGCGCGATGGGGCGCCGATGTACCGGCGGCTGCCGACCGACGAGGAGGCGGCGCAGTACGAGGGATATCGGATTCCCGGCATGGAGGTGCCGCCGCCGGTCGAAGGCACCGAAGGCGAAGCGCCAGCACCGACACCCGAGCCGACGCCTCCGCCGATCGTCGAGACCGAAGTGCTCCCGGCCTCGGGCGCGGCGGCGACGAGCGCATCCGAGGGCGAGCTCGAAGATCAGGAAGAGAGCGTCGTGACGCTCGCGTCGCTCGTGGGCGAGCGCGGCGGCGTGATGGCGCGCCGGCTCGTGAGCGGCTTCATCGTCAGCCTCGATCGCGACGTGCGCACCGGCGCGCGACGCTACTGGCGCACGCTCTCGAACGGCCTCGTGCCGTACTTCCAGGTGGGGCTCGTTCACGGTTCGGAGTTCCACGGCGAGGCGATCGATCGCATCGCGGCGAGCGCGCTCCCCGACTCGGGCGTCGATGCCGGCGTGGACGCGGGCACGGTGCTCGGTGGCGCGTCTGCGAACGACATGGTGCTGCCCATCGGATATGTGACGTCGTCGAAGACCTCGCTCTTCACGCGTGGTCGCGACGGTCGGCCACGGCGTGGCCGGCATCCTGGCTACCACCACGTCTTCCGCGTCACGAGCGAGACGGACGATCGCGGCGTGCACTACGTCGTGCAGTCGGACGCCGAGCTCTATCGCGAGGACGAGGTCACGGTGATCCGCGCCGCGACGCATGCGCCCGAGGGCGTGTCGCCGACGGACACGTGGATCGACGTCGATCTCGCGCACCAGACACTGGTCGCGTACGAGGGCATGACGCCGGTGTACGCGACGCTGGTCTCGAGCGGTCGCATCCGCGATCCCGACGACCCGCTGCAGACGCACGACACGCCGACTGGCTTGTGGCGCATCAACAGCAAGTACGTGACGCACACGATGGACGGCGATCACGCGACGGACGGCCCGTACTCGATCGAGGACGTGCCCTACGTGATGTACTTCTTCCTCGCGTTCGCGCTGCACTCGGCTTTCTGGCACGACGGCTTCGGCCGCCCGCGCAGCCACGGCTGCGTGAACCTGTCGCCGGCCGATGCCCGCTGGCTCTTCGCCTGGGCGCACCCGGTGCTGCCCGAAGGTTGGCACTCGGTGTTCCCGAGCGAGGCCGATCCCGGGACGTGGGTTTACGTTCACGGCACTACGCCGGAGGGCTGAGCTCGCCCGCTCTCGCTCTCGCTCTCGCTCTCGCCTCTCGCTCTCTTGCAGATGCGTCCGCGCGGCGATCTCGAGCGTCTCTTTTCGAAGTGCCCTTCGGGTGCGCTCAGGCCGCGCGGCCCCAAGGCGGAGAACCAAGGTTCTCCACCCTGGACCCCCACTCCTTTTGCCATCCATCGGTGCTGGCGCTGCCGCGAGAGATCAGTGCAGTCGCACGGCCCCATCGCTGCGCGACGGGGACCCCGCCGCGCTCTCCGTTCGGTAGCGCGTTGCGCATGAGGTCGGACAGTGAGCGACTGCCGCGTCGCCATCGCTCGTGGAGTGAGTGAGTGGCCGGCGGCGTGGGACCGCCGGCCTGGTCTCGCTTCAGCGTGTGAGCTTCACGAGCACGCCAATGATGTGGTTCAGCTTCGCGTCGATGCCTTCCGGACGCGTCGCGATGCCCCGTGCTTCCGCCATCTGGATCCAGCCGACCGTCTCGCGCGCTTCGCCCAGCGCGATGAGGTACTTCGCACGCCGAGCGCGGCCTTCGTGACCGTTGCCTTCGCAGATGTTCGGGGCCGTCGAGCTCGATGCGTCGCTGAGCTGTTCGGCCGCGTTCCGGTCGTGCTTTCGGATGTCTTGGATCATCGGCTGGAGCATTTGGACGACTTCGATCGCGACAGGTGTGATTCGCAGCATGGAACTGTCTCCGTGTTTGCGCCGAGCGTCCTCTGCTCGGGGCGATACACGCCCACCACTCGCCGCCGCTGCCGCAGTCAGAGCTCGGAGATTCCGCGAATGCGGAAGCGACGACCGAGCGGAGCAACCCGAGCGAAGCGAGGATTGCGAGCATCGGTGCCGAAGGCGGCTTTGGACGGCGGCAGCGGCGGCGAGCACACTTCCCTTCGCCCCGAGCAGCAGCACTCCCTACCCGTCGAACCGCTGGGCCAGGCGCGCGCCAGCGCGAGCCTCTCGCTCTCGCCTCTCGACTAGGGCGCGCCCGCCACCTGATCATCATCCGCCCGCCGCGGCCGATCCAGCATCTCTCGCAGATCCGCCAAGCGTGCCCTGAGCTCGTTCAGCTCGCGCCTCGAGTCGTCCCGCTCGTCGTGCGCGATCTCCACCTGCGCCTCGAGCTGGTGCACGTGCGCCTGCGCCTCGTCGAGGTCGTCGCGCGTGCGACCGAGCTCGGTCTGCAGCGAGTCCGACCGGATCTCGGCCGCCGAGAGCTCGTCGTTCAGCTCGTTCTGCTCGCGCTCGTGCGTCGCGCGCGCGTCGGCGAGCTCGGCCTCGGCGGCGAGCCGCTCGTCGCGCTCGTCGCGCAGCATCGTCGCCGTCGACGCGAGCGTCGCGTCCGCCTGCGTCAGGCGCGCGCGCACACCGGCGATATCCGTCGCGATCTGATCGCGCTCGTTGATGAGCGACGCGATTCGGCTGCCGAGGATCTCGATCTGTCCCGTCGCCGTGGCGAGCTGGCCAGCGAGCTCCGAGCGCGAGAGGCGCCCTTCCTCGTACTGCTGCATCAGCTGCGCGTGATCTTGATCGAGCGCCTGCCGCCGTGCTTCTTCGACCAGCAGATCGGCCCGCACGTTGGCCACTTCGACGCGCGTGCGATCGATGACGCGGCGCTGGTGCTCGGACTCCCGCGAGTACGTGTAGACGACCGCAACGAAGATCGCGGTCACTCCCGCGAGCATCGGCACGAGCCACGCGAGCGTCTTGCGCGTGCGCGCCGCACGCTCTTCGGGGCGCGTCAGCACTTCGAGCTCGCGTGCGAGCTGCTCGGCGCTCGGGCGCTCCTCGGGATCGACGGCGAGCCAGCGCGCGAAATACGGCTTCAGGAAGGCCAGATCCCGACGCGTCGGCGGCGGCGGCGCTTGCGATGCGCGACGCTGGATGAACGCCTCGACCGCGCCGGCCGGGACGTCTTCTTCCGTCTCGGGCTCGAGCGCGTTGCGCAGCGAGAGCGCGAGCGCGAACACGTCCGCCTTGGGGCCGACCGCATCCGTGCCGAGCTGCGCGTAGTGGGCCGCCACTTCGGGCGCGAAGTAGACCGGCGTGCCGCCGATCAGCGCTTCGTGATCCTTCGCCGCGACACCGAGATCGATCAGGATCGGCAGGATACCCGCCTCGTCGCTGCCGGAGGCCGAGAGGCCCTTGATGCGCGCGAGAAAGACGTTGTCCGGCTTGATGTCCTGGTGACGGATGCCGCTGCCGTGCAGCGTCGCGAGCGCGCGCGCGAGCGGCTCGAAGATGCGTCTCGCCTGCGCGCGCGTGATGCCGGCGCGGCCCTCGTTCACACGACGCATGCGCGCTTCGAGCGTCTCGCCCTCGTACCAGGGCATGACGAACCAGAGCCGATCGTCGTGCCAGCCGTGATCCTTGAAGAGGACGACGGAAGGATGGAACACGGCGGCGATGAGCTTGAGCTCGCGGAGCGCTTCGTCGCGTGCCGCCTGCGAGAGCGCCGGCTCGCGCAGCAGCTTCAATGCGACGCGATGGCCGGGGACGTCTTGATCGTCGGCCTTGTAGACCTCGCCGAACGCGCCGACACCGACGCGCGCCACGATGCGATAGCGCCCACCGACGACCGTACCCTCGGCGATGCCCTCTCGCTCGGCGCCCGCGTGCTTCTGCTCGACGCGCGCCGTGCCGGAGAGCGCGAACGCATCGACGACGAGCTGCGGCGTGAACGGCGTGGTGCCGAGGAGCTTGGTCGCCTCGCGCTGCGCGACGCCGAGCTCGCGCTCCACTTCGGCCTCGCTGCGATCGAGCACGCAGGCGAGCTCGATCGGGAGCAGCTCGCGCGCGTAGCGCAGCTCGAGCAGCTCGCGCGACGACTCGCCGAGGTCCGCGCGCAGCGCATCGAGGCCGAGCAGATAGCCGCGATCGACGTCGCCGGGCGTGCGG
>CAYSCF010000274.1:0-9541 GCA_964429305.1 uncultured Sandaracinaceae bacterium | reverse complement strand
GGACGACCGAGCGCGAGAGCGCGTTCCGGCGGTCGGGGCGATCGATGGTCCAGATCGCGAGCGCGCCGCGCCGCTCGACCTTCACTCCGACGTCTCCACCTGCCGCTTCGATCTCGCGCTCGACGGTGCCCATGTCCGCGACGTATCGCGCGCGGCGCGGACCGGTCAAGCGGTCGTCTTCTTCGCCTCGATCCATAGCGCATCGAGCTCGGCGGGCGTCATCGACGCGAGATCCTTGCCGCTCTCGCGCGCGTGCTTCTCGACCGACGAGAAGCGCTTGCTGAAGCGATCGAGCGAGCCGCGCAGCGCGCTCTCGGGATCGAGCTTGCGATGACGCGCCCAGCTCGCGAGCGCGAAGAGCACGTCGCCGAGCTCCTCCTCCATCCGCGTCGCATCGCCGCTCTCGGCCGCCTCGTCGAGCTCGCGCAGCTCTTCGTCGACCTTCGCGCGCACCGCACCCACGTCGGGCCAATCGAAGCCGAAGCGGCCCGCCTTCTCGCCGACGCGCGTCGCACGCAGGAGCGCGGGCATCGATCGCGGAACTCCATCGAGCGCGCCCTTGTCGCCCTTCCCCTTCGCCGCGCGCTCGCGCGCCTTGCGTTGCTCCCATTCGGCGAGAACTTCTTCGCCCGTCGTGAGGCGGCCCGCATCGGGACCGAACACGTGCGGATGGCGCGAGACCATCTTCGTCACGATCCCGTGCACGACGTCGTCGGGGCCGAACCAGCCCTTCGCGCGGCCGATCTCGCTCTGGAAGACGATCTGCAGCAGCAGATCGCCGAGCTCTTCGCGCAGCGCTTCCGGCGAGCCGCGATCGATCGCATCGACGACCTCGTGCGCCTCCTCGATCACGAAGGTGCGCAGCGTCTCGAGCGTCTGCTCGCGATCCCATGGGCAGCCGTCCGGCGCGAGCAGGCGCTGCATCAGCTCGACGAGCTCGGGGAGCGATTGACCATGTTGATCCGGAAAGTTCATCGACCGAGCCTCGCTTCGGCCGCGTCGACGGTGTTCGCCAGCAACATCGCGATCGTCATCGGTCCGACGCCGCCCGGGACCGGCGTGATCGCCGAGGCGCGCTGCGCCGCGGCCGCGTACTCGACGTCGCCTACGAGCTTTCCGTCGGCACCACGATTGATCCCGACGTCGATGACGACTGCGCCATCCTTGATCCAGTCGCCGCGGACCATCTCCGCCTTGCCGACGGCCGCGATCACGACGTCGGCCTCGCGCACGCGCGCCGCGAGATCCTTCGTGCGCGAGTGCGCCAGCACGACCGTGGCGTTGCGCTCGAGGAGCATCGCCGCGATGGGCTTTCCGACGAGGTTCGAGCGACCGATCACGATCGCGCGCGCGCCCTCGAGCGACGCAGAGGCCTCGTCGAGCAAGCGCATCGACCCCGCAGGCGTGCACGGGCGCAGGCCCTTGCGTCCGACCCAGAGCAGCCCGGCATTGTGCGGCGTGAGCCCATCGACGTCCTTGCTCGGATCGAGCGCATCGACCACGGCGAGCGCATCGATCTGCTTGGGCACCGGCAGCTGCACCAGGATCCCGTCGACGGTCCCCGACTCGTTCAGCTCGCGCACCTTCGCGAGCAGCGTCGACTGCGACGTGTCCGCGGGCATCCGATGCACGGCCCCGCGGATCGACGCCTTGGCCGCCGCGGTCTCCTTGTTGCGGACGTACACGTGTGAGGCCGGATCGTCGCCGACGAGGATCACGTCCAGCCCGGGCGGACGCCCGGCGCGTGCGGCGAAGGCCTCGGCCCGCGTCTTCACTTCTGCGCGAACGAGCTCCGCGATCGCTTTTCCATCGATGATCCGAGCGGTCATGCGCCCTTCTATATCATCGGAAGCGTATCCTCGACCCCATGACGTCGCGCTTGCTTCTCGCGTGGATCCTCATCGGTGCGGCGAGCGTAAGCTGCGGTGGCACGCCGCCCGACGCGAGTGACGCGGGAAGCGACGCGGCGTTCGATGCTGCGCCAGCCTGCCACGTCGACGGCGACTGCGACGACGGACAGAGCTGCAACGGAAGCGAGCGATGCAGCGTCGGCGTGTGCGTCGCCGGACCTCCGATGCACTGTGACGATGGCGTCCCGTGCACGCTCGACGCGTGCTCCGAGGCGGTCGGACGCTGCGTGTTCCGCGTGCCCGACGAGGACATGGACGGTTCCGGCGCCGCCACGTGCACCGATGCATCGGGCCACCCGCTCGGCGACGACTGCGACGATCACGACGCGAGGCGCTTCCCGCACAACACGGAGCTCTGCGACGCGGCGCACGTCGACGAGGACTGCGATGCGGCCACGCTCGGCGCGCGCGACGACGACGGCGACGGATTCGTCTCGAGCCTCTGCTGCGATGGCGCGAGCTGCGGCGACGACTGCGACGACACGCGCGCGGCCGTCCACGTCGGCTCGACCGAGGTCTGCAATCGGATCGACGACGACTGCGACGGGCGCGTCGACGAAGGAGTGTCGATCGCGGGCTTCGTCGATGCGGATCGCGATGGATATGGCGATGCGACGATGCCGACGACGGCGTGCGGCTCGGCGGTGGGCTTCAGCGCGAACGGGACGGACTGCGACGACACGCGCGCGTCGGTCCATCCGGGCCAGCCCGAGATCTGCGACGGCATCGACAACGACTGCGACCCGGCGACGGGCATCGATCAGAATGCCGCAGCGGTCACGTGGTACCGCGACGCGGACGGCGACGGGTTCGGAACGCCGAACGACACCACGACGAGCTGCGCACCTCCCGCCGGCTACTCGCTGCTCGGCACGGACTGCGACGACACCGTCGCCGCGCGCAATCCGGGGACAGCCGAGCTCTGCAACGGGATCGACGACGACTGCAACGGCGTCGCAGACTTCGTGATCGCGCCGGGCGACACCGAGGACGACGACCGCGACGGGATTCCGGACGCGGCCTGTCACGACCCGCGCGCCTCGGACTGCGACGATCGGGACCCGACGAGCGGGCCCGGCCAGACCGAGACCTGCGACGGGCGCGACAACGACTGCGACGGGCGGATCGACGAGGACGCGACGTCGGTCGCGTTCTACCGCGATGCCGACGGAGACGGCTTCGGCACCACGACGGCGGTGACCGTCGCTTGCATCGCGCCGAGCGGCTACGCGCGTCGCGGCGGCGACTGCGACGACGCGAGCAACACGCGCTTCCCCGGAGCGCTCGAGCCGTGCGACGGCATCGACAACGACTGCGACACGGCCGTCGACGAGGGCGCCTACGCATCGGCGAGCTGCAACTACCCCCACGCAGCGGGGATCTGCACGGCGGGGGCTTGCCGGATGTCGAGCTGCGCGCCCGGCTTCGGAGACTGCACGTCTGCGCCGGGCTGCGAGAGCGACGTCGCGAGCGATCCCGTTCACTGCGGCTCGTGCACGATCGCGTGCACCGGCGCTCCCGCATGTATCCTGGGCGCCTGCACGAACGAGTGCACACCTTCGGGAACGTGCGCTCCCAACTTGTGCGAGTGGGGGACGTCCTGCAGTGCGACGGGGCGCTGCGGAACGACGACGCTCTGCGGCCCGCAGCGTCTCGAAGCACACGAGACCGCCACGACGACCGCACGCGGGATCGACCTCGGCACCGCGTTCCACGAGACGTGCCCGCTTGGCGAGATCCCGATCGGAATCGAAGCGCTCGAGGCCGATGCGACCGATGGCTTCGAGCTCGGTGGCATCGCCCTGATCTGCGGCGCGATGCAGGACCTGAACGGCGTCGTCACCACGACGCCCTCGACGCGTTGGCCGGCGACGTCGGGCGATGCGTGCTGCGCGACGACCACGACGCCGGTCTCGCAGAGCTGTCCGAGTGGCTCGGTGCTCGTCGGCTTCGAAGGAAGCGCCGACACGCATGCGATCCGTACGCTCGTGCTCCATTGCACGCCGCTCGTCGTGGGCGGCTCGTCGATCGGGCCGAGCTACACGGTGACGCTCGGCACCGTCGTGACGATGTCACCGATCGGCGACATGCCCGCGACGCCCTTCGCCGCGACCGAGTGTCCGGCCGGGGCCATCGCCGTCGGCATGCGTGGCAAAGGCACGACGACGCTCTCGCAGCTCTCGCTCACGTGTGGTGTACCGACGCCCGTGCTCGGCACGACGGCACCCGTCGCGGGGGATCCCAACGGCGGCTTCGGTGCGGTCCGCGACTGTCCCGCGGGTCAGGTCCCGATCGCGATGCGGATCGGCGCGGCGCAGCGATTCACGTTCTACGACGGCTGGCTCGCCAACTTCTCGTTCGAGTGCGGGACGCTCGCCGTGGCCGCGAGCGGTGCCGACTGGAACGTCTCCATCTCGGGCACCGGCGCGACGCTTCCGACGACCGGCCCCATCGGGACGAACGGTGGGTTCACCGATGCCCCGACGTTGCTCGCCTGTCCGCCGAGCGAAGTGATCGTCGGCGTAGCGGGCTCGGCGCCCTACCAGATCGCCATCCGTTGCGCGCCGATGTTCGTCACCGGCACCGTCGCGAGCGGGCTCCACGTGAGCTACGGCGCCGTCGATCAGAGCGCGATGGCCGGCAACAACCCGATCGGCACACCTTACGGACCGCTCGACTGTCCCGCCGGAACGGTCGCGTCGGGCTTCTACACGCGATCGGGCGACATCCTCGACGGCATCGCGGTGCGCTGCGCGCCGCCCGTGATCACGCCCTCGCCGGGCTGACCGACCACTTTGTTGCCGCGACTCGACGCGCCCGGTGACGATCTCGATCGAGGTCGCCACCATGCTCGAGCACGTCGAAATCATCCCGTCTTCGCGTCAGTCGGTTCGTCGCGCCGTCGAGATCGGCTGCGAGCTCGTCACGCAGTCGGCCGTTCACGTCGAGCGCGTGCTCGATCTCTCGCCCACGGGCGCGCGCGTCCGCAGTCGCGCCGCGACGCGCCGGGGCCAAGAGGTGCTGCTCACGTTCGTCCCACCGGGCGCGCCGCGGCGCGTGTCGGCGCTCGGGACGATCCAGCACGAGCAGGACGGCGTGCTCGGCGTGAAGTTCTTCTCGCTCGAGCGCATCGACGAAGAGACGCTCGGCCGTCACCTGCGTGGCCTGCCGCCGCCGCTGCCGAAGAAGAACACGCGTCGTGAGCGGGAGCTCGTCTGGGTCGACATGCTCCTGACGTACGAAGAGGACCTCGGCGACCGCATCCACATCTACGAGGTGTCCGAGCGCGTCGGCCTCGAGGACGCCGACCTCGACATCGCCCCGCTCGCGCCGATGATGACCGGCGGCAGCAAGTACCGCTGGAGGCTGTAGAGCGCTCGGCGTGCGAGCGAGAGCCGTCGTCGCTCGCGACGAGCGAGGCGACGAGTCGGAGGTGGGGTGAGGAACATCCGGCTCTGCCGGTGCGACGAGGGGCGCGCCCAGCGCCCCTGAAAGCTCAGTGCTGGGCGACGAGCTGGCGGACCTCACGCTCGATCGCGGCGCGATCGGCCGCGCGATAGCCGCGATGCACGAAGCGCACGATGCCGTGCCGATCGATGATGAACGATGTCGGCATGCCCGACGGGTGGTAGCGATCGGCCACCGCGTGACCGTTGTCGTGCACGATCGGGAAGCTCACGTGCACGCGGCGCAGGAACGACGTGATGTTCGATGCCGTGCTGTCCTGCGAGACGCCGACGACGTCGAGGCCCTGCGCGTGCAGGGAGCTGTAGAGCCCTTCGAGCACCGGCATCTCGTCCGCGCACGGCTCGCACCAGCTCGCCCAGAAGTCGACGACCACGACGTGGCCACGGAAACCCGCCAGATCGACGCGATGACCCGCGAGGTCGTTGAGTCCGATCTCCGGCGCGCGTGAGCCGGCATCGAGCGCCATCGCGGTCGAGGCGACCAAGCACACGGCCAGCATCGTTGCGATTCGCGTCGTCATCGACTTCGACGTCTCGACCGGAGTGGCTCGCGAAGCGGACCCGACGAAATTCGTCCGAACGACCTGGTGATTCATTGATCCAGTTCCTCCCGTACGTAGGCGGCGAGCGCGCTCGGCGGCTCCGAGAAGCGTCGGCCGTCGATGAAGAAAGTCGGCGTGCCTTCGACGTTCAGATTGTGCCCGGCGTCGCGATCGGCGTCGATACGTGCCTGCGTCTCGGGCGCGGACAAGTCCGTGTGGAAGCGCGCCATGTCCAGGCCGAGCTCGCCGGCGTAACGATCGATGTCGTCGTCCTCGAGCGCGTCCTGGTGCTCGAAGAGCAGGTCCGCCATCTCCCAGAACTTGTCCTGGTTGCCCGCCGCGATCGCCGCGCGCGCCGCGGGATTGGCACGCGGATGCCCGGGCAGTGGGTAGTTACGGAAGACGACGCGCACGTCGCCCTCGAACTCGCGGAGCAGCTGCCGCAGGATCGGATGGGCATGTCCGCAGTGCGGGCACTGGAAGTCGCTGAACTCCACGATCGTCACGCGCGCCATGACCGCGCCGCGTGTCGGGAAGCCGTCGGTCGCGACCTCGACGTCCGTGTCGTGGCCGTAGCGCTGCGAATAGAGGTCTTCGATCTCCGAGCGCTCGTAGCCCTCGCCGATCAGACGCGCGACGTAGCGCGACGCGGGGACGCACTGACGGCACGCGTGGCCGCCGCCCTGGTCGCTCGAGGTGGCGCAGCGTGCGACGCTGATCGCGTCACCGCATGGCGAGAGCTGCTCGTTCACGATGTCGACCCAGATGCGTCGCTCGGCGCCCGTCAGCTCGGAGACGTCGACGCCCGGGATCGCGTCCACTCGCGGGCCGGCCGGCGTCTGCTCGGCACCGGAGCCGTGCCCTTCCCCGCTCGACTGCTCTTGCGAGCCACCGCTGCAGCTCGCACCCATCAGCACCGAGGCCATCGCGAGGAGCGTGGCGGCGGCGAAGAAGCTCGTTCGACCATTCGTCATGACGGGGGCGACTCTAGCAAAAGACCTGCGCGCGGAAAGCCTTAGAAACGGTGCGTTCGCGAAGGCATGCGCGCGGTCGGCGGCGCGACGTCCGAGGCCTGGTTTCCGTGGGGCATCGCGCCCCGAGGGCGTGCGGCGCGCGCGGCGTGCCCCGCGACGGCGCCGAGCGCTGCGATCGTGACGGCCCAGACGATCGTTCGCGTGCGGCGCGAGAGGCGAGGCGCACGTACGTCCGGCCCGACGACCACCCACGGGCCCTCTCGATACCCATCGCCCGCGATCCGCGGCGCGCCGAGCGGCGCGAGCATCGACCCATCGATCGCGCCACGAAACTGCGTCGACCATGCGCCCGCACGCAACGTGACGCCCTCTTCCGTGATCTCCGGCTCGATCGCGCGAGCATCGACGTAGCGAAGGCGGTCGTGCTCGACCTCGACGTAGCCCCACGAGAACAAGAATCGGCCGCTCGGCCATGCGGAGCGCGCCTCGCGCCACATCCACGCGCCAACCTGCCCGACGAGCATCAGCCCGCCCGCCGTCAGCGCGCCGAGCGCGAGCTCTCCGCGGTTCCACGCGCCGTCCACCGCGATGAGAAGGAGCATCGCGAGCGTGAGACAAGCGCTCGTGACGGCGACGAGGAATGGACCGCGTGCACGCGGCGCTCGCTCGGCGAGGATCGGGGCCTTCGCGAGCGCGCGCTCCCAGCGATGGCGCTCTCGTGCGTCGAGCCGACTGCGCACGACCTCGATCACGTCTCCAGTCTACACCTCCGCGGGGGCGATCGCGGCCGACGAAGGAACGCCCTCGCGCATCACCTGGAGCGCATAACGCGCTACCAGCGCGGGCATGTGCTTGACGAGGCGCCCGTACGCGTCGCCCCCGGCTCCCGCCAATGCGCGCAAGTGCTCCATCTCGAAGAGCACGCGCAGCCAACGGAACGGATGACGACCGTAGAGTCGATCAGCCAGCCGCGCCTGGAACCAGAGGTTCTGGCCTTCCTCCGTGGCGGCGAACCGACTCTCGTAGAGCGGGATGCGATCTTCGCCGCGGTCGAGCGCCTCGCGGATCCGCTGGGCGGCGAACACCGCCGAGAACATCGACGGCGCGATTCCTTCGCCGAGCAGCGCGTCGATGCCGTGCGACTCGCCGACGAGCACGAGCCCTGGTCGATGCGCGCGCACGCCGACGTCCCAGTAGCGCTCTGGCCATCCAGCGATCTTGCTGCCGATGCTCTTGAAGCCGAGCTTGGCCGCGTAGCGCTCGGTGAACGTGCGCAGCTGCTCCCCGCTCACCCGACCGCGTCCGTCCATGACGCCGATCTGGAAGAGGTCGTCTCCATGCGCGCTCGGAAAGACCCACGCGTAGCCGGGGATTCCCTCGAGGATCGGGTCGAAATCGAAGTCGAGACGACCGCGCGGCATGTCGGCGTCACCGCGCTCGAACGTCGCCTCCACGAGGCGCCCCGTCACGCCGCCGCGCAGTCCCGACGCGCGCCGCGTGATCCCGTTCGCGCCGTCGGCTCCGACGACCCAACGGAAAGGCTCGGTGACGCCGTCCATCGTGACGCGCCAGTCGTCGCCGCCGTAGGCGATCGCCGTGACGGTCGTCTCTTCGCGCACGGTCACGCGCGCGCGGACGCGCTCGAGCAGCCACGCGTCGAGCGTCGCGCGATCGTAGACCCACTGTGGCCCGCGCTCGCGCACCTCGAGCTTGCCTACCTGCGAGCGGAACTCGAGGTGGCTCGTGACGACGGCGCTCGGTGGCTGCGCGCCGAAGAGCTCCGTGAAGAGCTCGGTGCCGCGGAACGTGACGCCGCCGCCACAGAGCTTCGGACGCGGGAACCTCGCCTTGTCGACGACGAGCAGGTCGGATGCGTCGATGCCGGCGCGCAGGGCCGCCATCACGAACGCCGACCCCGAGGGGCCACCACCGATCACCAGAATCCGCGGACGAGCCATGAGCGCGCGAGGGTTGACCCAGATCCGGGGCGCGCTCAACGCGCGGAAGCGAGCAGACCGGCGAGGTTGTAGTCGACGAGGCTCTCGACCATCGCGTGGAGATCGCGCTCGCGACGCTCGACCAAGACCTCGACGAGCTGCTTGATCGATCCGAGCACCGCCCAGGCGACGATGCGCGCGTCGGTCGCGCGGACGAGACCGAGCTGCACTCCGTTGTCGAGCGACATCGCGATGAACGCGTGCAAGCGGCCGTAGAGCTCCGAGAGCTTCTTGTCGATCTCGGGATCGAGGCCGACGGCGACGCGCAGGACGAATGCCGTGAGATCGGGGCTCGCATCGAACACCGCGAACACGCGCTCGAGCGTCGCGATGAGCTGATCGCGAAGCGAGGGCGCACCCTCCCCGAGCTCGACGCCGACGATGCTGCCGTTGATGCGCGCGACGAGCTCGTCGAGCAGCTCGTGGAAGATCGCGTTCTTCGACTCGAAGTAGAGATAGAAGGTGCCGCGCGCGACGCCGGCGGCCGCGATCAGATCGGAGATGCGCGTCTCGTGATAGCCGCGTTCCGAGAAGACGCGGAGCGCCACGTCGAGCAGCTCGCGACGTCGTCGATCGCGCGTCGCCTCGGCGCGCGTGCTCCGACCATCGCGCTCGAAGGTGATGTCACTCATGGCCGACCGGCCTTCAGGC
>CAYSCF010000273.1:0-9554 GCA_964429305.1 uncultured Sandaracinaceae bacterium | reverse complement strand
CGAATCGTCGTCGATCGCGCCCTCGATCTGCCGCTTTCCTTCGGGATCGACGACGACGGTCTGCCCCGCCTTCACGCGCGCCGCGTCGTCGCGGACGAGGTCACCGTCGACCGTGACGCGCCCGCTCGCGCAGAGCTCGCGCGCCTTGCTCCACGACGCATCGGGGACGAGCAGACGCACCATCGCGGCGAGCGTCTTGTTCGCGTGGGACGCGTCGATTTCGAGCGAGGCACGGCTCATCGGAGCGCGGACCTTAGCGCATCGCCGTCGGAAATTTCGCGGGAACCCAGGAAGGCGCGGAGGGATGGACGCGTCGATGTCTCGGCGCCGGGCCGCGGCGGGTCACAGCTTCAGCGAGAAGTGATGGCTGCGGAGCTCCATCCGCTTGGTGAGATAGAAGCGATGCGCATCGAAGCGCTGTACGCCGGAGTCGAGCTGCAGCGAGTCGCAGCCTGCCTCGCGCGCGTGCGTCACCAGCCAGTCGAAGAGCGCGCCGCCGTGGCCGCCGCTGCGAAGGTTCGCGTCCGTGACGAGATCGTCGACGTAGAGCGCCTTGCCCCACGCGAGCCACTCCGCGATGCGAAATCCACTGCAAGCGACGACGCGTCCGTCGACGCGCGCCGTCACGAGCTTCCAGCCGACGGCGTCCGTCTGACGACGCGCCTGCGCGACGAACGACTCGCGGGTCAGATGCGGTCGCAGCTGCACCATCACGTCGAACGCCTCGGCGCGCTGGGCGTCGGTCTCGGCGAGGGCGATGGCGATGACGCGCGTCATTCGTTCTGCATGAGGCCGCGGATGGTTCCGTCGGCGTCGATGCGCACGTTGCGCGCCGCGGGCACCTTCGGCAGGCCCGGCATCGTCATGACGTCGCCGAGCAGCGCGACCGCGAAGCCGGCGCCGGCCGACAAGCGCACCTCGCGCACCGTCACGCGGAAGCCGCGCGGGCGGCCTTGCTTCTTGGCGTCGTCCGAGACCGAGAGCTGCGTCTTGGCCATGCAGACGGGCAGATTCGCGTAGCCGTCCTTCACGAGCGCATCGAGCGTGCTCTTCGCGCTCGGCTCGATGTCGACGCCGTCGGCGCCGTACACGTTCTTGGCGATGCCCTCCATCTTCGCCGCGTAGCTGTCCGTCAGCTCGTACGCGTACTTCGGCGTCTTGGGCCGCCCCTCGTTCGTGGTGAGGATCGCGTCGACCGCATCGGCGAGCTCGAGGCCGCCCTCGCCTCCGTCTGCGAACCCGCGCGAGAGCGCGACTGGCACGCCGAGCGCGCCGCATCGCTCGCGCACGAGCGCGACCTCGCTCGCCGGATCCGTGTCGAAGTGGTTGATCGCGACGACCGTGGGAAGACCGTAGAAGCGTGCGGTCTCGAGATGACGCTCGAGGTTCTCGATGCCCTTCGCGAGCGCGGCCTCGTTCGGCGCACCGGCGCTCTTGGGCTCGACGCCCCCGTGGAACTTGAGCGCGCGGAGCGTCGCCACGACGACCGCCGCATCGGGCCAGAGACCTGCGCTGCGGCACTTGATGTCGAGGAACTTCTCGGCCCCGAGATCGAAGCCGAAGCCGCCCTCGGTGATCACCGTGTCGGCGTAGCGCAGCGCGACGCGCGTGCTGAGCACGCTCGAGCATCCGTGCGCGATGTTGGCGAACGGGCCGCCGTGCACGAGCGCGGGGCCGCCCTCCATCGTCTGCGCGAGGTTCGGCTGGATCGCGTCGGCGAGCAGCGCGGCCATCGCGACGTCGGCGCCGAGATCCTTCGCAGTGATCGGCTTCAGATCGTAGCTCTTGCCGACGACGATGCGGCCGAGACGCGCGACGAGATCCTCGCGCGAGCTCGCGAGGCAGAGCACCGCCATCACCTCGCTGGCCGCCGTGATGTCGAAGCCGCTCTCGCGCGGCACGCCGCCGTTGCGACCGCCGAGGCCGATGGTGATGTCGCGCAGCGCGCGGTCGTTCATGTCGATTGCGCGGCGCCACGTGACGCGGCGCGGATCGAGCCCGAGGCCACCGCCGCTCGCGCCGGAGGCGAAATGCAGCTCGTTGTCGACGATCGCGGCGAGCAGGTTGTTCGCCGCCGAGATGGCGTGGAGATCGCCGGTGAAGTGCAGGTTGATCTCGTTGGCCGGAACGAGCTGCGCCTTGCCGCCTCCGGTTCCGCCGCCCTTCACGCCGAACACCGGGCCGAGCGAAGGCTCGCGAAGCGATGCGACCGCGTTCTTGCCGCGCTTCCGCAGGCCCATCGCGAGCGTCACGCTCGTGGTCGTCTTTCCTTCTCCTGCAGGCGTCGGTGTGATCGCCGAGACGAGCACGAGCTTTCCCTTGCCGCGCTGCGGCCGGTCGAGCGCGGCGAGATCGATCTTCGCCTTGTCGCGGCCATAGGGAATGAGGTCGTCCGCGTGCAAGCCGAGCTCTTCGGCGACAGCGGTGATGGGGCGGAGCGTAGGCTTGCTCATAGGCGCGAGAGAGTAACTCTCGCCTCGCGCTCTCGTCTCGTCTCACATGGGCGCGCCGGTGCCCACGCTCATCGTGGTCCACGCCGCGATGTGGTTCGACGTCGTCAGGTCCTGGAACGGCAGCGCGAACGCCGCGAAGCTCGGGTCGGTCCCTGCCATCACGGCCTCCGGGCGCACGCCCGTCATCCACAGATACGTGCCGCGGCCGCCGCTCTCCGCGTTGCCGCCCGGCGTGTTGCGCAGGCCGTACGCGCGCGTCGTCGAGAAGCTGACCCACATGAGCCGCTGCGATCCGAGCTCGCTGTCCGAGAGGACGAACTCGAACGGTGCGAACCGGCCGAACGTGTTGTTCAGCTCGGTGCGCGGGGCATCGAGCACGCCCGGCGCCATCGCATGCGTCAGCTCGATGGGCGTGCCGCCCGCCGCGGGCACCGCCAGCACCACAGAGCTCGGATCGCTGTCGCCGTTGCAGTCGGTGTCGTCGAGATTGCCGCCCGGGCAAGTCGAGCGCGTCATGACCAGGAACGCGTTGTCGGGCGCCCAGTCGGGATTGATGTTGCTGATGCCGTCCTGCCGCTCGACCAGGAACCGCGGCGCGCTCCAGCCGGTGCCCATGCGATCGACGACGCCGATCGCGCCGTGACGCGGGCGCTGCGAGACGGCGTTGCCGTCCACATCCGTGTACGCGATGTGCATTCCATCCGGCGACCACGAGGGATGCGTGACCTCGCGCCCCCCGATCGGCAGGTTGCTGACGATCTGACCGCACGTCGCCATGTTCGCGGCGTCGCAGCGCGTGTCGAAGAACAAGAGGCCGCGCGTCTGATCGGCACCGTCGTCGCCCCACACGCCCGCCATCTGCGTGCCGTCGGGGTTGAACGATCCGAACTGCACGATGTGATCGTGCGGTGCGCCGCGCAGCTGCGTGAACGGATCGAGGTTGTAGAGCTCCATGCCGCCCGAGCCGATGCCGCCGACGGTCGCGAAGATGCGCCGACCGTCGCGCGAGATGGCGTGACATCCGACGCAGCCACCGTCCGCCTGCGCGGGCGTGATCACCGGCTGCGCCATGCCGCTCGCCGCTCCGAAGTCATAGCGCAGGATGCTCGTCGTCGACGTGGTCCAGTAATAGATCGTGCCCATCAGCGGATCGCGCGCGAAGCGAATGCTGATGGTCGCCGACGTGCCGACCGCAGTCCCCGTGTCGTCGGTGCCGCGCACCGTGAGGGTGACGGGCAGCAGGCCGCGGTTGCTCTGCGCGATCGAGGCCCACGCGTTGCCGTTCGGCTCGTAGATACAGCCGTCGCTGCGAACGCCGGCGGGCGCCTCGCACCGCACGTAGAAGCGCACGTCCGTCACCGCGTTGGTGAACCCGATCTCGAAGAGCGTGTTCGATGCGGGCCCGCGGAGCCAATGCACCTCCACGCGACCGAGATTCGGCGGGAGCAGAACACCATCGTTCGGATAGACGATCTGCGGCGCGCGCGACATGTCGACCGGGCCACCGAAGAGGTGCCCCGGCATCGACGGAATCGGCGTGCCGCCACCGGTCGGTGGGATCACGTTCGACGACTGCACGATCACCGTGAGCGACGTGGTGACGACCATCCCGTTCGCGCGCGCCGACACCTGGGCCATGCCGCCCATCGACGGAAGCGTCGTGAACACGTTCATGTGGAACGAGCCGATTGGCTGAGGCGTCATGATCGACCACTGCACCTGCGTGGAGATGTCGTGCGTCGAGCCGTCGGCGAAGTGGCCGGTGGCCGTGTACGTCTGGCTCACCGCGACGCCGTTCACGACGGTCAGCGTCATGTCTTGCGGCGCGATCGTGAACGACGTGAGGCCGCTGATCGAAGGCCCGGAGTCTTCGTGCGCGTCGATGGCGGCATCGTGCGTGGAGCGGGGCAGCAGGCCACCGCCGCAGTCGCAACCGGGCGCGAGGACCAAGAGGAGCGAGAGGAGCGCCGCCGAGCGAGCGTGGAACGTCATGGAGCACCTCGGGTGAGCGGGCATGAGATCCGAGAATGCCACGCGCCCGCATGTCATGCTCGGCCGCGATGTGGATCAGGCCGAAAGAAGAGGACGTTCGCGCGCGTCACGAAGAGGCGCTCGCGTGCCTCGAAAATGGTGACCTCGGCGGCGCGCGGCGCATCGCGGAAGAGCTGCGCGGCATCGGTTGGTCGGGCGCGTTCGAGATCCTGGCGCTCGCCGCGCGCGCCGAGAAAGACCTGCCCGCCGCCGTGCGCGTGCTCGACGAAGGATGCGCGCTCGCGCCCGGCGCGTGGAGCCTGCACGAGCTGCGAGGCACGCTGCTCGACACGATGGGCGAGCCCGAGCGCGCGCTCGATGCGTATGCCAGCGCGCTGCGCTGCGAAGGCGTGTGGGAGGCGTCGGTCCGATACAACCGCGCGATCACGCGGTGGCGCATGGGAGACGCCGGCGGTGCGCTCGCCGATGCGGAGGCCGTGCTGAGCGGCGCGACGCCGCCGCCGTTCGCGGTCGATGCAGTCCGCGTCGCGATCGATGCGCTCGATCGGCTCGGTCGCCCTACCGACGCGGTCTCGCTCGTGCGGACCGCGCTCGGCGACGCGAGCGGCGACGATCAGGTCACGCTGCGTCTGCGAGAGCTGCTGGCCATCGCGCTCGGACGTGATGGTCAGCTGGATGCTGCCCGCGCCGAAGCGCATGCGGTGATCGAGGCGGGGCGAGGCACTCCCGAGCTCGCGCGATTGCTGCCGCCGATCGCTTTCGATGCGCGGCCGCCGCGCTGGCTGCGGCTCGTCGTGCAGGGCCGCGTCGGCGGACAGGGTTTCCTGCGCGTCGTGGGCGTGCTCGCGGCCGATGCGAACGAGGGCCTCGCGTGGGCGACGCAGCTCGAGCCCGAGGCCTCGCAGGAGCGTCTCGAGGTCGACGAGTGTCGCGACAACGACGCGCCGATGCCGGCGGAAGGCACACCGCGCGGGATCGTGGGCGCGAGCGGCCGGATCTTCTTCGACGAGACCTGAGGCGGTTCAGTTCGCGGGGAGCTCGAGCGTGCCCGTCGCGCGCTCGATCGGGTATGCGAAGCCGTCGTTGCCGCGGCCCTCGACCCAGATCGTTCCTTCGACTGCGTAAGGCACGACGAACGTCGGCTGGTGGCCCGCGCGCATCGCGCTGAGCGCCTCGGTGTCGTTGTTCTGGATCGCCGTGACGAGCGGCTCGGCCGAGAGCGCAGCATCGACGACGAGCGATGTCTGTCCGTGTGCGGGCACGTCGCGCACCGCCAGCTCGGCCCACCGATGCTCGGCGAACGCGACCGACGACATGAAGTCGTGCGCGGGCGCGACGTCTCCGAGATCGATCACGTCCGTGCTGCTCGTACGACACGCCTCGTCGGTCTGCGGACACTCGTGCGCATCGGCGTCGCAGAGCGTGAGACAGAGCGCCCCCACGACCTGATTGGCGCCCGCTCCGGGATAGAGCGTGATGACGAAGAGCGCCGAGGAAGCCTGGAGACGGATCGGATTGCCGCTCGCGATCGTCGCGTCGATGCGAACGTTCACGGCGAGATCGTCGGCCTCCGGTGCCGGGCCGCGCGATCGACACGCGGCAGCGGCGGCCGAGCTCAGCGGCTCGGTCACGCCGAGGAACGGACAGAAATACGCGGCCAGCTGCGCCTGCGTCGGGCCCAGCGTGAGCGCGAGCGGAGCGACGGTGACGTGCGGCGCCGAGGGACGCGTGCCGTGCTGTCCGGTGTGATCCGAGTGCATCGAGTGCATGACGCCGCCGCATCCCGCGAAGCTCGCCAGACCGACCGACATCCCGACCCAGAGCCGCGCCATCGTCATGGCCCGCGAGCCTACACCGGTCAGAAGAACGAGCGCAGCTTGCTCGCGAGCGAGCCGAGCAGCGGCGGACGACGCTCGCTCACGAGCGCACCGTCACGAGCGGATATCGCGACGTGGTACTCGGTCGGGACGCCATCGTTCGCCTCGCCGGCGTAGCGATAACGCACCACGTAGAGCGGTAGCCACACGAGCGCGGCCGAACGAATGCGCACGTCGATGCTCGCGTAGAGCGCGCTCTGGGGCGCGACCATCCGGCGAAATCGATCCGTGGCCTCCGCTTCGGCGTCGGCGCGCGTGACGTCGGGCTCGACGCGCTCGCGGTCCTCGATCGGCAGCTCGGTCAGACGCTTGGCGTCGCGCAGCTCGAGCTTGGCCTTCTGGCTCGGATCGATCGCGAAGTGCCGCCGCGCCAGCACGAGGATCGCGCGGTCCTGATGACGAAACCCGCCCGTCGGCAGCACCACGCGACGCCCGTTTCCGTGCGTGCTCGTGAGCCCGACGTGGAACGACTCGCTCGCTCCCTCGATCCGCCAGAGAGGAACGAAGAGCCGTTCGGGGTCGCCGTACTCCGAGCGATCGAGATCGGCCGGCTTGGTCAGGCCTTCGCGCGCGGCCGTGCGAGCCCGACCGTGCCCCGCCATCTCACCGAAGGTCACGGGCAAGACGTACGCATCGATCCCCACGAGCGAGAGGGGCGAGGCTGGTGGAACGACGAGCGGATCGAAGGCCACGGCCGATGGTACGCCGAACGCTGTTCATCTCTTCTCTGCTTCTCTGCCCCACATCGGCCGGCGTACTCTCGGCCGCGATGCGTCGGGGGGCATTCGTCGGGATCGCGTCGCTGATACTGCTCGGGGGCTGCGCGCCGCTCGTGGACACCGCGGTGCCCGAGACGGTCCGCGACCTCGCGCACACGGCCGGCGAAGAGGGCGTGCGCGAGGATATCGAGGAGCTCGCGCTCTCCCACGAGATACGCCACGTGCTGACGCAGCTCGCGCACGATCTCGTGGACGCGGCCGCGGGCGCCGCGACCGATGACGAAGTGCAGAACGCGCTGCGAGCGATCCTGCGAACCGCCATCGGCGAGATCCGGACCGCTGCGAGCGACATCGATCTCGACCCCGTCCTCGCGCGCGCCGAGCAGATGGTCCACGACGTCGTCGCCGATGCCATCCAGCAGATCCGGGCGAGCCTGCGAGGCGCGATCGACGGCCCGGCCATCGAGCGTTGGGTGCAGGGTCTCTTGCACCACGTGATGAACGACGTGCTCGATCTGATCAGCGAGCGCGTCGGAGACGACTCGGCCGAGCGCAGCGGGCGCTGGCTACGTACGGCCTTCCGCGAGCTCGTCCGCGATGTGGATGTCGACACCGAGACCGAGCACATCGCGCGGGCGGCCGCTCGCGGCGCCGGAAACGGCATCGGCGATGCGCTGGAAGACCGGCTCGGCGCCGCGCTGGAGGCCACGAGCGAGCGCCTCGCACAGCGCATCGCGACGGCCATGCAGGACGCAGCCGGCCCGTGGCGCGAGGTCGCGGAGATCTTGATGGTCGTCGCCGCGCTCTTCGTGTTCGGTACCGGGCTCTTCGCGTTCTTGCTCTACCGCACGCGCACGACGCTGCATCGGACGCAGCAGGATCACGACCGCACGATCATGGAGCTCCAGCACGGTGCGCGTCAGGGTCGACCGGCGAACGAGGTGCTCGGCGCGGTACGCGATCGGGACGTGAAGCTGCACAAGGAGAACGACCCGCCGCTGCCGCCGCGCACCTGACGAAACGCGTGGACGAGCGCGGCCGACGTCCGCGATGATGGCCGCGACGAGCTGGGGGACGTGTGAGCGATCACTTCGAGGGTGAGTCGGTATCGGTCCGCATCGTCGGCAAGTGCCTCGTCTTCGTGCACGGCGCGAATGCGCCCTCGAACGACGAGTGGGATCGCGCGATGGAGCTGTTCGTGCGCATCGGGCCGACGCGTGCGTGTTTCCTGGTGTGGACCGAGGGCGGCGCGCCGAACTCCGCACAGCGCGCGAAGCTCGCCAAGCTCACGGGTGAATCGAAGACGCCGATCGCGGTGCTCTCGGACTCGTCGCTCGTCCGCGCGGCCGGAACCGCGATCCGCTGGTTCAACCCACAGATTCGGATCTTCCCGCCGACGGACATCGAGGGTGCGCTCGTGCATCTCGCGCTCGATGGTGCGGCGCGCACCGGCGCGCGTGATGCGATGACGGAGATGCGGACGGAGCGAGCGCGACGACCCGCGGCGCAGACGCGCTGAGGCGTCTGGCTTCTTGCTGGCCTGCGGAGGCGGCCCCATGGTCGCGCGATGACGCGCAGCTACGTCGTGACGCACCCCAAGGGCATCGTGACCACGAACGACGGTCGCGCGCTGCTCGAGGAGGCGGAGCTCGCGGCGATGGGACTGGATGCGGCGCGCGCGCGGCCCTTGCGAGCGCCGTCGCTCGATGCGGCGGGCCTCTCGCTCGAGGGCGAGCCGCCCGAAGGTTTCGCGCTGATGTCGCTCCGCGTCGCGCTGGGCGCGCTCTCGGCGGCAGACGTCGGAGCGGTCGTTCGCGCGAGCCAGCTCGCGAGCTTCGTCGAGACGCACGTCTTCTGCGGGCGCTGCGCCGCGCCGCTCGCCGACGAGTCGCACGAGATCGCACGCAAGTGCTCGGCCTGTGGGCTCGTCGTGTACCCGCGCATCACGCCGGCGGTGATCATGTTGGTGCGGAAGGAGCGACGCGCACTGCTCGCCCGCAACGCGCGATTCCCGGTGCCGTTCTACAGCGCGCTCGCAGGCTTCGTGGAGATCGGCGAGACGCTCGAGGAGACGGTCGCGCGCGAGGTACGCGAAGAGGTCGGAGTCGAGGTCACGAACGTCCGCTACTTCGGCAGCCAGCCCTGGCCCTTCCCCGGCTCGCTGATGATCGGCTTCACCGCCGACTGGGTAGCCGGCGACATCCAAGTCGACGGCACGGAGATCGCCGAGGCGCGCTTCGTCGATCCAGAAGCGCTCCCGAACGTCCCGCCCCCCATCTCGATCGCCAGACAGCTCATCGACGCGTGGGTCGAGGAGACGCGCCGCTAATCCGCCCGATGCGACCAGCGCGTCCAGTCCGCAACGGCCCGAGCCGCGAAGCGACGCGGCAGTCGCTCCACGTCCGATCGCGAGCGTGCCGCGCTATCGCAGACATGAGCGCGGTGGGGTCCCGTCGCGCAGCGATGGGGCCGTGCGACTGCACTGATCTCCCGCGGCAGCGCCAGCACCGATC
>CAYSCF010000272.1:0-9574 GCA_964429305.1 uncultured Sandaracinaceae bacterium | reverse complement strand
GCCTCACCGGTGCGCTCCCGAAGCTCGTGCGTTGCACTTCTGAACGGCCCTCGCGTACACGAATGAAAAGCCCGACGTCGCCGAGCTCGCGATCGCGCACGTCGACGCGCGCCTCGCCATCGGTCGCGTAACCACGCTGCGCCAGCGCGACGACCGGATCGATCACGCGAAGCATCCAGCGCCCCGGGTCGCTCACCTTCCACGTCTGCTCCGGCAGGAGCGAGAGCAGAGGATCGCTCGCGCAGCCGAGCCAGCGGACCTCCTCGGCGAGCGAGCGCATGCCGTGGAGCAGCGACATGCAGCGCCGCGCGGCCGCGGGCGTCGCGAGCACGAGATCGCGGATCGTCACCGAGAAGTGCAGCGTCGCTTCGTTGGAAGCGTGCATGTAGAGGACGTAGCCCTCGGGCGCGCTCTCGGGGCCGAACCGATAGCCGCGCGCGACACCTTTGTACGGACGACCGATGCGCGTCCAGATCGCTTCGTTGCGATCGAGGTGACCGTTCCAGCCGCGGGCGCGCGCCTCGTAGAGCGCACGGAGCGTGTGCGTGTCGTCGGCGGCGAAGGGCTCGCACGCGATCGCTTCGTCGCCACGAGGCAGGCTCGCGATCGGCGCGCTGAAGCGCATCGTGGTCCCTGCGGTCTCGAAGCCGACGGATCGATACACGCCGAGCGAGGACGCGTAGAGCGCTGCCAGACCGATGCCCTCGCTGCGCACGCTCGAGAGCGTGTCGACGAGGAAGCGCCGCGCGAGCCCGCGACCGCGCGCGGCCGGCGACACGCCCACGCCTGCGAGACCGATGAGCGGAACGGAGCGCCCGCCCCAGTACTGACCGAACCGATAGAACCCGAGCCCTCCGCGGATCACACCGTCGTCGGTGACGATGCGCAGGTTCTCGTGGCCGATGCGCTCCATCCACGTGAGCCACGGCAGATCATCGGCGCCGAACGACTCCTGCAGGATGCGCTCGAAGCGAATCCGCTCGTCTTCGCCTTCGGGGATGCGAACGTCGATGCGCGACATGACCGCGAAGATGCCTGGTTCGGCGTCAGACGTCGATCCAGCGGAAGGGCGACATGTCGAAGGCGCGGGCCGTAGATCACGCGGAACACGTCGTCGTGCACGAGGCGCGCGACGAGCGCGCGCAAGAACGCGCCGTGATAGCGGCCGATCTCGGTCTCGCGCGACCAGTCGTGTGCGAGCGTGACCGTGAAGGGGCGCCGCAGCGCGCGCGGCATGTCGGCGGGCACCACCGCGCCACGCGGGAGAGGGCCGACCTCGAAGCCGCTCACGTCGAGCGCGTTGCCGAGCGCGTGCTCCGAGATCCGATCCTCGCGGCCGCGGATGCCGCGGCAGACGAAGCCACCGACCGTCAGCATGCGACGCGGCGGCCGGCCGTAGCGCTCGATCGCCACGTCGCGGAGCACCCGCTCCAGCTCGGGAAGGCGGGCGGCGAACGCCGGATCCACGATGATCGAGCTCGACGTGCGCAGCGCGCGCGAGCGATAGCGCGTCATTCGCTCGGGATGGCAGGCCGCGCCGGCCGCGCGTGACTCACCGTCGAGCGCGTAGCTGGGATGTGGGGCGAAGATCCAACCGAACTGCGCTGCTGCGGGTGTGGCACAGAGCGCCACGGCCAAAACGATCGCGAGCGCGCGCAACGGGGCCACGACACACTCATGGTGTCGCGCGATCGAGCGCGCACAACCCCATCGATCGGCCGTGTCGAAGGCATTCACGAGCGAAGAAACGGAAGACGTCTCGATCCCGGGGCGCGTGCCGACGCGCCCGCCGGTCGGAGAAGAGCGGCCGATTCGCGAGGAGGGCCTGCGTGCGCTCGTCGCGCGCCACGATGCGCTGCTCGCCGAGCGCGCAGCGGCCGCCCTTGATGCGCAGAAGGAGCTCGATCACGAGATCGCGCTCGCGAGCGCGGCGATCGACAGCGTCCGCGTCGTGCCGGTCCCGCCACCCGATGGCGTCGTGCGCTTCGGCAGCGTCGTGACGCTCCGCTGGGACGACGGGCGAATGCAGACCGTCACGCTGGTCGGTCCCGACGAGGCGCAGGGCGATGCGATCTCGATCGCTTCGCCGCTCGGACGCGCGCTGGTCGGTGCGCGCCTCGACGCTGTGCTCGAGATCGACCGCCCGCGCGGCGCCGCGGAGGCCACGGTCGTCGCGATCGCGTAAGGTCCCCGCGCACGTGTCTTGGTCGCTCGACGTTCCCGGAGGCACCCCGGTCGCGGTGGTCCTCGCCCTTCTCTTCGCGCTCGCGATCGCGTGGGGATGGCGCGAGCTCGCCGCACTGCCACGCGCGCGACGGCTGACGCTCGGGACGCTGCGTGCAGCGACGGCGTCGGTCGCGCTCTTGCTCGCCGTGCAGCCGACCTGCACGCGGGAGCGGCTCGACGAAGGCGAAGGTCATCTGGCGATCCTGTTCGACGTCTCGCGCAGCACGACCATCGCGGACGAGGGCACGGAGACGCGACGCGAGCGCGAGCGCGCCATCGCTGCGGCGTTCGCAGCCGAGCACGTCACGAGCGCGCCCGACGTGATCGCGTTCGGCGAGCGCACCCTGCCGACCACGCTCGACGACGTTGCGAACGGGCGCGTTCATCTGGAGGACGACACGCGCATCGCAGATGGTCTGCGCGCGGCGACTGCAGGCGATGTCGGCGCGGTGCTGCTCGTCAGCGACGGCGCGGATCACGGTGGCGGCGCGGTACAGGCCGCGATCGACTCGGGCGCGCGCATCCACACGCTCGCGCTCGGCTCGGCCGATGCGCCGCGCGACGACGCGATCGCGCGCTTGGCAGCCGACTCCGTCGGGTTCTTGCGTCGCACGGCCCACGTGCGCGTCACCGTCCGATCTCTCGGCGCGAGCGGCGAGCGCACGGTGCGTCTCTCGCGTGGCGAGCGCGTGCTGCGCGAGGAGCACGTCACGCTGACCGACGGGCAAGAGCGCGAGGTCGATCTCACGTTCGTCCCCACCGAGCTCGGCCGCGCGCTCTATCACGTCGAGATTCCGGTCGAGGAAGGCGACGTCGTGCCGGCGAACAACGATCGCGCCTTCCTCGTGCGCGTCGTGCGCGACGATCTGCGCGTGCTGCTCGTCGCGGGACAGCCGAGCTGGGATCAGCGCTTCTTGCGCGCGTTCCTCGAGCGCGATCCGACGACCGATCTGATCTCGTTCTTCATCTTGCGACAGACCGCCGACATGACGATGGCGGATCCGGACGAGCTCGCGCTGATCCCGTTCCCGGTCGACGAGCTCTTCAGCGAGCACCTCGGCAGCTTCGACGTCGTGCTCTTCCAGAACTTCGACTACGGCCCGTACGAGATGGCGATCTATCTGCCGCGCATCCGCGACTACGTGATGCGGGGCGGGTCGTTCGCGATGATCGGAGGGCCGCTCTCGTTCACGGCGGCCGGATACGCGGAGACGCCGATCGCGGACGTGCTGCCCGTCGAGGTGCTGCCGCGCGGGACGCCGGAGCGAGAGAGCGTGACGACCGATCGGTTCCAGCCGGTGGTCGCCGACGGCGCCGAGCACCATCCGCTCGTGACGCTGCTGCCGGATCCGAGCGCGAACGCCGAGGCCTGGGCGGCGCTCGCGCCGATGATCGGCGTGAACGTGGTGCGCGCGACGACGCACGACGGGCAGGTCTTGTTGCGACATCCGACGCAGCACGCGCCGTCGGGCGAGCCGCTGCCGGTGCTCGTGAGCGGCGCGGCGGGACGCGGTCGTGTGGTCGCGCTGATGAGCGACACGTCGTGGCGCTGGGGCTTGACGACGGGCGGCGCGACGGGCGATGCGAGCGCGTACGAGCGCTTCTGGGATCGCATGATCCGCTGGCTCGCGCGCGATCCGGCGCTCGAGCCGGCGCGCGTCACCACGGATCACGAGAGCTACGGCCCCGAGGCGCGCATCGAGGTGAGCGCATCGCTCTCCGATGCGCGCTACGTCCCGCTCGCGGGCGAGCCGATCACATTGGCGATCCGCACCGAGGCCGCCGAGACGGTGACGACGACCGAGGCGCGTACGGATGCGCACGGCGAGCTGCACGCGGAGATGACGACGCCGGCCACGCCGGGCGGCTACGTGCTGGTCGCGTCGCGCCGCGGCGACACGTCGGATCTCGCGGAGGAACCGTTCGTGGTGGAGGCCGGCGGAGCCGAGCTCGGCGATCCGCGCGCCGATCACGCGCTGCTCGCGGAGATCGCGCGCGCGACCGGCGGCAGTACGAGCACCGCCGATCACCCGCCGACGTTGGCGTCGCTGGACACGCGACGCGTGAGATCGCTGGGCGTGGAGACGTCGCGCCCCTTCGCGGGCGCGTGGCCCTTCCTGCTCGCGGTGTCGCTGTTCGGAATCGAGTGGGCGCTGCGACGCCGGTGGTCCCTGCGCTGAGACAGCGCTCTCGCTCTCGCTCTCGCTCTCGCTCTCGCTCAGGGCGCGTCCGCGCACCCGCCATCACATCGCGATCGCGCGACGACGTCGTCGACCGGACAACCCGCGAGCGACAACGCGACGAGCAGCACCACGAGCAGCCTCATGGCGCCGCCCGGATGACGATGCCCGCGCTCACGTGCGGGCTGATCGGCCAGATGGTCCCGAGCACCGTCGTCGCCGCGCCATCGACGATCACGAACCGCGGCTCGGGCAGCACGGCGTCCGCGCCGAAGCCGATCTCGAGACCGATGACGCCCCCGAGCGCGCGCGGCAAGTACTGGACTCGGCCGACGAGCCCCGCGGTGAAGCCGCCGCTCGTCGCACCGCCCTCGCCTTCGAGCGTCGGATCGTGCGGCGTCGACAAGCGCGCCCAGCCCGACAAGCCGAGCGCGATGCCGAGCGGGATGCGCCACTCGCCGTCGTCGAACGCTTCGAGCAGCGCCTCGAGCCGGATCGCGCCGCGCGCCACGTGATACGCGACGCGCGCGGTGTCGATCGTATCGGGACCGCCGCCATGCGCTTCGAGCGTGAGCTCGACGTCACCGAGATCGACACCGATGCGTGCGAGCGCACCCGGTTGTGCGTTCGGGCTCAAGCCGTCGAACGCGAAGCCGACGTCGAGCGAGGCGAGCACCGCGACGCGTCCGCGCTGCGGCGCCTGCGCGAGCGCGCTGCTCGCGAGCAACCAACAGAACGACGCAAGGATCGGAAGACGAGCGAACCTGCTCACGCCTGCTTCGCGCGCTCCACGTACTGCCAGAGCTCCTCGATGCGGAGCGAGCCACCGATCGACGTCAGAGCGACGATCCCCGAGGCGTGCGCGGTCATGAGCCACCGATCGGCATCGTAACGCGGAGAAGCTCACCCGAGGAGCGAACGGATCGCGTCGCCCGTCGGTGTGCCGGCAGACACGTTCTCCCCGCCGGTCCGGATCGATCACGTGCTCGTTGCGCGCGATGACGTAGCGATCACCGCGGAAGACGCCTGATCCCGCGGCTCGTCGTCCACCAGACTCCGTCACGATCCGCGTAGAGCACCGCACGGCCATCGTCCTCCGTCGCGATCCTGTCGGCGCGTCCGGACGTCGCGTGCATCACGTTCGTCCACGTCGACTGCGCGTTGCTCTCCACCCAGAACGCGTCGTCTCCGTCCACGGCGAGCGCGCTCGTCCCGAAGGGGCGCGGCATCCGCATGTGCGAGTGGTCCGGATCGAAGCGCTCGATCCGCGGCTCGTCTTCGAGGCCTCGCGACACCCAGAGTGTCTCGCCTCGCGCCACGATCGTGGACGAGGGCCCGCCCGGCCCTGCATCGCGGCACGTCGTCTCGCCGCCCGAGAGCGGGACCGAACAGATCGCGCAGCCGTCCACGTCGGTGGCCAGCCAGACCACGCGCGTCGGTGTCGAGGCGAGCCCGTAGACCTCACCGCTGGGTAGCGCGGCAACTTGCTCCCAAGCGCCCGCGCGTCGCACCCAGACGGCACGCCAGGAGCGCATCGCGAGCTGCTCACCATCGATCGAGATGGCCGAAGCACGCGCGGGAAGCGCCGAGGTGGTCTGTCCATCCGGCCCGAGCACGATCAGCGAGGGACCTTCGGAGCCCGCAACGGCGAACGCCGCATGCGCGCCGTCGCTCGCGAACGCATCGACGTGCCCGCCCTGCCAGACCACGCGCACCGGCGCGCTCTGATCGACGGGCCGCGCGCCAATCACGTCGTTGCCATGCGTCATCGCCGCGACCCACACCAAGTCGTCGCCAGCGCGTCCGATCGAGCTCGCCGCGGCCTCCGCGAAAACATCGCTCTGACCTGCGCACGTGCAGCCCGCGAGCAGCATCGAAGCGATCCACGACGAGACGTTGCGCATCGCGGTCTCAAACACGACGTGCCCAGCGATGCAACCCTCGATGCGGTTCGTGATCGCGTCGCGCGTCTCGCCGGCGCGATCGATCGTCCGCCGAGCGCTCTGCGCGGCGCAGAGGCTCACCCCACCAGGCTCCGGATCGCATCACCCGTGGGGGTGCCCGCATCCACGATCTCGCGGGGCGTCCCGGTCGCGAGCACGCGGCCGCCGCCCTCGCCGCCCTCGGGGCCGAGATCGATCACGTGATCGGCGCGCGCGATCACCAGCGGATCGTGCTCGATGACCACGACCGCGTGGCCGTCGTCGGCGAGACGATCGAGCACGCTGATCAAGAGCTCGACGTCCGTTGCGTGCAGCCCGGTCGTGGGCTCGTCGAGCACGTAGAGCGTCGTGTCCGTCGAGCGACGCGAGAGCTCGCGCGCGAGCGCCAGGCGCTGCGCTTCGCCGCCCGAGAGCGTCGTCGCCGCCTGTCCGAGCCGCAGATAGCCGAGCCCGAGCTCGCGCATCGTGTCGAGACGCGCGGCGATGTGGCGCTGCACGGAGAAGAGAGGCATCGCGTCGTCGACGGCGAGCGCGAGCACGTCGGCGATCGACATGCCCTTCCAGCGCACCTCGAGCGTCTCGCGGTTGTAGCGACGGCCGTGGCACTCGGGGCAGGTGATCGCGAGGTCGGGAAGCAGCTGCATCTCGACCGAGAGCACGCCCTCGCCTCTGCACGTCTCGCAGCGACCGCCTTTGACGTTCGACGAGAAGCGCGTCGCGCCGTAGCCACGCGCGCGCGCTTCGGGAAGCGAAGCGAAGAGCTCGCGAAGAGGACCGAGCAGACCGACGTAGCTCGCCGGCGTCGAGCGCGAGCTGCGACCGATCGCGACTTCGTCGACGGCGACGACGCGAAGGATCTTCTCGGCGCCCGAGAGCGTCCCGAGCGTGTCGGTCTCCCAACGATGCACCTTCGCGCGCACGAGCGGCAGCAGCGTGCCCATGATCAGCGATGACTTGCCCGCGCCCGAGACGCCGGTGATCGCCGTGAGCGCGCCGATCGCGAAGCTCGCCTCGACGTTCTTCAGGTTGTGCGTGCGCGCGCCCGAGAGCGTGAACGTCGCGCTGCCGCGTCGCACCTTGCGCGCGACGGGCGGCAGCCCGCGCAGGAACGGCCCGGTGACGCTCGTGGGGCTCGCCGCGAGATCGGCCGCCTTGCCCGACGCGACGATGCGACCGCCGAGCACGCCCGCGCCCGGGCCCATGTCGACGACGTGATCGGCCGCGCGCACGACGTCGAGATCGTGCTCGACCACGAGCACCGTGTTGCCTTGATCGCGAAGCCGCTCGAGCGATGCGACGAGGCGCGCCGTGTCGCGCGGATGCAGCCCGAGCGAGGGCTCGTCGAGCACGTAGAGCACGCCGACGAGCGCGCCGCCGAGCCGCGTCGCGAGCCGCAATCGCTGCGCCTCGCCCGAGCTGAGCGTATTCGAGCCGCGCCCGAGCGAGAGATAGCCGACGCCGACCTCGTCGAGGAACGCGAGGCGCACGTCGATCTCCGAGAGCAACGGCGTCGCGATCTCGCGCTCCACGCCCTCGAGCGGCAGCGACGCGAGACGGCCGCGCAAGCTCGAGGTCGCGATCGCATCGAGCTCGGGCAGCGTGACGCCTCCGACGGTGACGTGACGCGCGGTCTCGTTCAGACGCGCGCCCGCACAGCTCGGGCAGATGCTCGCGACCTCGTCGTGGTGGTCGGTCTCGCCCTCGTCCTCGCTCTGCGTCTTGCGCTTGTTCTTCTTCGTGAGGACGCCGAGACCTTCGCACTTCGGGCATGCGCCCTCGGGCGTCACGAACGAGAACGTACGCGGCGTGATCGCCGGCAGCACGATGCCGTCGATCGTGCACATCGGCCGCTCGGAGAGCAGCTCGCTCTCACCCTCGGCCGGCACGAGCCGCAAGAGACCGCCGCTCTTCTTCAGCGCGAGCTCGATCGCGTCGGCCAGGCGGCTGCGCGCTTCGTCGCGCACGACGACGCGATCGATCACCACGTCGAGGTCGTGCTTCTTCTTCGGATCGACGCGCGGCTCGTCACCGAGATCGATCGGCGTGCCGTCGAGCAGCGCGCGCACGAATCCGTCCTTTCGCAGGCCCGCGATCTCGACCTTCAGATCCGACTTCAGGCCTCGCACGATCGGCGCGGCGATCGAGAGCTTGGCGCCCTCGCCGAGCGAGAGCGCGCGGCCGATCATCTGCTCGGCGGTGTGCGCGCGGATCGCGCGGCCGCACTTCGGGCAATGCGGATGGCCCGTGCGCGCGAAGAGCACGCGGAGCCGATCGGCGACCTCCGTGATCGTGCCGACGGTCGAGCGCGGGCTCGCGCGCAGCGGATCCTGGCGCACAGCGATCGCCGGAGAGAGACCGGTGATCGACTCGACGTCGGGCTTGTCGAGCTGCTCGAGGAACTGTCTCGCGTAGCCGTGGAGAGACTCGACGTAGCGGCGCTGTCCCTCCGCGTAGATCGTGTCGAACGCGAGCGAGCTCTTGCCCGAGCCGCTCGGGCCCGTGATGACGACGAGCGCGCCGCGCGGAAGGTCGACGTCGACGTTCTTGAGGTTGTGCTGCCGCGCACCACGGACAGAGAGCATCGGGGCGGCCATGGGATCGCAGTGCCTAGTACCGCGCCTCCCTATCGTCGAGACCCGCTCTGGCTCACACCAACTTCAGCGCGAGCTCGGCGCCGGCGATCATCCCGGTGGCCTCGATCTTCCCGGTGCGCGCCGCCTCGTAGCCGACGCCGTGGTCGACGCTCGTGCGCACGAAGGGCAGGCCCCACGTGACGTTCACGGCGTAGCCCCAGTCGAGCAGCTTGCTCGCGATGGTCGCCTGATCGTGCATCATCGTGACGACGCCCGCGAATCGCCCGTCCGCCGCGAAGCGGAACGCGGCCTCCGCCGGCATCGGACCCTCGAGCTGGATCGTTCCGTCGGCGAACGGCGTCTCGGCGCGGGCCCGCAGGATCGCCGGCGTGATCGCGCGCGGCTCGTCGTCGCCGAACAAGCCGTCCTCGCCCGCGTGCGGGTTCAGGCCGGTGACGACCATCTTCGCGCCACGCGGCGCCAGACGCGTCAGCGCGGCGCCGAGATGACGGATGGTGCGCAGCACGCGCGCCTCGGTGATCTCGGGCGAGACGTTCTTCACCGCGAGGTGCGTCGTGACGAGCGCGACGTTCAGCTTCGGCCCGAGGAACATCATCGTCACGTCGTCGTCCGCGAGCTTCGCTCGCCGAGA
>CAYSCF010000271.1:0-9583 GCA_964429305.1 uncultured Sandaracinaceae bacterium | reverse complement strand
GTTCATCCCGCCGCCGGGCGCGGCCGACGGCATCCTCGAGGCGATCGATGCGGGCGTCGAGCTCGTCATCGCGATCACCGAGGGCATCCCCGTGATGGACATGATGCGCGTGCGTCGCGTGCTCGAGGCGCAGACGGGCCCGAAGAAGACGCGCCTCATCGGACCGAACTGTCCGGGCGTCATCACGCCGGGCGCCAAGTGCAAGATCGGCATCATGCCGGGCCACATCCATCGGCCGGGCAACATCGGCGTCGTGTCGCGCTCGGGCACGCTCACGTACGAGGCGGTCGGTCAGCTCACGGCGCTCGGGCTCGGGCAGAGCACGGCGGTCGGCATCGGTGGCGATCCGATCAACGGAACGGACTTCGTCGACGTGATGGAGCAGTTCAACGCCGACCCCGAGACGCACGGCGTGATCATGATCGGCGAGATCGGCGGCTCGGCCGAGGAGACGGCGGCCGACTACATCAAGAAGAACTTCAAGAAGCCCGTCGCAGGCTTCATCGCCGGCACGACGGCGCCGCCGGGCAAGCGCATGGGCCACGCGGGCGCGATCATCAGCGGCGGCAAGGGCACGGCGAGCGCGAAGATCGAGGCGATGCAGAGCGCCGGGATCAAGATGAGCCCGACGCCGAGCCACATGGGCGAGACGCTCAAGTCGATGCTGAAGTAGCCCTTCGGGGTGAACGGGCGCCTGAACATATCTTCAGAAGCTCGGACTTGCCGAAGTGCTCGGCGCAACCGAGCCGACACAATTGTCTCGCGTCCGCGAGCGGACGCCTCCGGCAAAAACGAGGAAGCCTGTCGATCCCCACCGGACGACAGGCTTTTCTCGTGCTACGCGCTGCGCCGTTTACCGGATTTCCACGAAGAAGTGAGAGCTTGAGCATGGCCATCGAGAAGACGTTTGCGATCGCGAAGCCGGATGCCGTCGAGAAGAGCCACATCGGTGGGATCCTCTCGCTCATCGAGAAGAACGGCCTGAAGATCAAGGCGCTGCGCATGATGCACATGTCGCGTCCGATCGCGGAGGGCTTCTACGCGGTCCACAAGGAGCGCCCCTTCTTCGGCGAGCTCGTCGACTTCATGACGCGCGGCCCGTGCGTGGTGATGGTCCTCGAGGGCGACAATGCGATCGCCAAGTGGCGCGAGATCATGGGCGCGACCGATCCGAAGAAGGCGGCGGAGGGAACGGTCCGCAAGCTCTTCGGCGCGAACGTCGGCGAGAACGCGTCGCACGGCTCGGACGGCCCGGACACGGCGAAGTTCGAGATCAACTGGTTCTTCCCTGGGTATGACGTGGGGTGATGGCAGGAGTGCTCGTTCGCGGAGGACCCGGACGGTAGCGCCGCAGGCGCGGACGGTAGGGGCCGGAGCGGACGAGCCGACGTCATTGCGGAGTAGGCTGAGCAGGTGAGAGCACCTCACCTGCTCGCCTTGGTCGCGCTCGGCTGCGCAGGGACGCCACCGCGTCCCGCGCCGAGCGTCGATCCCGAGCGCGCCGCGACGATCGCGCGCCTCTGCGAGCCGCTGCCTACGCGCGCGTTCGATTGCGTGGTCGGCTGGCCTGCGTCCATCGCGCCGACGCGACGCGACGCCGTCGAGACCGCGAGCGAGGGCGCTGCGTGGGCGAACGTCGAGGGCGTGCGCGCGTTCGCGACGTGCGCCGATCGACCGAACGAGGACGGGCCGGTCGCGCACGTGATCTCCATCCTGGTCGACACCGCGATCGCCACGCCGGAGTCCGTCGCCGAGCGCCTGCCCGTCCGCACGCGCTGGGAAGAGACGTGCGCCGACCCGACGAGCGACTGCGCCGGCTACTTCGCGCGCGCCGACGGGGATCGGCTCGTGCTCACGCATCGCGTGCAGCGTCCGATGCCGACCGACGACGACGTCGCGCATCTGACGTGCGCGGCGGTCGCGGACGGAGCGGAAGAGGCACGCACGCTGCTCGACGGCGACGGCCCCCTCGTCCGCGAGATGCTTGTCGACGACTCGGGCGTCGCGATCAGCCGACGGCGACCGGGCGGACGCGGCGGGGTCGATCGCACGCATCGCACGTGGACCGAGCTCGATCTCGACGCGATGGACGAGCGCACGGAGCACGAGGCCGACGTGCGCGTCGCCGCGATGAGCCGGGCGATGGATCCCGAAGCCGTCGACGTGACGAACGAGACGGCGCTCGAAGTGCAGATCGTCGCGCGCCAGCGGCAGCTCGCCCGCAACGACTCCGTCGAAGGGCGTCGCGCGCTCGCGCGACTCGCCCAGCGCGGCTTCGAGGCCCATCCGTCTCGGCCCGATCTCGGCGTGCTCGCGATCCAATCCGCGGTGCTCGCGCGCGAGCCGGAGATCGCGAACGCCGTGCTCGCGGCGCTGGGACCGACGCTCGGCGACGATTCGCCGGCGGTGATGGACCTGAGCGTCCTCGTCGATGCGTCGTTCGGAGATGCGCCGGGGCTCGCCGAGAATCTGGCGCGAGGCTCGAGCGAGGTCGACGCCTCCGAGGTCCGCGCCCTCGCGGACGCGCTGATCGCGGATGTGAGCGCGCACCCGATCACCGCCGACACCCCCTTCACCGAGCTGGTCGCAGCCGCCCGCGCGTGCCTCTCGGCCGCCGGCCAACGCCTGGCGTCGAGGTCCGCGGCGACGATCGCTCCCGCACGAGGCGCGACGTGGGCCATCGAGGCGGCGACCGACGGAGCGGCCGCGCGCACCGTCGTCGCGTGCAGCGATGCGTCGTTTCCGTTCGCCGCGGGCGCGCGCCCCGGCCGCGGCGGCCCCGACGCCGTGTTCGTGAGCTTCGGTCACTGCACGGCCTATCGGAGCGCCGAGCCGATGCGCTTGGCGAGCGGTGCCGCCGCGGCTCTGGTGCTCGCGACGGCGCAGGGCCCGACGCGGTTGTTCGTCGAGCACGACGGCGCGCTCGTCGGTGTCGGGGGCGTGCTCGACGCGGCCGGCGCGCTCCGCGTCACCTCGGCTTCCGCATCGCTCACGCATGCCGATCTCTCGCGCGCGCAGCGTGAGGTCGTGTTGCCGCTCGATGCGCTCGGCACACGCACGTTCCCCCCGCCCACGCTGGCGCTGCCGATCGCCGAAGCGCGACGTGACAGCGTGATCTCCGCCACGCTCGGCATCGAGGGCGTGGAGTGCGCGCGGTCGGCGAGCGGCGTGAGCTGTTCGCTCGAGAGCTACGAGTCGGTGGAGCGACTGGCCGACGCTACGTTCGCCGCCTTCGCGGCGAGGTAGTGCTCACTCGGACTGGGCCTCGTCGTCCTTGTCGGTCTTCTCGCTCTCGGCCGCCGGCTTCGGATCGTCCTGGTGCCCCGGCTCCGGCTGCTCGAGCTTGTGCTCCTTCTCTTCCTCTTCCTTGGACGGAGGAATGATCGAGCTGAGCACGACCGATCCGACGAGCAGGATGCCCACGATGGCGAGCGAGATCCCGTCGTGGATGTGGATCCCGAAGTAGCGAACGAGCAGCTTGCCGCCGATGAAGATCAGGATGATCGACACCGCCTTCTCGAGATATCGGAAGCGCGGCAGCAGCCGGTTCAGGATGATGAACACGTTCCGCAGGCCGAGGATCGCGAACATGTTCGACGTGAACACGATGACCGCGCGCGTCGTGACCGCGAAGATCGTGGGGATCGAGTCGACCGCGAAGATCAGGTCCGAGACCTCGACGACTACGGCGACCAAGAACAGCGGCGTCGCCATGAGCACGCCGTTCTCGCGCACGAAGAACCGGTCGGCGCGGTAGCCGCTCGTCATCCGATGGCCGAGGAAGCGCCGCGTGAGCTTCACGACGCGGTTGTCGTCGACGTTCATCTCGTCGTCGTCGTCGTCGCCGCCGAAGAGCAGCCGCCCGCCCGTGTAGAGCAGGAACAGGCCGAAGAGATAGAGCACCCACTCGAAGCGCGAGACGATCGCCTCGCCGAGCAGGATGAAGCTACCTCTCAGGACGATGGCCCCGAGCACGCCCCAGAACAGCACCCGGTGCTGGTACTCGAGGCGCACCGCGAAGCCCTTGAAGATGAGGATGAAGACGAAGAGGTTGTCGACGCTCAGCGCCTGCTCGAGCACGTAGCCCGTGACGAACTGCGAGGCTGCGCTCGGTCCGAAGCCCGGCAGGATCCAGAGCAACCCCGCGAAACCCATCGCGAACGCGCCCCAGACGAAGATCCAGAACGTGGCTTCGCGAAACGTGACCTCGCGCGTCTTCCGATGGAAGACGAACAGGTCGAGGAACAACACGACGGCGAGGAAGACGAGGAACCCGCCCCACAACATCGGCTCGGTGATGGTCGGCATCCTTGGTTCGGCCCGCGCGCGAAGGCGCCTACATTCGCACAACCGGGCTGCGCGTCCAATGTTCCCGTTGTAAGAGCGCGCGCGTGCGATTCGAGCTGACCCGTCAGCACCAGCTCTACGTGGTGCTGGTCGCCCTGTTCGTGACGTGCCTCTTGGTCGCGGACATCGTCGCGGGCAAGTTCTTCCGCATCGGCTCGCTCTCGATGTCGACCGGCACGGTCGCCTTCCCGATCGCGTTCCTGCTCACCGACATCGTCAACGAGTACTACGGACGCCGCGGCGCGCGCCTGCTCACGCAGGTCGGCATGGCGATGCTCGTCGTGGGCTTCGCGATCATCATGGCCGCGCGTCTCGCGCCGGTCTCCGACGAGACCTACGTGTCGCAAGAGGCGTTCGACTCCGTCTTCGGTCTGACCGGCCGCCTGTTCGGCGCGTCACTGATCGCGTACCTCGTCAGCCAGTTCCTCGACATCCACACGTTCCACATCGTCAAGCGCGTGACCGCGAGCCGGCATCTCTGGCTGCGCGCGATCGGATCGACGGCGCTGAGCCAGGTCATCGACACCATCTTCGTGAACTTCGGCGCGCAGCTCGGGCATCTCTCGGTCGAGCGCATCTGGGAGATCACATTCTGGAGCTACGTGTACAAGC
This sequence comes from uncultured Sandaracinaceae bacterium, assembly GCA_964429305.1. GTDB lineage: Bacteria > Myxococcota_A > Polyangia > Polyangiales > Sandaracinaceae > JBBSAT01. Next base: position 4,624 of record CAYSCF010000271.1, on the reverse strand, counting down.
TGATCGTCGCCGTGCTCCTCACCCCGCTCTGCTACGTCGCCCACGAAGTCATCACGACGCGCATGGGCATCGATCCCGCGCCGCACGGAGACGAAGAATGATCGTCGCGCAGCGCGGAGGGTCGGCGAGGATCGTCGCACGTAGGTCGCTCCGCTACGCGGACGGCGGCGATCCGAGCGTCGGGCGCCCGCCGCACGTGCGCTCGGCCTCGGGCCTGGCGTGGCAGGTGCGCAACGGCCAGCGCGTGCTCTTCGTCCCGCAGGACGACACGAGCTTCGTCGCGGTGCTCGCGCCGCCGAGCGGAGACGTGTCGGCGATCACGCTCGATCACTCGCCGGGCGGCCACCGCGTGTTCGACAAGCGCTCGGGCACGAAAGAGCTGAAGCTCGACCTCGAAGCGATCGCCGCAATCGACGACACGCACACGCTGCTCGTCGGCTCGGGCTCGCATCGCAACCGGCGCCGCATGGTGCTGCTCGACGCGGACGGCTCGCACCGCATCGTGGACTGCGCGACGCTCTACGACGCGCTCCAGACGCGCATCGAGTTCGCCGGCAGCGAGCTGAACATCGAAGGAGCGACGCGCCTCGGCGATCGTCTCTGGCTCGCGAATCGCGGTAACGGCGCGGCGCAAGGCGACGTGCCGCCGATGGACTCGATCGGATCGCTCTCTTTCCGCGAGCTCGGCCGGTACATGTCGGGCACCGGTCCCGCGCCGGTCCTCGAGGGCGTGCTCATGTTCGATCTCGGCCGCATCGACGAGTCACGGCTCACGTTCACCGATCTCGCGGCGGCGCCGGATGGCTCGCTCTGGTTCGTGGCATCGGCCGAGGCTTCGCCCAATGCGTACGACGACGGAGACGTCGCGGGCTCCGCGGTCGGGCGCATCGATCTCGCGACGAAGGCCTGCACGCTCGCGGTGCTCGTCGACGGCGAAGGCCGCACCGTGCGCAACAAGGTCGAGGGCCTCGCGGTCCAAGCGATCCAGGGCGATCGGGTGCGCGCTTACGCGTGCGTGGACGCCGACGATCCGGACGCGCCGTCCGAGCTGCTCACGCTCGAGCTGCAGCCGCCGCGGGCTTGATCGCGCGTCGCGCGTTCTGCTCGATCGCGTCGATCAGCTGCGGCCAGAGCGGGCGCGGGACGTCGTGCGCCATCGTGTCGAGCACGACCAATTTCGCGCCGGGGATCGCGCGGGCCGTCGCTTCGCCGTGCGCGAGCGGCAGCAGGCCATCGATGCGTCCGTGGATGATCGTCGTCGGGACGCGCACGTTCTTCAGACGCGTCGAGCGCGGCTCGGCGGCGAGGATCGCCGCGAACTGACGCGCCATGCCGAGCCGATACGTCGAGCGCTCCATGCCGCGGATGACCAGCTTCCGAGCCTCGATCGGGTCGTGGTACGCGGGGCTGCCGATCGTCTTCAGGATGTTCACGCCGAACGCGACGGCGGCCTCGAAGCCGTCGGTCGGCGGCTTGGCGGTCAGCGCGCGCAGCACCTCGGGGCGGCCGTTCGGCAGACCGAAATCGCCGTTGGTCGACGCGTAAGACACGAGCGATCGCACGCGCTCCGGATGCTCGATGGCGATCGTCTGCGCGATCATGCCGCCCATCGACATGCCGACGATGTGCGCGTCGGCGATGCCGAGCGCATCCATCAAGCCGACGGTGTCGCGCGCCATGTCGGAGAGCGTGTAAGGCGAGGCCAGACGCACCCGCGCGGCCGCGCGAAGAAGGAGGCGCGGCAGGATGTTCGGCACGCCGAGCGAGTGCAGCTTCGTGCTCAGGCCGACGTCGCGGTTGTCGAAGCGAACGACCCAGAAGCCACGCGCGGCGAGCTGCTCGCAGAACGCATCGGGCCAGAGCAGCATCTGCGCGCCGAGGCCCATGATGAGGATCAGAGGCTCGTTCTTGCGGTCTCCGAACGCCTCCCACTCGAGCGAGATTCCACGACCGACGTCTGCTTGTGCCATCGGCGGAAGACTACGAGCTTCCACTCGATCGGCGACTCGCTTCTCGCCAGGCACTTGTTCTCGCAACCTTCGATGCGCGCGCGTAGCATCGGCGCGTGGGCTCGCACCTCGTCCTCGTCGTCGACGACAGCCGCACCGTGCGCCGCGTCGTCGAGCGGATGCTGACGGCGGCTGGGTTCGACGTGGAGCTCGCCGACAGCGGGAAAGACGCGCTCGAGCGCGCCTCCGCACGCACGCCCGATCTCGTGCTCACCGACTTCGTGATGCCGCACATGAACGGGCTGCGCTTCGTGCAGCTGCTACGCGCGGTGAACAACCTCGCGGCCGTCCCCGTCGTGCTCATGAGCGCGAAGGCCGATCGAATCGGCGAGAGCTTCGTCGCGCAGACGGGCGCGCTCGACGCGATCACCAAGCCGTTCTCGCCCGAGGCGCTGCTCGCGGTCACGACGCACGCGCTCGCACGCGCCGCGGCCGAGTCGATGTCCCCGCCACCTCCGCTGCCGATCGATCCGTCGGATCCGGTGAAGATCACCGCGAACGGTGCGCCGGCGCCGGAGCTCGACGATGGGGCGCGCAGCGACGCCGCCAAGCGCATCGCGCGTGCGATCGGCGAGCTCGCGGTCGCCTCGCGCGTCGCGATGAACGTCGACGCCTTCGCCGCGGCGATCGAGCGACACGCGACACCGGACGTGGTGCTCTCGTGGGCGGCCGAGCTCGCGAGCCTCGTGCCCGACGGCCGCGGCGAGCGCGCGCTCGAAGGCGCGATCGAGCACGTGCCGCTCGGCGACGTGCTCGAGCTGCTGCGACACCAACGCCAGACCGGAACGCTCGAGATCGACGACGGTCAGGACACGATCACGGTGTGCTTCTCGAACGGCGCGATCGATCTCGCGCTCGAGCGCTCGGCGCGACGCGAGTTCCGCATCGGTCGCTACGCAGTCGAAGAAGGGCTCGTCGATCCGGACGAGCTCGAGAAGCTGATCGCGTCGCGCACGGGCGCGCGTCAGCTGCTCGGCACGCACCTGGTGAAGCTCGGGTATCTGCGTCAGGAAGATCTCACACGGCTGCTCACGCGGCAGACGAGCGAGCTCGTGTACGAAGCGCTGCGCTGGAGACGAGGCCGCTATCGCTTCGCGCGTCTCGCCTCGCGCCCCGAAGCCTCGCTCGCGCGGCTCGGCATCCCGGTCTCGTCGGTCCTGATGGAGGGCCTGCGCCGCGTCGACGAGTGGCGGCTGATCGAAGAACAGATCCGATCGTTCGACGACGTGTGGCGCCCCGATCCCGACGCGATCGCGCGCACGGACAAGTCGCGCCTGTCCCGAGAAGAGCGTGCGGTGCTCGACGCGGTCGACGGCACGCGCACGGTTCGTGCGATCGTGGATCACGTGAAGACGAGCAGCTTCGAGACGTCGAAGATCCTCTTCCAGCTCGTCTCGTCGCGGCTCGTGAGGCGCTGAGGATTGTCCGGCGCGCGTCTGATGCCGGGAGAGGTGCTCGCGGATCGCTTCCGCATCGAGGCCGAGGCGGGCGCGGGCGGCATGGGCGTCGTGTATCGCGCTCACGATCAGCGCACGGGCGAGACGGTCGCGCTCAAGGTGCTCTCCCAGAACGAGCCGCTCGACGCGTCACGCTTCGCTCGCGAGCGAGCGATCCTCGCGGAGCTGCATCACCCGGGCATCGTGCGCTACGTCGATCATGCGCGCGACGGTGGCCGGCCTTGGCTCGCGATGGAGTGGCTCGACGGCGAGACGCTCGCCGCGCGCGTGCGGCGAGGCCCGCTGCCCGTTCGTGAGGCGGTGCGCATCGTGCGCGACGCCGCGATCGCCATCGGGCGCGCACATGCCGCGGGAATCGTGCACCGCGATCTGAAGCCCGCGAATCTGTTCCTCGTGCGGGGCACGCCCGAGCGCGTGTCGGTGCTCGACTTCGGGATCGCGCGCCGCACCGGCGGAGTCGCGAGCACGCTGACGACGACGGGCACCGTGCTCGGCACGCCGTACTACATGGCGCCCGAACAAGCGCGCGGTGGGCGCGATCTCGATCCGCGCATCGACGTGTATGCGCTCGGCGCGGTGCTCTACGAGTCGCTGACCGGCGCGCGGCCCTTCGAGCACGAGAGCGTCGTCGCGGTGCTCGCAGCCGTGATGCTCGAAGAGCCGCCCTCCCCGCGCGAGCTCGTGGCCGCCGTGCCCGAGGCGCTCGATGCACTCGTGCTCTCGATGATGAGCAAGCACGCCGAGGCACGTCCGCGCGACGGATCCGACGTCAGCCGCTTGCTCGGTGAGATGCTCGAGGACGAGTCGTCGCTGCGCGCTTCCACGATGCCGTCGCGCCGCGGCCTGACGGGCCGCGAGCAGCGCGTCGTCTGCGTCGTGCTCGTCGAAGGTGCGTTCGCCTCCGCGCCCGACGGCCGCACGCTCGACGCCAGCCGCGGCGAAGATCTCGCGGGGCGCGTGCGGTCCGTCGTCGAGCCTCTCGGCGGCGAGGTCGTCGCGCTCGCCGACGGATCGCTCGTCGTGGCGCTCGATGCCTCCGGCGCAGCGACCGAGCAGGCGGCCCGCGCGGCGCGTTGTGCGCTCGCGATCCGGCAGGCGCTGCCCTCGCTCGCGATCGCGATCACCGCGGGACGCGCGATGATCACCGGACGCGTGCCC
>CAYSCF010000270.1:0-9612 GCA_964429305.1 uncultured Sandaracinaceae bacterium | reverse complement strand
TCCGGGCCAGGCTCCAGGCCCACCCCGTACGCGCCATTGTGAGCGAATCGCGGTCGATCCGCGAGAACCCCGCGAAGCCCGCGAACGGGGGTTCACACGCCGCGTCGTGAACGGGCCCTTCGGCGGTACACGGTTCGGGGCTACAGTGGTCGGGTGCGCAGGGTGGTCGTCGCGCTCGGGGCCGTGTTGGCCGGATGCGCCGGGGTGGCGGACGCTCGCCGAGGGCCGGAGCAGGCGGTCGCCGAGCTGGCGACGGCGCTTCGTGTAGGAGATACGGCGCACGTCGCGGCCCTGACCGGAGCCCCGGAGCCAACCGTCACTGCCTCCGAAGCGACGAACGGGCGTGAGCTCGGCGCGCTGGGAGAGACGCTGGCCCTCGCGCCCGTCGAGCGCTCGGCGCGTGTGACGCTCGTCGATGGCGGCACGATCGTCTTGGTTCGCGACGGTGAGTCGTGGCGGGTCGATCGTGGCGTCCTGGGCCGACCTTCACTGTCGCGTCCCGTCGATGCGGTGGTCGCGCTCCACGATGCGCTGGCGCGCTCGCGCATCCTCGGCGTTCTCTCGCTGCTCGCCCGTGTTCCGCGCGCCGAGCTCGATCTCGAGCTGACGCGATGGCTCGACGGAACCGCGGACCCGGACGCGCTCGAGATCACCGTCGAGGGCGAGCTCGCGACGGTCACGACACCGACCGGCGAGCACCTGCAGCTCGTCCGCGAGTCGGGCGAGTGGCACGTCCTGGGTCTCTGAGACTGTCGTTTTCTTGATCCGGATCCACGGCTCGGGCTCTCTCCGGGCATGTCCCGCGCACGAAAGCTCTTGCCCGTCCTCGTCGGGCTGCTCGTGCTCGGAGCGTTGAGCCCTGCGTCGGCGACGCCCGGAGAGACCGCGCCGCACCCGCGTCGGCGCGCGACGCCCTCGCAGTCGATCGGTCTTCCGTTCCGCGGAACGCTGAGGCACGGCGTGCTGCTGCACGAGTCGGAGCACCTCCGCTATGCGGGCGAGTACGCGCCCGGTGGGCACTTCTTCGGGACCGACGAGCTCGTGAACTTGCTGCAGCGTGCGGCCGACTACGTCGCGCGGCGCGCACCGGGTGGACGTCTCTCGATCGGCGAGCTCTCGGGCGAGCGCGGTGGCCCTCTCGCGGGTCATCGCTCGCACCGCAACGGCCGCGACGTCGACATCTCCTTCTACATGCTGGACGCGGCGGGTCAGCCCTACGCGCCGTTCGCGTTCGCGAACTTCGATCGCAACGGGCACGGGCTGGCGCCCAACGAGTCGCTGCGCTTCGACGACGTGCGCAACTGGGAGCTCGTCTCGCGTCTCGTGACCGATCCGGATGCGCGCGTTCAGTACATCTTCGTGGCGAATACGCTGCGCGCGCGCTTGCTCGCGACCGCGCATCGGCGTCATGCATCGGCCCGCGCGATCCATCGCGCCGAGGTGGTGATGATGCAGCCCTCGCACGGCCACCCGCATCGAAACCACTTCCACGTGCGGATCTACTGTCCGCCCGCGGATCGCCCCGCGTGCGAGGACCGCGAGCCGTTCCATGCCTGGTATCCGGGTGCGCCGCCGGTCGCACGCGCTGCGCCGAGCGAGGCCGACGGGACGTAGGACGGCCGTGGAGACGGAACGAATACCGTTCTGCCCCGGTTCGTTCCAAGCTAAAGGGTCGTGGTGCTCCGTTCCAAGGCTCCGGTATGGCTCGCCGTCGCGTTCGGCCTCGCGGCCATCGCGCTTCCGCGAGCCGTCGGTCAGGACGGTGGGTTCACGACGCACGAGCGCGATGCGCTGGGCCGTGGCGAGCTCGTCGCACGCCCTCGCAACGAGCTGCAGGGCGATCGGACCTGGATCGGCGGCACCAGCTACCAGCAGGTGGCCCGTCCGCGCACCGAGGTCTGGCGCGGCGTGCGCGACGTGGGCCGATGGCACGACATGCTGCCCGAGACGCGCGAGACGCGCGCCGAGCGGGCCGAGGGAGACGCGCAGCTCGTCGGTGTGCGCCACAGCTACGGTCCGATCGACGCGCGCTACACGCTGCGCGTCCAGTTCGACGAAGGGGCGCATCGGGCGAGCTTCGAGGTGGAGCCGACGCGCCCCCACGACGTCCGCGCGGCGCACGGCTTCCTCGAGGTCCACAATTGGCCCGGCGATCCCGCGCGCTCACTTCTCGTGTGGGCCGTGCTCGCCGATCCGGGCGACAATCCTCTCGTCGGGATGGTGATGGGCGACATCCAGTACTGGACGCTGCGCGTGCCGAGCACGATGCGCGGATTCCTCGAAGGCGCCGGCGCCGAGCTCTACCGCGATTGATCTCGATGCGTTGGGCACGTGGGCTGTATGTGATGGCGCTGTGCGCCGCGTGCGGATCGACGCCGCCGCCACGGACCGAGCACCACGAGGTCGTCGCGCACACGGATCCACCGCCGCTGCCGAGCGATCGCGCGCTCGCCCCGGATGCGACGTTCGGTGATCTCTTCACGGCGGCAGCGCGACAGGACGAGCGGCGCGCCTCGGACTCGGATGCGGGGTGCTTGCTGCGCCACACGTCGTCCGGGTTCGTGCTCGAGGCGGACCTCTCGGTCGCCGTGCGTGGGCTCGATGCGGCAGCGAGTGATCTGGGCGCGCGCATCGACGCGAGCGCTGGTCGCGCGCGCGTGCTCACACGGCTCGGCGGCTACGGTGCGCCGTCGCCGCTCGTCGCCGTCGCGCTCACGACGATCGCCGGCGCCTCGCCGCGCACGGGCGCGCTGCTCGTGCAGACGGCGGCCGGCGTGTACGTGCTGCGCACCGACACGACGTCGGATCTGCACGCGATGGACGTGGAAGCGGCGGCTGCCTCGGTGCGATCGATGGACGTCGCCTCCGTCTTCGTGACGGCCGACGCGAGCGTCTCGCTCGACGACGTCGCGCGCCTGCTCGCGGCGCTGCCGAGCTCGCTCGAGGGACGCGTCGCGCTCGCGGCGGTGCTTCCCGAAGATGCACGCGCGCCCGAGGACGCGGTAGCGCCGCCGACGCCACAGTCCGCGATCTGCACGGACGGACTGCCGCCGCTCCCCGATGAAGCAGCCGTCGGCGATCTCGATGCCGACGCCGTTCGCGCGGGCCTCTCGACGCTGGTGCCGGCCGGTCAGGCCTGCGTCGCGACGAGCGCGAGCGGCCTCGGCGGCGTCGTGCGCGTCGCGTTCCGCATCGACGCGACGGGACACGTGAGCGCGGCATGCGTGCGCGAGGACGCGACCGGCGATGCGACGCTGCGCGCCTGCCTGGTCGCTGCGCTCGAGGCGCTCTCGTTTCCCGCACCGTCAGGTGCCGTCGACGTCGAGCTCCCGCTCCGGCTCGAGGTCGCGCACGACGCGGCGCACGACCAGCGCGCGCTCTGCACCGACTAGTTCGTCGACTCGAAGATCACGAAGCGGCGCTCGAGCTCGTACTGCGCGGCCGCGCGCTCGCTCGCATCGAGAACGGTCTGGCACGCCGCGCTCGGCGTCGCGGTGATCGGATCACACGCGGCGACCAGCGTCGGCGGCGATACCGACGTGAAGAGGCTCGCACCCGGCAAGAAGCTGTGCTCGAGGCTCGCACGCGCCATCGCCTTCAGCTCGAGATAGCCGAGGTGCTGGTCCTCGACCGCGCGCACTATCTCTCCCGCGAGGCTCGATCGCGACACGCCCTGATCGTCCGTCGCGAGCGCGACCGGCACGTGATGCGCGAGGTACTGCGCGAGCGGGTGCGCCGCGCCACTGACATCGAGGATCTGCGCGTTGCTGCTCAGGCACACCTCGACGAGCACGTTGCGGCTCGCCATCTCGTCGAGCAGGTCGGTCGCGTTCGTCTCGGAGAGGATGTCGATGCCGTGCCCGATGCGCTCGGCGTGCCCGGTCTCGACGGCCGAGCGGATGTGGAACGTGTTGTCGGTGCTGCCGCTCGGCAGGTACATCGGGACGAGCTCGCCCGCGTGCAGCGTGATGTGCAGCGGGCTCGTGCCGCTCGTCGTGTACTGCCCGTGCAGGAAGTCGAGCATCGCCATGTGAAGCGCGTAGCCGCTCAGCGAGCGACTGTCGTCCTCGGGCGAAGAGAGGTTCGCTGCCACGAGCTCGGGCGCCGCGATCGCCATCTCGTACGCGCCGACCAGCTGACCGAAGATCTGATCGCTCGCGCCCGTGCGCGAGACCTGCGCGATGAAGCGCACGCGGACGTTGCACGCCGCCGGCGGCGAAGCGCCCGAGCAGCCGAGCGTCGTGCGGTAGCTGGTCGCGGCGGATCGAACGACGGCCACGTCCTGCGCGACCGCGTTCGCGAAGCCCGCGTTGCCGTGCAGCATCGTGTAGAAGGCCGGCAGGTCCGCCGCGGTGAGCGTGCCCGACCAGACCGACGCCGCGAGCGTGCCGACGTGCGTGCCCAGGTTGAACATCGTCTCGACGTAGACCTCGTTCTCGCTCGCCGCGCGCGTGAGCACGTCGGCGATGTCGTCGTCACGGTGTGCGCCCGCGACCGCACCGTACTTGGCGAACGTCGCGAAGAAGTGATCGTGACCGTTCATCGAGCCGCTCGGTACGAAGCCCTGCATCGACCACGCCGCCACGATCTGATCGCGGAAGATCCCCATCGTCGGCACGGGCATGGTGCTCGCGCCACACGAGCTGGAGTAGACGGCGGTGAGGTTGCTCGTCTGGATGCAGTCACCATCTGCGAGAGCCCAGCCGAGATACGTCTCGGCGTACACGGCGCCCGTCAGGTGGTTGTGCAGGTCGCCTCCCTTGGGCATCGCGCGCACGAACGCGAGGAGCGCATCGGGGTCGCCCGAGATCGCGTCGAGCTGATCGGCCGTCGCCTGCTCGCACGCGGCTGGCGTCGCGCAGTGTCCTGCGTCGGTCGTGGGCACGAACGCATCGACCGTCGCGTCGCCCATCGGCATCGCGCCATCCACGCTTCCGTCGTCCACCGGCGTCGTGCCTCCGTCGTCCATCGGGGCCGGCGGTGGGTTGCAGCCGACGAGTGCGAGAACGAGAAGCAGCGACGAGGGACGACTCATGGCCCACCGTAGCCCAAACCAGGCTGATCCGGTGTAGAACGGCCGCGATGACCGGAAACAAAGTCACGCACCTGCTCGCCATCGATCAGGGCACCACGGGCTCCACCGTTCTCGTCGTCGGCGCCGACGCTCGTGTGCTCGGACGCAAAACGACCGACTTCGCTCAGCACTTTCCGCAGCCGGGCTGGGTCGAGCACGAGCCCGAGGAGATCTGGAAGAGCGTCGTGGACTCGATCGTCGGCGCTTATGCGGCGGCCGGCGTCGATCCGCGCGAGTGCGTCGGCATCGGCATCACGAACCAGCGCGAGACGACGGTCGTCTGGGAGCGCGCGAGCGGCAAGCCGATCCATCGCGCGATCGTCTGGCAAGACCGCCGCACCGCGGATCGCTGTCGCGCGCTGAAGAGCGAAGGCCACGAGGCTCTCTTTCGATCCCGCACCGGTCTCGTTCTCGATCCCTACTTCAGTGGCACGAAGGTCGAGTGGATCCTCGATCACACGAAGTCGCGCGCGCGCGCCGAGAAGGGCGAGCTCGCGTTCGGCACGATCGACTCGTTCCTGGTCAGTCGTCTCTCGGCCGGCGCGGCGCACGTCACCGACACGAGCAACGCGTCGCGCACGCTGCTCTTCGATCTCGGCAAGCTCGCGTGGGATCCGGAGCTCTGCAAGATCCTGAACGTGCCGATGGCGGTGCTGCCCGAGGTGAAGGCGAGCTCCGAGGTCGTCGCGCGCACCAAGGGCGTGCCCGGCTTGCCGGACGGGATTCCGATCGCCGGCATCGCGGGCGATCAGCAGTCGGCCCTCTTCGGTCAGACCTGCTTCGCGCCGGGTGATGCAAAGTGCACCTACGGCACCGGCGCGTTCCTTCTCCTCAACACGGGTGAGAAGCCGATCGCGTCCAAGAACGGTCTCGTCACGACCGTCGCGTGGACGCGCGGAGGCAAGACGAGCTACGCGCTCGAAGGCAGCTCGTTCATCGCAGGCGCGGCGGTGCAGTGGCTGCGCGACGGCCTCGGTCTGATCCGTCGCTCGTCCGACATCGAAGAGCTCGCGCGCAAGGTCGACTCGTCCGAGGGCGTGAGCTTCGTGCCCGCGCTCGCGGGTCTCGGCGCGCCGCACTGGGATCCGGACGCGCGAGGTCTGATCTGCGGCCTCACGCGCGGAACCACCGCGGCGCACATCGCGCGCGCCACGCTCGAAGGCATCGCTCTCTGCGTCGCAGATCTCGGCCGCGCGATGGAGGCCGATCACGGCGCGCGCATGAGCCGCCTGCGCGTCGACGGCGGCGCGTCCGAGAACGCGCTCTTGATGCAGTTCCAAGCCGACGTGCTCGAGGTCGGCATCGATCGACCGGCCAACGTCGAGACGACGGCGCTCGGTGCCGCGTATCTCGCCGGGCTCGCCGTCGGTGTGTATCCCGATCTCGACGCGGTGAAGAAAGCGCATCGCATCGCTCGCTCGTTCGAGCCAGCGATGAGCGCAATCGATCGAAACGCACACCTGTCGAGGTGGAAGAATGCAGTCGATCGTGCGCGTGGCCCCATCCCCTGACCTTTCGGGGCAGTTCGGCATTTCCGGGAACACGCTCGCGTACTAGGATGTCCACACCAGGGGCCATGACGCGCGACGACGAAAACAACGATCCCAAAGCCAGCGGCAAACCGCTGCGCCCCGTGCCGATCGCCTGGGAGGCGCTCGAGGACGCGTTCGAGAACAACGCGCCCGAAGTGCACAGTTATCTGCACCTCGAGAACGGCGAGGTCATTCGCATCGTCGACGGCATCGCCGATCCGGGAATGCACCAACGCGTGATGGGCGATTCGCAGTATCTGCGGGTCGAGCCGGTGAGCTCGCGCGAGCAGTACCGCTGGATGGAGCGCTTCATCGCGACCGTCGAAGAGGGCGAGCTGCGCGACAAGCTCGTGCAGGCGATCGACGGCAAGGGCGCGTTCCGTCGCTTCAAAGACGTGTTGATGAGCTTCCCGATCGATCGGGAGCGCTGGTTCACGTTCCGGAGCGAGCGCCTGCGCGCGTGCATGGAGACGTGGCTGGCGACGCACGGCATCGAAGCGGTCGCGCGGCCCGACTGGCACGTGCCCACGGCGGACGAAGTGTCCAAGCCCGAGGTCGTCGTCGATCCCGCGGTCGAAGCGAAGGCGCCGGTGAAGAAGACGCGCGCCCAGATCGCCGAGACGCTTCGCAAGCGTGCGCTCGAGCTCGTCGAGGCGCTTCCGGCGCGCGAGCTCGACGCTGCCGTCGCATTCCTCGAGTTCCTGCGCGAGCGAAAGCACGTGCCCCGCGCGAAGGTCCGCGAAGGCGAAGAGCTCGAAGGCACGGCGACGGCTCTCGAGTCGGCGCCCAAGGCCGACGCGTAGCCAGTCCATGCTCGCTCGCTCGTCGCTCGTGCTCGCGGCCTCGATGGTCGTCGCCTCGCACGCGAGCGCGCAAGCGCTGCCTGCCGAAGCGCTGGTCGCGATCGTCGGTGCCGAGACCCCGCAAGAAGGCACCGACCTCGTCCTGCTCTCGGACGTGGATCTGCGCGCGCGCCTCGATCTCGGGCCCAACGGGCTGACGGTCGCGCCGACGCGCGCGCTCTACGCAGCGACGCTCGACGAGATCCTCGGTGAGATCCTGATCGCGCGCGAAGCCGATCGCCTCAACGCGAGCGAGCCCACCGACGCCGACGTGCGCGCGCAGCGCGATCGGCTGGTGGCCACGCTCGGTGGCGAGACGGCGCTCGCGACGTTGCTCGCGCGCATCGGGGCGGACGCGAGCGAGATCGAGGCGATCGCGCATCGTCGGGCGATCGTGGAAGCGTTCCTGCGTGCGAACCTCGAAGGCTCGACGACGGTGAGCGATGCGCGCGTGGAGGAGGTGTTCGCCGGCGGCGATCATCCGTTCTCGGGCATGACGCTCGATCAAGCACTAGAGCCACTGCGTGCGTGGCTCGCGGTGCGCGCGCTCTCCGAAGACGTCGCGCGTTGGGTGAGCGTCCTGCGCGATCGTACGCCGCCGCGCATCCTCGTCGTGCTCGATCCGGGGCACACGACGCGTGGCGCCGATCGGAGCGAGGACGAAGCCCAGGATCTCGAGGACGATGTCGGCATCGAGTGAAGGAGAAGGCAGCGGCCTGCGCGTCGTCGTCGCGGCGCTGACCGGCAACGTCCTCATCGCCGTGAGCAAGCTCGTCGCCGCAATCCTCTCCGGGAGCATCGCGACGATGGCCGAGGCGATCCACAGCTTCGCCGACTGCGCCAACCAGCTCTTGCTGATGGTCGGCATGCGCCGCGCGGAGCGGCCACCGACGAACCTGCATCCCTTCGGTCACGCGGCCGAGAGCTACTTCTGGCCCTTCCTCGTGAGCATCCTGCTCTTCGTGCTCGGCAGCTCGTTCGCCGTGTACGAAGGCGTGCACGACCTGATCGATCTCTCTCGCGGCGCGGTGCAAGAAGCGCACGGCTCGCGCTTGTGGAGCTACGGCGTGCTGGGCACGTCGTTCCTGTTCGAGAGCGCTTCGTTCACGGTCGCGATGCGCGAGATGCGCAAGACCGGCGGCAAACGCTCGCTCTATCAGTCGGTCCTTCACGCCAAGGATCCGACCATCCCGGTCGTGCTCGCCGAGGACACGGCGGCGCTCATCGGTCTCGGGATCGCGCTCGCGGCGGTCGGCATGTCGGACGTGACCGGCTGGAACGGGTTCGATGCGATCGGATCGATCCTCATCGGGATCGTGCTCGGCGTCGTCGCGTACTTCTTGTCGGCGCGCACGCACTCGCTCCTGCTCGGCGAGTCGGCGGGCCCCGAGGATCGCGCGAACATCACGCGCATCGTCGAGGCCGACCCGAGCGTGGTCGCAGTGCGCCAGCTGCTCTCGATGCACCTCGGGCCGAAGTCGGTCGTAGTCGCGCTCAAGGTCGAGCTGAAGCGGGATCTCGATCTCGATCACATCGAGGCCACGATCGATCGGATCGAAGCGGCGATTCGAGCCGAGCTGCCACACATGCAGTACATCTTCGTCGAGCCGGACGCGCACTACGTCGCGCAGCGCGACAGCGGCGCGCCGATCGTGACGCCGAAGACCGAAGGGCGATGACGATTCGAGCGATGATGCGCAGCGACCTCGCTCGTGTCGTCGACATCGCGAAGGCTTCGCTCCCCGAAGCGTGGACGCTCGAGGGCTTCACCGCCGAGCTCGAGAAGCAGACGAGCATCGCCCTGGTGATCGGCGAGCCCACGTTCGGCTTCGCGATCGCGTCGAGCGTCGCCGGGGAGCTCGAGATCTTCGCCGTCGCCATCGATCCCTCGCAGCGTCGCGCTGGAGCCGGAACGGCGCTGCTCGATGCTCTGTTGCGCGTGCCCGACGTCGAGCGCTCGTTTCTGGAGGTGCGCGCGAGCAACGCCGCCGCGATCGCGCTCTACGAGCGTGCGGGCTTCCGGAAGGTCGGTACGCGCGAGTGCTACTACGCGGACGGCGAAGACGCGGTCGTCATGGCGCGATCGGCGACGGGCCCATGAGCACCGCCGCGACGAGCGCGAGGAACAACGCGAGCAGCACGCCCGCGGCGATGCCGAGCGGAC
>CAYSCF010000269.1:0-9646 GCA_964429305.1 uncultured Sandaracinaceae bacterium | reverse complement strand
GCACCACGGGCAAGGTGCTCCAGGTCCCGGTGGGCATGGGACTGCTGGGCCGCGAACACGACCTGCACCGCGGGCGTGTGTGGGTGCTCCAATCCGACCGTGAACGGCGACTGCAACGGCGACCTCGGCCACCCCGGCGGCAACGGCTGCGAGACGAACCTCCAGACGGACGCGAACTTCTGCGGCTCGTGCGCTCAGTCCTGTCTCGACGAGCACGTCGCGACCGGGTCGTGCTCTGCGGGCGCTTGCGTCATCGGCACGTGCGAGACGCTCTACGCGGACTGCTCGGGCGGCGCGTCGAACGGCTGCGAGACGAGCATCTCGACCGTCGGCAACTGCGGCATGTGTGGGCACGCATGCAGCGTCATGAACGCCGATGCTCAGTGCATCGTCGCCGGAACGACGGCGTCGTGTGGCTACGGCATGTGCATCGGGCCGTTCGGCAACTGCGACGGCAACGTGATGAACGGCTGTGAACAGAGCCTCCATCAGGTGGCCACGTGCGGCGGATGCGGAACGAACTGCACGAGCGTGGTCCAGAACGCGACGGCGACGTGTCCGAGCGGCACGTGCGACTACAGCGGCTGCGCGGTGGGCGCGTCGGACTGCGACGGCAACCGCGGCAACGGCTGCGAGCTCTACTCGGCCGCGCACTGCGGCGCCTCGTGCACGGTGTGCACCTCGAGCATCCAGAACGCATCGGGCGCGACGTGCACCAGCGGCGGCACGTGTGACTACGGCGCATGCACCGGCTCGACCTCGGACTGCGACGGCAACCGCACGAACGGCTGCGAGGCGTGGACGACGGCGCATTGCGGTGGCTCGTGCACGAACTGTTCGACGGCGGAGTCGGGTGTCGCGGCCGCGGCGCTCGTCTGCACTGCGGGCGGCGTGTGCGACTACACGACGTGCAGCGCGAATCGATCGGACTGCGACAGCAATCGCGCGAACGGCTGTGAGACGCCGTCCGATTCCACGCACTGCGGTGGGACCTGTGCGAACTGCGTGAGCAACGAGAGCAACGTGAACGGCGCGACGTGCTCGGGCACCACGTGCGACTACGCGAGCTGCACGTCGGGTCACGTCGACTGCGACGGCAATCGCACGAACGGCTGCGAGACGGCGGCCGACGGAACGCACTGCGGCGCCGCATGCGGGACGTGCGTGGGCATGACTGCGAATGCGTCGGGGCTGACGTGCTCGGCGGGCAACACGTGCGACTACGGGAGCTGCACGGGCAACTTCCTCGACTGCGACGGCAACCGCGCGAACGGCTGTGAGTCGCCCTTCAGCGTCACGCATTGCGGCACGTGTGCGAGCACGTGCACGACCGCGAGCATGCACGCGACCGGGCTCAGCTGCACGGCGGGCGGCACGTGCGACTACACCGCGTGTCAGGCGGGCATGGTCGACTGCGACGGCAACCGCGCGAACGGCTGCGAGACCGCGGCGGACGGCAACCACTGCGGCCCGCTGTGCACCAACTGCGAGCTGGCCAACAACGTGATGACGGCGACGTGCATGGCGGCCGCGTGCGTGATCACCGCGTGCACGGGCAACAACGGCAACTGCGACATGAACCCGACGAACGGCTGCGAGTCGACGCACGGCACGGACATGAACTGCTGCGGCACGGACTGCACCGGCATGTCGGGCATGACCCACTGCGACCTCGTCGCGGGCCGCTCGCAGTGCGGTCCGTGAGTCAGACGATGCGCTGCGTGCGGAGCATCGCGAGCAGCTGACGGAACGCATCTCTGCGGCCCACCTGCACGAGGTGGCCGCCGAGCATACGCGTCAGTGGAACGCCGAAGTGCGCGGCCAGCTTCTCGGCGTGCGCGATCGGCGTGATGGCGTCGCGCTCCGCGCCGAACACCAGCGTCCGCTCCCGCGGCGTGCGCAGCGATCGCGCGAGCGGGCTCACGACGGCGTGCGCGCTCTCGAGCAAGCGATGCTGCTCGTCGCGATCAACGCCCGTGCCGACGAAGCGGCCATCGTCGCGCGCGAAGTCGGCGAGCGACGCGAGCGGGACGAAGGGCGCCGCGAAGTCGAGATCGGGCAGCGTGGTCGCGGCGAGCGCGGTGGTGTAGCCGCCGAGGCTCATGCCCATCGCCCCGACGTGGGGCGCACCTTCGCGTCGAAGATGTCCGATGAGCGCGCCGAGATCGTAGATGGACTGCCGGAATCCCTCGATGGTCATGCGCGGATCGCTGCCCGGGAATTTCGGGCGTCGGCCATCGCCACGTGGGCCGTGGAACGGCAGCGCGAAGAGCACCGCATCGAGACCGCGCCGCACGAACGCTTCGACGGGCCAGGCGCGCTCCTCGAACGCGGGGGCGCCGCCGAGATAGCCGTGGATGAGGATGATCGCCGGCCGATTCGATCCCGAGCCGCGGAGCCAGCGCGCGTGCGCCGTGCGGTTTTCGTGCGAGGAGAGATACTTCTCGCTCAGATCCGGAGCGAACGTCGGTCGCTCGCTCGTCCACGTCAGATCGACGACCTCGACATCGCGTGATCTCCGGATGGGCCGCACGCGCGGCGCGATCGCGGGCCGCTCGCCGAAGAACGACTCGGGATGCGTGAAGTGCTCGGTGCGATCGTAGAGGGCGGAGATCGCGCGCAGTGCCTGTGCTCGCTCGCGCGGGCCGAGGGACTCGGACGGGGATCGCGCGCGCGAGGCGCGGCTGCGAGAGAGAAGGGCCGTCTTCACCGCCCCGTCGACGAGCGGAGCGATCGTGGCGGCGACGGCGACCTCGGCCCAGCGAACGAACACCATGCGCGCAGCGTCGCACGCTCGTCTGGGCAGGGCGACTCGCGTCCGTGAGCGTGGTAACGATAGGCCGTGCAGGGCGATCGCGAGACCATGAGCCGTCGGCTCCGTGAGCTCCGCATCGATCGCGGTCTCACGCAAGGTCTCGCCGCGCAGAAGCTGCGCGTCTCGCCCGCGTATCTCTCGCTGCTGGAGAAGGGCAAACGGCCCATCCAGCTGCCGCTCCTGTTCCGTGCGCTCGAGCTCTACGGCATGCCCGTCGAAGCGTTCATGGAGAGCCTCGGTGCGCAGCGACCGGACGAAGGCCTCTCGCGTCTGCTCGACGAGCCGCTCTTCCGCACGCTCAACCTCAGCCAAGAAGACGTCTCGTCGCTCGGCAACGAGCCGCGCGTCGCGACCACGATCGCGGCGCTGTTCAACCTCTACAAGAACACGCGCACGCAGCTCGATCACCTGACGGCGCAGCTCGCGTCGCGCGCGCGCGACGACGGGGCGGCCGAGCTCGCGTTCGACTACAGCCCCTTCGACGAGGTCACCGACTTCCTCGAGTCGCGCGGGAACTGGTTTCCGGAGATCGAGACGCGCGCGGACGAGGTGCGTCTCGAGCACGGCATCGGCGATCGACCGACCATCGAGAGCCTCGTGCGGGCGCTCGCGG
The DNA here is from genome assembly GCA_964429305.1 of uncultured Sandaracinaceae bacterium. GTDB lineage: Bacteria > Myxococcota_A > Polyangia > Polyangiales > Sandaracinaceae > JBBSAT01. The sequence continues at coordinate 6,218 of CAYSCF010000269.1, read as the reverse complement.
CTCATCGCGTGGAGGTCCGCTTCGAGCCCAGCGCGAAGTCGAGCTCCGTCATCCGACGTCTCGATCCGGACGGCGGCGCGCTCACGATGTCGCGCGACGTGCCCGAGGCGCGTCAGCTCTTCCAGCTCGCGCACACGCTGGGCCTGCGCGTGCTCGGCGGAGAGGACGCCGCGCTCGAGCGCGAGATCGTCGGGCGTCTCGAGTCGGAAGCGCGTCACGCGGAGACACCGCGTCTGATGGCGATCCATCTCGCGAACTATTTCGCGGGCGCGCTGCTGCTCCCGTACGAGCCGTTCCTGCGCGAGGTGCAGCGCACGCGCTACGATGTCGAGCAGGTCGCGACGCGCTTCGGGTCCAGCTACGAGACGGTCGCGCATCGCTTGTGCAATCTCTCGGATCCGGCGCGACGCGGCGTGCCGTTCCACTTCTTGCGCGTCGACGTCGCCGGCAACATCAGCAAGCGCTACGCGGCGACGGGGCTGAAGTTCCCGCACGGAACGGGCAGCTGCCCGAAGTGGGCGGTGCATCTGGCGTTCCTCACGCCGCACTCGATCTCGCGCCAGTACAGCGTGTTCCCCGATGGGCGTTACTTCTTCTGCTTCGCGAAGGTGCTCGCAGAGCCGATCGCGGGCTCGCTCGCGCGCGGCAGCCTCTACGGAATCGGGATGGGCACGCACGCGGACAACGCGAAGTTCCTCGCGTACGCGGACGACATGCCGTTCCTGGATCCGGCGCGCATGGCGGTCCCGGTGGGAACGACCTGCCGGTTCTGCGAGAGGACGGACTGCAATCAACGCGCTGCGCCGAGCTACAAGTTCGCGTTCCGCGTGGACCCGTTCATCAAGAAGGACAACTTCTTTTCGCCGCTGGTGGCGGCGGACGAGAAGGCGAAGAAGTAGTCGTCTTCGTTCCCGTCTCTCCGCTTTGCGGATTCGGCCGCGACGACGAAAACGAAAACGAAACGATCTACATCCCCGCGTCCGGCAAAACGCCGGCATCGGGATGTACGTCCCCCCGCACGTCGCGCCACGGCAGCAGGTTCCCCGCGATGTCGTCCACGCAGTGGTGGGTCCCATCGCAGGTGCATGCGGCCCCGACGCAGATGCTGCTCGGCGCGACGCAGTCGGTCGCCGTCGTGCACATCGAGCCGACGCGGCCGAACGCGAAGTTCGTGATCACGTCCCCCGCGATGAACACGCGCGCGACGTCCACCGGCGCGCTCGTCGGGATCGGCAGCGGCACCGTGATGGGACCGAGCAAGCGTGTCGACGTATCGCAATCCGGCACGCCCGACACGGTGGCGTGCGTGTAGAACGCGCCCGTGCTCGTCACCGGCGGGATCTCGATGTACGGCGTGACCTCGCCGAACGCGATGCCGTCCGTGTCCTCGGGCGGCGGGAGCACGCGCGACGGCGGCACCGGCCCGTCCATCACGACGCCGCCCACCACCGAGTAGTCGAAGTCGAAGCACACGTGGATCGGTGCCGGGATGTTCGGCACGCCCTGGAACAGACGCACGCGCACGCGGTTCGGCGGCGGACGCGAGAGCGTGTCCTCGAACAAGCGCGTCTGCACTGGCGGGCACGCACCCGTGCACGTGACGGGCGTGCCAGGCAACACACCGATGATCGCGAGCGAGTAGTGATGATCGATCATCAGATCGGACGCCGTGAAGCGCGCGGTGACGATAGGCGCGGGAGAGGCGCCCGCGTCCGGGCAGATGCCGAGCGCGGAGAACGGGAGCTGCGCACGATCGTAGAGGCGCAGCTCGTAGCCGAACCCGGGCGCGTCGTAGACCAACGCCGGCAGATACGGCGAGACACCAGGGAAGGGCAGCGTGCCGTCGCTCGTCGGCGGATCGGGCTGGCCGAGGATGTGGGCGGTGACCGGCGCGATGCCCGTGCCCGGGATCGCCGCGAGGCACACCGTGAGGTTCGGGCTCGCGGGCACGAGGTTCACGAGCCGGATGTAGATCGTGCCGGTGGGCGCGACGGCTCCGTCCATCCCGGACCCTGGAGCGTCGTAGTCCGCCGGCGCGGTGTCACGAAACGCTCCCGCGTCATGGCCTCCCGGCGTCGTGCTGCACGCCGCAAGCCCGATCCCCCAGCCCACGACCGTTCCCCAGAACGACTTGTTCATCCCACCGCCTCCGGTCCCAGCATGAGAATACGTCAACTCGGTCGCGGTCTGCGACTAACGCGCCTCAGGCGCCGACGGATTCCAGCAACGCTCGGTACTTCGCGGGGATCGGCTGCGCGCGCATCGTGGTCATGTCCAGGCACGCCACGACGATCTTGCCGATGACGGCCGGGCCCGTGTCGCCCACCCGCGTGCCCACGTACTCGCACGTGACGCTCGTCTCGCCGATCCGCGTGATCGACACGACGATCGCGAGCCGATCTCCGAATCGGACTGGCCGCTGGTAGTCGGCCTCCGCGTGCACGGCCGGCCACCCGACGTTCTCGTCCAGACACTGGCGGTACGGGATGCCGTACGCCGCGAACATCTCCTCGAACGCCTCGTGGAAGAAGTGGAAGAATCGCGGGTAGTAGACGATCTGCGCGTGATCCTCGTCGGCGAAACGCACCGGGCGCTCGTACCGAAAGCTCATGGCTTGCCACCCTGTTCCACTCGCTGGATCCGAGCGAGCTGTCGCGAGAGCGCCACCAGCCGACCTTGGCTGTCCCAGAGCTCTCCGTCTTCCTCCAGATAGCCGGAGACGAGCGCGCGCGTGATGAAGCGCGCCGCGAGAAGACCCGGTGCCGGAACGGCGCGCACGTGAACCGTCAGCTCCAGCGTCGGGACCCAGGGCGTCTGCACGCTCGAGAGGTTCAGGATCGGCGGCGGGAACGCGTCGGCGAAGAACACCAGCGAGATCGGATCGGGCTCGGCCCCGTCGCGCAGCCGGACCCATCCCTCGAGCACCGCCTGCTCGCTCCGAGCACGAGGAGCGCCATCCGGTCCCGGCACCCAGCTGACCGCCCCAGGCCGCATCCCGACGTCGATGCGATCGGCGATCGACAAGGCGGTCGTCGGTCCAGCCCGACCATGCTCACACTGCTCGAAAGGCGGCAGATCGGGCGGGGTGACGGTGACGGCTGTCGGCCCCACGACAGTACTCAGGTCGCCGAACACGGCGAGCGTCCGGACGATCTCCTTCCCTTCTTGGAAGAGCTTCGCCTCGGCCGTCCCATGCCCCCGTCCGCTCCGGACGATCTCGACCTGGACCTCGGCCGTGCCGAGCCGAGCCGTAGAAAGGAAGTGCGTCGTGACGCTGAACGGATGCGGGTGAGGCAGGCTCGCCGCGATGGATTTCGTCGTGATGACGGCGAGATAGCCACCATTCGGCGCCGTCCCGATGTTCCATCGGTCGGTGATGCGGACGCGGAACCGGCCCGGGCCCACCTTCTCCAGCCGCGTGTCCTGCTCCAGCTCGCTCACGCCGCAGCGGTGTAGCACGACACGCCAGGGAACAATCGGAGCCGCGACGCCGTTTTCCGCCGGGCGTCGATTGACCCAGAGCTGGTCGCCCCGTACCATTCGGCCCCGTTTCAGCGGCCCCTACCGGGGGCTGGCCCCGTCCCCACGACGGGCTCTCCGACACCACTCCATCCATTTGGAAAACCAGAGGAGTTCGAATGCACGCCCGTACGCTTGAGGCCAAGAAGACCCTGAAGGCTCCCGCGAAGGCGACCGCCAAGACGCTGCCCGCCAAGGTGATCCCGAAGCTCGTCGCGGCGCCCGCGAAGAAGGCCGAGCCGAAGACGGCCGCCAAGACGATCGCGGCCCCGGTGGCCGCCGTCCCCGCTCCGGTCGTGGGCTCGTTCAAGGTCGGCGATCACGCGGTCTACCCGGCGCGCGGCGTCGCGGAGATCGTCTCCATCGAGGACAAGGACATCGCGGGCAAGCGCCAGAGCTTCTACGTGCTCCGCCTCCTCGACACCGATCACAAGATCATGGTGCCGGTCGCGAACGCGGCGAGCATCGGCCTGCGCAAGCCGATCAGCGAAGGCGACATCCGCCGCATCTTCCAGATCCTCAAGGTCAAGGACGTGCCGATCGACACGCAGACCTGGAACCGCCGTCAGCGCGCGTTCGTCGAGAAGCTCTCGACGGGCAGCGTGTTCGAGGTGGCCGAGGTCATGCGCGACCTCGAGCGCGTGAAGGACGTCAAGGACGCCCTCAGCTTCAGCGAGCGTCAGATGCTCGAGCGCGCGCGTCAGCTCCTCATCAAGGAGATCGCCGTGTCGCGCAACAAGACCGACGACATCGTGCGCGCGCAGATCGATGCGCTGTTCGCGGCTGCGTCGCGCAACGCCACCAAGTCCAACTGAGCTCCGGGTGTTCCCGGGGCTTCTAGGCGGCGCAAACAGCGCGCGTGCAGGAGAGATCCTGCGCGTGCGCACGCTTGCGTCCGTCGTCCGGTCCCGCGGGGCCGACCCACCCATCGAGTCATGGAAGCGCGTGGGGACGTGCTTCCGAGAAGGTTTGGTTCATGTCCGAGAATACGATCGTGATCAGCGTGGATGCGGGAGAGACCCGTATCGCGCTGATCGAAAATGGGATCCTCTCCGAGATCATCGTCGAGCGTGACCGCGACAAGAGTCCGGTCGGCAACATCTATCTCGGGAAGGTGACGCGGGTGCTGCCTGGCATGCAGGCGGCGTTCATCGACATCGGCCTCGATCGCGCGGCGTTCCTGCACGTCGAAGACGTCATTCCGAAGGCGGACTTCGACAAGCTGATGAGCGGCGAAGAAGAAGCCGCGGCCGAGGGCGACGAGGGCGACGAAAAAGAGAAAGACGGCAAGGCTCGGGCTTCCGACGACAAGGGGGACGGCCGTCTCTCGCGCAAGACGCCGATCCGCGACGTCCTCAAGGAAGGACAGAGCATCGTCGTCCAGGTCAGCAAGGGCCCGATCAGCACCAAGGGCGCGCGCGTCACGAGCCACGTGTCGCTTCCGGGTCGCTTCGTGGTGTTCATGCCGACGATCGATCACGTCGGGATCAGCAAGCGAATCGGCAGCGACAAAGAGCGCAAGCGCCTTCGCGAAGTGATCGACGGCGTGAAGCCGAAGACGGGCGGCCTCATCGTGCGCACCGTCGCGGCGGGCCTGACGAAAGGAGGCTTGAAGGCCGACGTCGGCTATCTGGTGAAGACCTGGGAAGGCGTCGCCGACAAACAGAAGACCGTGAAGCGCGCACCGGCGTGCCTCTACGAAGAGCTCGACATCGTGCTGCGCAGCGCGCGCGATCTGCTCACCGAGGACGTGAAGAAGATCGTCATCGACGACGCGCAGGAGCACGCACGCCTGCTCGCGTTCGTCGAGGCGTTCATGCCCGAGCGCGCGAAGGACATCGAGCTCTACCAGGGCAGCGAGCCCGTGTTCGACGAGTTCGGCATCGAGGACGAGATCGCGCGCTCGCTCGCGCGCAAGGTGCCGCTCCCGAGCGGCGGCTACTTGATCATCGATCAGGCCGAGGCGCTCACCGCGATCGACGTCAACACCGGCCGCTTCACCGGTAAGGGCAAGGACGTCGAAGAGACGATCCTGCAGACGAACCTCGAGGCCGCGAAAGAAATCAGCTACCAGCTGCGTTTCCGGAACATCGGCGGTCTCATCGTGCTCGATCTGATCGACATGGAGCGCGGCAACCACCGCGAGAAGGTCTACAAGGCGCTCGTCCGCTCGCTCGAGAGCGACAAGGCCAAGACGACCGTCGTGCGCATCAGCGAGCTCGGCCTCGTCGAGATGACGCGCAAGCGCACGCGCGAGTCGCTCGGTCGCACGCTCTACGAGGCGTGCTTCTACTGCGACGGCACGGGCCAGCTGCAGAGCAAGACGACGATCTGCCACGAGATCCTGCGGCAGATCCGGCGCGAGAAGGACTCGCTGCCTGGCTTCAAGGTCAACGTGAACGCGCACCCGGCCGTGGTGGACGCGATGCAGCGCGAGCAGCGCGACGCCATGGCGAAGGCCAGCGCGCGCTACGCGAGGCAGATCGTGCTCGTCCCGCGGAAGGACTATCATATCGAGCAATTCGATCTGAGCGGAGCCTGAGCATGGCGAAGAAGACTCCTCCCGAGAAAAAGCCGGACGCGACGACGAGCTCTACCGACGAGAAGGATCAGCGCGCGGGAGACCGCGTCACGATCAACAAAGAGTTCGAGTCGTTCGACGCGTTCATCCAGGAGTACGTCACGAACATCAGCCGCAC
>CAYSCF010000268.1:0-9670 GCA_964429305.1 uncultured Sandaracinaceae bacterium | reverse complement strand
GTGCTCGTGCTCGATGGCGGGCTGACGGCGGGGAGCGCGTAGGAGTTACTCCTCCGCCGCATCATCGAGCGAAGGCAACGACCCTAGGAACGGCCCCCACTCCGGATACCTCTGCGACGGTGCCGCCATGCGCAGCGCCGTGCTCCACCCGGGCCTGGCCGGCCGCGCGCGCAGCAGCATCCCGCACTCCTCCGGGAGCTTGTATCCCTTCTTGAGATTGCAGTCGCGGCACGAGGTCACGAGGTTGTCCCACGTGCTCTTGCCGCCGCGGCTCTTGGGCAGCACGTGGTCCAGGTTCAGGTCGCGCACATGAGGGCGATCGCCGCAGTACTGACACGTGAACGAGTCGCGCAGGAAGATGTTTCGCCGCGAGAGCCGCAGCGGCGCGCTCGGGACGCGCCCGTAGCTCACGAGCAGCAGCACACGCGGGATGCGGATCGGGCCGCGCGTCGTCCCGATCGTCTCGTCCTCGGGCTCGGGCCTCGCCGCCGCCCAGTCGTCCCAGCCATGCGGCTCGAAGCGCGCGTCGAGCGCGCGCGCACGTCCGAGAAAGAGAAGCGTGAACGCCTGGCGCGCCGTCGTGATGCGCACCGGAGCGAAGTTGCGATTCAGCACCAATACCGGCGCGCTCAATCCCGTCTTCGTCGCGTCTCTCGAAGTTACCGTCGCAGTTGGGCCCGCGAGCACGTGTGGACTATAGCGCAACGTCGGCGCTGGGCCGTTGCCCCCGGTAGAACGAGTTGGTAAGCCGCTCGGTTCGATGTCCGATTCCTCACCGCCGTCCGCACCCGAGAACGTCTCCTCGGACGACGCCCTGACGGAGCGACCGAGCCTCGAGAGCCTCCCACCGGAGGTGCCTGCGCCCCCCAAAACGCCGCGTGTTTTCGTGGTGAGCGGGGGCAAGGGCGGCCTGGGCAAGACGGTCTTGGCAGCGAACCTCGGCGTGTACCTCGCGAGCGTCGGACGCCGCGCGCTGCTGGTCGACGCCGACCCGCAAGGGGCCAACGCGCACACACTGGTCGGTGTTCCGGGCTCCCTCGCCCGGCGATCGCGCGACCCGATCGAGACGCCGGTTCCGGGCCTGCGCCTCTTGCACACGGGCGCAGACGAAGGGCTGTCCGCGCTGCGCCGCAAGAAGAGCACGCGCGGGCTCTTCGACGAGCTCAAGACGTTCCCTGGCATCGACTACGCCGTCGTCGACCTCGGCACCGCGACGAGCCGCGCTGCGATCGCGGCGATGTTGCGCGCCGATATCGCGATCCTCGTCACGCTGCCCGAGCCGACGGCGCTCGAGTCGACCTATCGCGTGATCTCACGCGCGTTCCTCTCGCGCTTGCTCGATCGCGCCGCCCGGCCGGATCGCCTCGTCATCGCGAAGCGCGCACGCCTTCTCGGTGGCGCGCCGGCGCCGCTCGATCTCTGGCGCAACCTCGAGGACGACGGACATCCGCTCGCCGACGAAGTGCGCGCGGCGATGGAGTCGTTCCGCCCGGCGCTCGTGCTCGCGCAGACGCGCCTCCGCGCCGATCTCGATCTCGGCGATGCGATCCGCAGCACCGTTCGGCGACGCCTCGGCATCACGCTCGAGTATCTCGGTCACGTCGAGTACGACGACACCGTGTGGAGCTGCGTGCGCTCGCGAAAGCTCCTGCTCGTGGAGAGCCCCGGCACGAAGGCGGCGAAGAACATCGAGAAGATCGCGCGCCGTCTGCTCGCGCTCGAGTCCGGAAAGCGTCGCGCCCAGGCGCGCACCGTGCCGCCGGAGAGCCACCACGATCTGCTGGAGGTCGAGCGCGGCGCGACCGAAGAAGAGGTGCGCCGCGCCTACAAACGCAGCCGCGACGTGTACGCGCAGAGCGCGCTCGCTTGCTACGGCCTCTTCGAGCCGCACGAGATCGAGGCGCTGCGTGCGCGGCTCGACGAAGCGCACGACGTGCTCCTCGATCCGTCGCGACGCCGGCCCTACGAGCTGAGCGTGTTCCCGCCCTCGCCCGAGCACGACGAGCCCACGCCTTCGCGCGGCGAGGGCGACGAGCCTCTTCCGCCCGCGCCCGAGATCACGCCCGACACCGCGTTCACCGGCGCGATCCTCAAGGCCGTGCGCGAGAGCCGCGGGATGAAGCTCGACGAGATCAGCCAGCGCACGAAGGTCGGCATCGCGTATCTGACGGCGATCGAGCTCGACGACTTCGCCGCGCTGCCGGCGCCCGTCTACGTGCGAGGATTCGTCGGCGAGCTCGCGAAGTACCTCGGCCTCGACGCCGCGCAGGTCGCGCGGACGTACGTGCGTCGGCTTCGTCGTCCGACCGAGCGTCAGGCGGGATGAAGCTCGTCCTCGCATCGGGCTCGCCGCGACGGCGGGAGATCCTCACGGCGCTCGGTCTCGTCTTCGAAGTGCGCGCGACGGGCGCCGACGAGACGCCCCGCCAGAACGAGCGCGCGATCGATCTCGCGCTGCGGATCGCGCGCGCCAAGTGCGAGGCCGCGATGAGCGATGCGACATCCGCATTTCTCGCGGCCGATACGGTCGTCGACGTCGACGGCGTGCCGCTGAACAAGCCGGAGAGCGACGACGACGCGCGACGGATGCTCGAGCTGCTCTCGGGTCGCGCGCACGCCGTGCACACGGGCGTCGCAGTCGGCGCGGCCGGCGAGATCGCGTCTCGCACCGTGACCACCGAGGTCGTGTTCCGCGCGCTCGATGCGGCGACGATCGATCGCTACGTCGCTTCTGGCGAAGGGCGCGACAAGGCCGGCGCCTACGGCATGCAGGGCATGGGCGCGGGGCTCGTCCTCGAGGTGCGCGGCTCGCCCTCGAACGTGATCGGGCTGCCGGCCGCCGAGACCGTCGCGCTGCTCGTCGAGCGCGGCGTGATCCCGTGCTGGCCGCCGGAGTCGCGATGACCGACGTCGCAGCGAACCTCGTGCGCGTTCGCGAGCAGCTCGCGCGCGCCGCCGAACGCGCCAAGCGAGATCCGGCATCGATCGCGCTCGTCGCGGTGAGCAAGTTGCACGACGCGAGCGCGATTCGCGCGGCGTACGACGCGGGCCAGCGCCTGTTCGGCGAGAACTACGTGCAGGAGCTCGACGACAAGGCGCACGCGCTCGAGTCGCTGCCGGATCTGGCGTGGCACTTCATCGGTCATCTGCAGCGCAACAAGGTCAAGACCGTGCTCGCCGCGCATCCGGTGATCCACACGCTCGACTCGGAGCGGCTCGCGACGGAGATCGGTCAGCGCGCCGAGACGAAGACCTCCGTGCTGATCCAGGTGAACGTCGCGCGCGAGCCGCAGAAGTCCGGCGTCGCGCCGGAAGAGCTCGACGCGCTCGTGCGCCACGTGCGCGCGATCGAGAGGCTGGAGCTTCGCGGGCTCATGACGATCCCGCCCGAGGGACGAGACGCGCGGCCCCATTTTCGCGCGCTGCGCGAGCTCGCCGAGCGCCACGCACTGAACGAGCTCAGCATGGGCATGAGCGCCGACCTCGACGCCGCCGTGGAAGAGGGAGCCACTCTCGTCCGGATCGGGACGGCCATCTTCGGCGCGAGGAAATGAGGCAGCCTACGCACGAACGCGAAAGGCAGAAACGAAGCCTGTTCGTTCCTGCCTTCCAGCCTCCCTCAGCGGCGAACCGTTCGATTCCTCAGTTCATGGGCGCGGAGGCGACCGCCTCGGGAACGCTTTCCTGAGCGGCCCCGGGCTTGGTCGGCGCCGTGAGCCCGAGCTCCTCGAGCGGGTCGCCGCTCCAGAGCTGCCCGCGCGCCATGTGGCTCCACATCCGCAGGTCCGCGAGAAACGACCAGAGCGGGTACTCGAACGTCGCGGGCCGATTGCCCTCGACGCCGAAGTGACCGATCCATGCGAACGCATACGCGCTCACGACGCCCGCGGGGAACGTGACCGGCGCCGCCAAGCTGGGCAGCGCGACCATGCCGAGGATGTGCGCGAGCGGCCGACCCTTCGGCTCCTGCGTCGCACCGTGCGCGAGCAGCGCCGCAAAGCCCGCCATCGCGAGCGGGAACTTCACTGGATTGGTGACCGCGCTCGCTGCACAGCTCGCGAAGAAGCCGCTCGTGCCGGCGAAGTGCAGGCGCCGCGACGTCGCGCTGCGATGCTCGGAGAGATAGTAGGGCCAGAACTCTTCGAATGACTGGAACCGCTCGGTCATGTCGGCCTCCGCTGTGAACCGGTGAACTCTACGCGCGTTCGCGCGCCGCGGCGAGCCCGACCATGCGCGCACGCGCGCGCGTCATCGTGTCCCCGCCGACGAGAAATCCGTGGCCTCTGCGGATCCACGCGTCGTGCGCGGGGTAGGGCGCGGACGCGAGCAGCGCGCGCACCGCGTCGAGATCCTCGCGCGTTCCGAACGTCGTCTCGTGATCGGAGATCGGCAGACCGAGGCGTCGTGCGTCGCTCTCGCTCGCGAGCGCATGCCCGTGCAGCGTCGCGCTCGCGCCCGCGGCGAGCGCCGCGAAGTGCATGGCGACGTCGCTCGTAGGCTCGCGCCCCGGATCACCGCGGTACGTGACCGAGAAGGCCGCTTCGTCGAACGACAGGATCTCGACGATGGCAGGCTCGCCTGCGCGCCGCGCGCTCGCCGACGTGAGCCAGCCTCCGGTCGGCAAGCGCAGCGCTCCGTTGCCCGCGACCGCGCCGTCCTCGAGCAGCGGCGCCAGCCCGAGCGACTCCATCTCGGCCAGCGCTTCGGCGAGCACGGACGCATGCGCGCGCGCTTCGTTGCTCATCGCTCCGAGCCACGTTCCGCGATATCGCGCGCGCCGAACGCCTGCTTCTACGCGCTCCATCGACGGGTCGAGCCTACACTGCGAGGCGTCGTGGGCGGTTTCGTTTTCGTCGTCGTGGTCGTCCTCGGGGTCGCTCTCGCATGGGGGCTCGCGGCGAGCACGTTGCGACGCGTCGGAGCGAGCCGGCCGACGCAGGGCGTGCGGTTCGACGCGATCGTCGTGCTCGGCTGTCGCGTCCGCGACGGACGGGCGAGCCCGGCGTTCGTTCGGCGGCTCGACGTCGCTTGCGCGCTGCTCGGCGAGGGCGTCGCGCCCACGCTCGTGATCAGCGGCGGCAAGGTGGGCTCGCACGTGAGCGAAGCGGAGGCAGGACGCGCCTACGTCCTCTCGTGCGGCCTCGCGCCGATCGATCGCATCGTGCTGGAGGATTGCGCGACGACCACCCGAGAGAACGCTTCGCTCACGCGCGCGCTGCTCGGGGACGTGCACGTCTTGATCGTCACGACGGATTGGCACGTGCCCCGCGCTCGCCGCGTGTTCCGGCGCGCGTTCACGCGCGTGGAGGCTGCGAGCGCGTCTGGGAATCTGCGCGGCGCGCTGCGGGAGGTCGCTGCATGGCTCGTGAGCGCGTGAGCCTCATGTGGCGCGCGTCGCCGTTGGAGAAACTCGCCGCGCTCCCAGCGCGCGAGCTTCGATCTATCCTTCGGAAGTGATGGCTGCGCTCTCGACGATGCTCGAGGAATGGGTCGGCGAAGACGCCGACCCGCAAGACCGTGATGCGATCGTCTGGTCGCGCCTCTTCGGCGACGACGTGGAGCGCGCGTGGCGCGAGTGTCCTCGCGGCGACTATCTCCTGCTGATCGCCGGTGCGTGCGGCAGTGAAGCGTCGGGCATCGCGGAGCTCGTGCGTGATCTCGCGGGTGAGACCCTTCCGGAGTCGGCGGCCTCCCTGCGCACCGCGCAGAGCGCGCTCCGCGTCACGGACCAACGCACGTTCGGCCGCATGAGCGAGCGCATCGACGCGATGGCGCGCGCGATCGATCGCGCCGTCGATCGGCAGGAAGCCGAGAGCGCGTCCCTCGCGGCGGCGCTCGCGCGGGCCGTCGCCGCCATATCGCGTCACGCCGCGAGCCTCGCGGCGCTCTCGACACGCCGAGAGCGAGTGATGCAGCTCCCCGCCGTCCGTGCGCTCGGCAAGCTCTGGCAGCGCGAGCAGACGCAGGGCGCGGATGCGGCGGCGTTGCGCATCGCGCTGGCAGCGCTGTTCACGGGAATCGCGGAGGCGCAGCTCGCCTCGCTCGACATGACCCGCGTGCGCGAGGACGACGACGAGGACGAGCGGGACGAGGCGAACGCTCGCCTCTTCGGCGAGGCCGCGATCGCGGTGAGACAGTGCGCCGCCGTCGCCGACTATCGCGCGCGTCGTGACGGCGGGATGTTCGATCGATTGCTCGGCGCGCTCACGTCGATGGTCGTCGCGGAAGAGCAGAGCACCGAGCGGCTCGCGGCGGCGATGGGAGAAGCGCTCTCTCCCGCTGCGGCCCTCGGCACGGCCAAGCTGGCGGAGCTGGCGGATCGCGTGCGCGCGATCGTGCCGTTCGATTCGCTCCAGGTGCCGCGTCGAGAAGGGCCCTCGGCTGGGACGCGAGAGGCGTTCCGGCGTGCGATCGATCGCATGGCCTCTCCCGTGCGCGAGCTGAACGAGCCGGCGCTCGATGCGGCCCTCGCCCTCTCTCGTGCGATCCTCGATGCGCCCGGCGCGCTCGATCAATCGCGGTTCTTCCGCGCGCTCGGTGGGCTCTACGAGGCATTCGCCGAGGCGCTCGATCACGGCAGCCGCGGCCGACCGAAGCCCTACGAAAAGATCGCGCGGGCCCGCGCCGAGGAGGCTCGGCGCATGGCTCGCGAAGCGGTCGCGATGGCGGGTAAGCCCAAGTCTCTCGCGAACTGACTTCGGGCCGCAGACGACGAAAGGCCCATCGCCCGGAAGCGACGGGCCTTCTCGTGGCGATCGGCGCGCCGTCAATTCCCTTGGATGACCGCCATCGCGCGGTCGTGCATCTCGTAGACCTGCGGCGGCGGCGCGGCGGGCGCGCTCGTGGTGCTCGCCATGGACGGGAGGTAGCCGTCGAGCACGCGCATCGACGAGGCTGTCTCGCTCATCGCGGAGTCGCCCTGGAGCGTCGCGTACTGCTGCGTCTGCACGGCAGCCTGCGCGAGGATCGCGCGGGCCTCTTCGACCTCGCCGGTCCGCGCCATCGCGATCGCGCGGATCGTGACCTCGGCGGCCATCATGCGCGCGGCGTCACGCTCCACGCTCTCGTCGCGGCCTGCCGTGAAGTCATCGTCGGACTCGCTCGCGTGTGCACCGAGGAACACGCGACGCTCGAGGCTGCCCGCGCTGTCGACGGCGTCGTCGAAGTGAAGCACGGCGTCCATGAGCTCGACCGTCGCACCGGGGCGACGCGGCGCGGCCTGCATGCGCACGAGGATGTCGCGCGCCTCGCCTTCGGAGAGATCACCGACCTCGACGCGCACGCCGTTGCCGTACGCGCTCGTCGCGTTGCCGACGACGCCGACGATGGTGACGCCGGGGCCGGGCGAGAGCTGCACGTACGCGCCACGCGCGACGGTGCGCACGAGTCGGAGCACCTCGTCGCGGAACACCTCGGCCACCGCGGACGATTCCTGCACCGCGTGGAAGCGACCGCCGCTGCGCTGTGCGATCGCACCGAGCAGCGTCTCGTCGTAGTCGAGGCCGAGACCGAGCGCCGTGATCGCGATCGAGCGCTCGCCCGCGGCTTGCGCCATCGACTCGATGCCGTTCGCATCGTTGGGCACGCCGTCGGAGAGCAGCACGACGCGGTTCACGCCGGTCGGATCCCAGTGTCGCACGACCTCTTCGAGCCCGGCGGTCAGGCCGCCTCGGAGATCGGTCGTGCCCTGCGCGACCATGCGATCGATCGAGTCGCCGAGCGCGTCGGTCGAGTGACCGTCGATCACGGTGGAGGGCAGCAGCACTTCCGCCGACGAAGAGAACGCGACCACGGCGAGGCGATCACCGTTCTGCAGCTGCGAGAGCAGCGCGCGTGTCGCAGCGCGCGCGTCCGAGATCGGCGCGCCCTCCATCGAGCCCGACGTGTCGATCACGACGGCGAGGTTGATCGGCGGGCGATGGCCGCCGCGCACGGCGGACGCATCGATGTGCAAGCGTGCGACGATCTCGCTCTGCTCGCCGGCACGCACGAAGCGGTTGCCGAGCGCGCCCTGCATGGCGATGACCTCGGGGTCACGTCCAGGCGGTCGTACCTCGGTGCCGCCGCAGCCGATCAGAATCGAAGCCAAGCTCGCGCATCCGAGCGCGAGCGTCCGAACGACGCCCATCCGCATACTCGTCTCCCTCGTGGCGCTGCGTCCGTTGTTCTGGCAGCGCGCCCCGAGTCCGACGGGTCAGCCGGCGTTTCGGTCTACGGTCTCAGCGAGGGCTGAAGGTCGAGACCTTGGCGAGCTCTTCGAAGAGCTCCTTTTCCTTGTCGGAGAGCGTCGCAGGCACCGCGATCTCGATGGCGGCGTAGAGGTCTCCGCGCTCCCCGCCCTCCTGCGGATAGCCCTTGCCACGCAGCCGGATCCGGCGGCCCGACGAGGTCCCGGCGGGGATCTTCAGTTTCACTTCCGCGTCGAGCGTCTGCAGCGGTGCTACGGCACCGAGCGCGGCCTCCCAGGGCGAGACGACGAGCGTGGTGACGAGATCGGCGCCCTCGAAGCGATACCGCTCGTCCGCGGCGAGCTTCACGGTGAGATAGAGGTCTCCTGGACCACGCGCGCCCGGATGGCCTTTGCCCGCGAGGCGGATGCGCTGACCGTCGCGCACGCCGGGCGGGATCTTGAAGGTGATGCGCGTGGTGTCGCCGTCTTCTTGGATGCCGATCTCGCGCGAGCCGCCGCGGAACGCTTCTTCGACGCCGAGCTCGATCGTCGACTCGAGGTCGCGACCCTTGGCTGGCTGACGTCGCTGCGCGCGACCGCCGAAACCGCCCATGCCGGGGATGCCGCCGAACCCGCCCGCGCCCGCCTGTTGGCCGGCGAACATCTGCTCGAAGATCGACTGCAGATCGTTCGGGTCCATGCCTTGCGCGCCGCCGAAGCCACCGAAGTCGCCGTACGCGTTCTCTGCGCCCGGCGGCGGCTGACGACCCTCGGAGATCGCCTTCCACGCGGGGCCGTACTGATCGTAGAGCCCGCGCTTCTTGTCGTCCTTGAGGACCTCGTACGCCTCGTTCACTTCCTTGAAGCGATCCTCGGCCTTCGGGTCCTTGTTGCGATCCGGGTGGTACTTGCGCGCGAGCGAACGAAACGCCTTCTGCATCTCGTCGGCGCTCGCGCCGCGCTGCACACCGAGCACTTCGTAGTAGTCCTTGTACGCCACGACTGCCCCAACTTGATCACGACGAACGGATTCACAACCTCTATCGGCCGGTCGGCGCTTCGACGGGTGGTGGATCGGCCAGATCGTCCGTCTCGGCAGCTTCGCCGGGGGTCGTCGGCGCCACGCGCACGGGGCGGGCCGCCTCGCCACTCACCGGCTCGGTCGAGTCGACCCGCACGGGCCGCGGTCCGGATGGGTCGCTCGCCGACGTCGCCGTCGAGCCGCCGCAAGCACAGAGCAAGAGAAGGCCGATGAGGGATCGCTTCATCGCGTGAGCCCTTCGAGCTGCAGCGCGCGGCGCGCCTCGTCCTCGTCGAACGTGATGAGCTCCTGCTCGGCGGTCTCGTCCTGCAGTGAGGTGCGTCGCTGCTGCATCGCCACGGTCGCGCTGTCGCAGAGCACGACGCGGTTCGTGAAGCCGGGCATCGCCTGACCGGCGCGCTTCACGTCCGAGAGCAGCTGCGCCGAGTCGTTGTCGAGCGGCGCGAGGCCTCGCAGAT
>CAYSCF010000267.1:3246-9689 GCA_964429305.1 uncultured Sandaracinaceae bacterium | reverse complement strand
CACTTCGAGCGCCGCCTCGACGCACATCCGTAGTCGGATCAGCTCGTGGCGGTGTCCGAAGCGATCCGGACACCGCCACGAGCGCGAGACGCGATCACGCGATCGAGCAGCTCTTCGATCGCGGGTAGGCCGAAGGGCTTGTCGATGCGGGCGTTGGGCGTCTGCTCGAGGAACTGCACGACGCTGGGCAGGAACGCGCCTCCGGTCATGAAGGCGAAGCGCGGCCCGAGCTCGGGGTAGCGACGCGAGGCGTGCTCGAACACGTCGATGCCCGTCCCGTCGGGCATCAGCATGTCGCACAGGACGGCGTCGAACACTTCGCCGTGTCGGTCGATCGCGGCGATGGCTTCGCCGACCGACGCCGCGAGCGTGACCTCGTATCGATCGGCGAGGGCTTTGGCGAGCGTGCGCGCGAGCGGGCCTTGATCCTCGATCACGAGGACGCGGGCGCGGTGCACGGGAGGGATCGACGCGCGGACGACGGTGTCGGGCCCGACGTGACGACGGCCGGCTGCACGCACGAGGCGCACGTTCACGGTCGTGCCGCGACCCTCTTCGCTGTCGATCGAGATCGATCCGCCCGTCGCCATCACGATGCCGTGGCAGATCGAGAGGCCGAGGCCGGTTCCGACGCCGACGGGCTTGGTGGTGAAGAACGGATCGAACACGCGATCGAGATGCGCGCGCGCAATGCCGGCGCCGTCGTCGTGAATGCTCACGAGCGCGGAGGTCTCGTCGCTGCTCGCGCGCACGACGATCTCTCCCGTGCGCCCGTCGGGCAGCGCCTGCATCGCGTTCATGAGCAGGTTCACGAACACTTGCTCGAGCTTGCGCGCGGCGCCAACGACGAGCGGGAGCTTCGGGATGTCGCGCACGAGGCGCGCGCGAGGTGCGATCTCGTGCTGGACCATGCGGATCGCGCTGTCGAGCACTTGCGCGAGATCGGAAGGGCCACGATCGGCGTCCCCGTCGCGGCTGAAGTCCTTGAGATCCCGCACGATCGCCGACACGCGCGCGGTGCCGCGCGAGATGTTGTCGAGCAGGGCCCGGATCTCTTCGCGCGTCGCGTCCGTGCCGAGCGATTCGATGCGCCGTGCCAGAGCCTCGGCGCTCAACGACACGAACGCGAGCGGATTGTTGATCTCGTGTGCCATGCCGGCCGAGAGACGACCGAGCGCGGCGAGCCGCTCGGTACGCTCGAGGGTGGCCTTGAGCGCTTCGCGATCGGTCACGTCGCGCGCGATGGCGAGCACCGCGGGCTGTCCTTCGTGCTCGGTCATGATGGACGCGATCTCGGCGAGCACTTCGCTGCCGTCGGGACGAACCGCGCGGTAGACGGCGGGCCCCATGTGCTCGCCGCCCGCGATCGTGCGCAGGCGCGTCTGCATCCGCTCGATCTCTTCGGGCGGCAGGAACTCGTTCATCGAGCGCCCGACCAAGCTCCCGCTCGAGACGCCGAGCATCGTCTCCGCGGCGCGGTTGGCGAACTTGATGCCGAGCCGGTGGGAGATGACGACGCCGTCGGGCGCGGCCTGGATGAGATCGCGAAAGCGCCGCTCGGAGGCCGAGAGCTTGGCGTCGACGGCCTTCCGATCGCGCATGTCGGTGAGCAGCACGATCTGGACGACCTGTCCGTCGACCTCGCCGCGTGCGATCCCGACCGACACGGGGATGCGCTCGTTGTTCACGGAGACGACCGTGCACTCGAGCGACGTCGGGAGGTCGGGGTCCTGCGCACGATCGGCGAAGCGCCGCGCCATCACCTCGCGATGCTCGGGGGCGATGCACTCGAACGAAGGACGAGAGAGGAGCGTCTGCGGCGAGAGCCCGACCCATCGCGACACGACCTCGTTCACGAAGAGAGTGCGTGGCTGGCCGTCCTGCACCGACAACAAGAGGACGCCGATGCCGGCCGCTTCCGCTGCGTTCGCCACGAGCGCCCCGACGGCGTCGAGGGGGATGGGGGCGGGTGACACACCCGGATGATAGGCGAGCACGAGCGCGAGCGGGAGCGGGGGCGAGATCGGACGAGGACGAGGACGAAAACGAGGACGAATCAGTCCGTCTTCACCCGGTACCCCACCCCTCGCACCGTCTCGATGTAATCCCGCGCCGACCCCAGCTTCTCGCGCAGCCGCTTCACGTGCGTGTCCACGGTCCGTGTCTCGACCCCCGGCGCGTACCCCCACACGCGCTCGAGCAGCGAATCGCGCGTCTGTACGCGCCCTGGTCGCGACACGAGATCGTAGAGCAGCTTGAACTCGAGCGCCGTGAGCGCGACCTCTTCTTCGTCGACCGTCACGCGGTGCTGCGGCACGTCGACCTCGAGCGTGCCGATGCGGAAGCGCTCGCCCACGGTCTGCTTCTCGGGCGCCGCTGTCCGCCTCAGCACCGCGCCGATGCGCAGCACGAGCTCGCGCGGGCTGAACGGCTTGACGATGTAGTCGTCCGCGCCGATCTCGAAGCCGACCACGCGGTCGATCTCCTCGCCGCGCGCCGTGATCATGATGACCGGGATCGTCGACGTGCTCGCGTCGCGCCGTAGCCGTCGACAGATCTCGGTGCCCGCGATGTCGGGCAACATGAGGTCGAGCAGGATGATGTCGGGGCGCTGCCGGCGGATCTCGGCGAGCGCCGACGCGCCGTCACGCGCCGTCACGACCGTGTAGCCGGACTGACGAAGGTTGTACTCGAGCAGCTCGACGATGTCGGCCTCGTCGTCGACGAGCAGAATCCGTTCACGCATCGTCTTGGAGGCTGCCGTCATCGCGTGTCGGTTCTGTGAACCGCAGGTGTCGGCCCCGCAAGCCCGTCACATGAGAGGACGAGCCCGTGGCTTTGCGGCCCCGGCCCGCCCGCGGCATAACGGCGCCCCCTATGGCTCTCTCCGTCGGAATCGTCGGTCTTCCCAACGTCGGTAAGTCCACGTTGTTCAACGCCCTTTCGAGCAAACAAGCCGAGGCGGCGAACTACGCCTTCTGCACGATCGAGCCGAACGTCGGTGTCGTGCCCGTGCCGGACGCCCGTTTCGACGCGCTCGTGAAGATCGTCGGGCCCGACAAGACGGTGCCGGCGACCGTCGATTTCGTCGATATCGCCGGCCTGGTGAAGGGCGCGAGCAAGGGCGAGGGCAAGGGCAACGCCTTCCTCGCGAACATCCGCGAGTGCGACGCCATCGCGCACGTCGTGCGCTGCTTCGAGGACGAGAACGTCCTGCACGTCGAGAATCGCGTCGATCCGATCGCGGACATCGAGACCATCGAGACCGAGCTCGTGCTCAAGGATCTGGAGACCGTCCAGAAGCGTCTCGATCGCGCGCGCCGCGCCGCGAAGGGAAACAGCGCGCTCGAGAAGAAGGCGATCGAGATCTGCGAGAAGCTCGAGAAGCACCTCGACCAAGGCAAGCTCGCCGCGGGCGTCCCGATCGAGGACGAGGACCACAAGCTGATCGTCCGCGACCTCTGTCTCATCACACAGAAGCCGCTCTTCTACGTGTGCAACGTGAAGGAAGATCAGCTCGGCAAGGACGGCGACCCGCTCGTCGCGAAGGTGCGCGCACGCGCCAAGGAGAGCGGGAACGCGCCCGTCGTCGTCATCTGCGCGAAGATCGAGGCCGAGATCATGCAGCTGCCCGTCGCCGAGCGCGCCGACTTCCTCGAGAGCGCGGGTCTGAAAGAGCCGGGCCTGAACGAAGTGATTCGTCAGGGCTATGCGCTGCTCGATCTCATCACGTACTTCACCGCCGGCAAGCAGGAGGTGCGCGCCTGGACGATCAAGCGCGGCACGCGCGCGCCGCAGGCCGCCGGCAAGATCCACTCGGACTTCGAGCGCGGCTTCATCAAGGCCGAGGTCATCTGGTGGGAAGACCGCGTGACGATGGGCACCGAAGCGGCCGTGCGCGCCGCCGGAAAGCTCGGGATCGAAGGGAAGGAATACGTCGTCCGCGACGGAGATGTGATGCACTTCCGGTTCGCTACTTGATTTCAGGGGCGCTGGGCGCGCCCCTCGGAACACCGGCGGAGCCGGATCCTCCTCACCCCGGCTCCGCTTCGGCTCGCTTCGCGACGCAATTCGCTCCGTCATGGGCGCGTGCCGTATCGTGCCCGGTGCTGTCTACTTCGACCTGAAAAGGGGGACACATGGCGATCGAGGACTGGGCGCGCGGCCACTACACGGAAGGCGGCGCGGATGCGCTCGTCGCGTTCTGGGTGTTCGGTGATCTCGGCAGTCAGCTGGCGATCTCGCCCGAGAATCACCGCGTGACGAGCATGCCGGAGGGCGTCGGGATCGTGCGACAGAAGCGCGGCACGCCCGAGGGCGACGCGACGTTCGCGACGTTCACCGATCCGCGCGAGGTGCTCGGGCGCGTGCTCGACGAAGATCCCGAGCTCGCGAAGAAGGTGCGCGGCGCGCAGAGCGTGATGCGCATCGTGGGCGAGGTCTCCGATCCCGACGATCTGCTCTACCTGCGCAGCACGATCGGCATCGTGCAGGCGATGATCGAGGCGGGCGCCGTCGGCGTCGTCGACGCTGCGATGCACTGGTGGTCGGCCTCGGACTGGACGAAGAACGTGTTCGGCCCCGACAAGCCATCGTTCCTCACGCACGTCGCCATCCTCGGCAGCGCCGACGAGAAACATCCGGGCGCGATGTGGCTGCACACGCGCGGCATGCGCTTGTTCGGTCGTCCCGATCTCAGCGTCCGCGGTCTGAACGACGCCACGCAGCAGCCGGCGACGGATCTGATCGTGCGTCTCGTGAACATGCAGGCCATGGGCGGCCTCGTTCCCGATCGTCAGCCGGTGAAGATGGCGGGCATCCCCGCCGGATGGACCTGCAAGCACGCAGGCGACGTCGACGATCCCGAGTTCAACAACGTCCACATCGCCATCGGTCCCTGACGCTCGCGCGCGCCACCCGCGTCGCGCTACAACGCCAGCCGAGTGATCGCCACGATTCGACGTTGGCTCGACGACCCGCGCGCGCTGATCCTCGCGCTGCTCGGCACCGTGCTGCTCGCCGTCGTCTCGCTCTACTTCGGTGTTCGTGAGCGGCGCACCGAGCTGCGGCTCGCGGCGGGGGATCCGCACGGCCGTCGCGCCGAGATCGCGCGCGCGCTCGTGGACGAAGCGCGGCGTCACGGGCTCGACGTCGAGATCGTCGACACGTCCGGCTCGGAAGACTCGATCGCGCGCGTGCAGCGCCGCGAGGTCGACGTCGCGCTGGTGCAAGGCGGGCTCGATGGCAACGAGGACGTGCGCGAGATCGCGCCGCTCGTGCTCGAGCCGCTGCACCTGATGGTGCGCGCCGATCAGGATCTCTACGACCTCGAAGATCTGCGAGGCCATCGGCTCATGCTCGCGCCGCCCGCGAGCGGCACGCGGCAGATCGCGCTCGATCTGCTCGAGCTCGCGGGCATGCATCCGGAGCGCGACTTCACCGAGGTCTCGATGAGCTACGCCGAGCTCGAGGACGCCGAGGAAGACGCGCTGCCCGATGCGATCTTCCACGTCTCGAGCATGCCGTCGCCGATCGCGGAGGAGCTCTTGCGCGACCGCGGCTACGAGCTGATGCCCATCCCGTACGCGCCCGCGATGATGATCCGCGACGTGTTCGTGAGCCCCGGCGTCATCCCGATGTATGCGTACGGCGCGCTGCCGCCGACGCCGCGCGCCGACGTGCCGACACTCGCCACGCGCATGATCGCGATCGCCAACCGCGACACGTCGGCGGACGCGGTGCGCCATCTGCTCGAGGCGCTCGAGTCGGAGCGCTTCCTGCGCCACGCCCAGCTGCCGAGGCCGCCCGAAGCCCTGATGGCGCAGCCCGAGTTCCCGCTGCATCCCGGGACGATCGCGTGGCAGCACAGGGGCGATCCGTTCCTCACGAGCGAGGACGTGCAGGGCATCGAGAGCCTGCGCTCCTTCGCGGTCTCGCTCATCGTCGCCGGCGTGCTGTTATGGCGCTGGATGCGCGCGCGGCGCCTGCACGGCCTCGACACGTACCTCGCGGAGGTCGCGCGCATCGATCGCGAGGCGCTCGGCATCGAGGAGTCGCCGACGCTCGATCTGCCCAAGATGATCGCGCTCCGCAGCCAGCTCGGAAAGACGAAGAACGAGGCGCTCTCTGCCTATCAGAAGGGGCAGATTCATTCGGAAGAGCTGCTCTCGAGCTTCCTCGTGCACTGCGCCGACGTGCGACAGCATCTCGATCGCTTGATCGTGAGCGAGCGCGAGAACCTGCAGAAGAACGCGCGCCGCGCCGGCGAGGGCCAGGCCGAAGCGATGCGCACGCTCTGGGCCGATGCGCTCGCCGACGCGCACGAGGACAAGGAAGTCGTGGCGCCGCGCACGTCGATCGAGCCGAGGACGAAGAAGATCGGCTCGGCTGCGCCGAGCACTCCCGCGGAGACGAAGAAGATCGGCTCGGCTGCGCCGAGCACT
>CAYSCF010000267.1:0-3146 GCA_964429305.1 uncultured Sandaracinaceae bacterium | reverse complement strand
TGCGCCGAGCACTCCCGCGGAGACGAAGAAGATCGGCTCGGCTGCGCCGAGCACTCCCGCGGAGACGAAGAAGATCGGCTCGGCTGCGCCGAGCACTTCCGCGGAGAAGAAGAAGATCGGCTCGGCTGCGCCGAGCACTCCCGCGGAGAAGAAGTGACGCTCGAGGCCTCCATCGCGAGCGCGCTCGAGCGCCGCAAGCCGCTGCTCGCCGAGCTCGCCGCCGAAGGCACCGACTGCGCACGCCTGTTCCACGGCGCGGTCGAGGGGCATCCGGGGCTCGCGATCGATCGCTATGGCCCCGTGCTGCTCGCACAGTCGTGGGGCGCGCCGATCGATGCGGCGATGCAGGACATGATCACGCGCGTCGTACGCGAAGTCCTCGCGCTGGATCTCGCGCCCGCGTTCGTCGAGCGCGGACGAGAAGGCCAGCGCGTCGGCGACGACCCGGCGCTCGCGAGCGCGGTGGGGCGCGAGCTCGGTCTCTCGTTCGACGTGCGGCCCTTCCACGGCGGGCAGGATCCGCTGCTCTTCCTCGATCTGCGCGTGCTGCGTCGCCACGTGCGCGGGCACGCGCGCGGCGCGTCCGTGCTCAACCTGTTCGCGTACACGTGCGGTCTCGGTGTCGCGGCCTCGGTCGGTGGCGCGCGTGAGGTCGTCAACGTCGACTTCGCGGCCTCCGCGCTCGCGATCGGTCGCGAGAACGCGCGGCGCAACGCGATCTCCTCGGACGCGTTCCACACGATGGAGGACAACGTGATCCCCATCCTGCGTCAGCTCGCGGGCCTGCCGGTGAAAGGTCGCGCACAGCGCAAGCCGTACACGCGCGTGGGCCAGCGCACGTTCGATCTCGTGCTCCTCGATCCCCCGCGCTGGGCCAAGACGCCGTTCGGTGCCATCGACGTGGAGCGCGACTACGCGAGCCTCTTGCGACCCGCGATCCGCTGTGTCGCGAAGAAAGGAACGCTCGCCGCGACGAGCCACGTCCCGACGATGACGCGCGACCAGCTCGAGCAGGCCGTGCGACGCAGCGCGGAGAAAGAGGCGCGCGAGATCACGAAGCTCGAGCTCCTCGCGCCCGAGGCCGACTTTCCTTCGCCCGATGGTCAGCCGCCGCTGAAGATCGCGCTGGCGACGCTCGCGTGAACGTCGTCCTCTTCGATCCCGGCGAGCCGACGACGCGCCTCGACGGAGCGCGCGCGGCGCACGTGCTCGACGTGCTCGGCCTCGGCGTGGGCGCGCGATTTCGCATCGGCGTGATCGACGGACCGCTCGGGACCGCCGAGATCCTCTCCATCGAGGAGCGCGTGCTCTCGCTCGCGTGCACGCTCGAGGACGCGATCCCTGAGGCGCCGCCGATCGATCTGATCCTCGCGCTGCCGCGGCCGAAGGTGCTCGCGCGCCTTCTCTCGCCCATCGCGCAGCTCGGCGTGCGGCGGCTGATCCTGACGGGCGCGTGGAAGGTCGAGCGCTTCTACTTCGACGCACACGTGCTCTCGGAGGCGGAGCACCGGCCCAAGCTCGTCGAGGGTCTCGCGCAGGCGAAGGACACGCGCCTGCCGATCGTGAGCATTCATCGCTCGATCGCGTTTCTGCTCGATCACGAGCTCGACGCGATGGTCCCCGATGCGGCTCGCCGCGTCGTCGTCGATCCATCCGCCGAGCCGCCGATCGAGCGCGTGATCGAGGGCGCCACATCGCTGATCCTCGCCATCGGCCCCGAGGGCGGGCTCACCGGCCGCGAGCTAGCCCACCTCGCAGATCGCGGTTTTCACGCAGGATCGCTGGGATCTCGGGTCTTGCGGAGCGATGTGGCGACGATCACCGCCCTCGCGCGTGCGCACGCAACCATTGCCCGATAACCCCACGAAATCGTTATCGACGACGCCGTTGACCCCTTCGCGACCCTTCGGTTACGGTTAAGCCGTCTACGGGGAAGGCATGACGAAGTCCGAGCTCATCGACGAGGTCGCACGCCGTACGAAGATCACCAAGAGCCGTGCGGAGCTCGTGGTGAACTGCATCTTCGAGTCCATGACGTCGGCGCTCGAAAAGGGCGAAGGCATCGAGATTCGCGGCTTCGGCAGCTTCACGGTGCGCGAGTACAAGTCCTACAGCGGCCGCAACCCGCGCACCGGCAAGCCGGTCGCCGTCCCGGAGAAGCGCCTGCCGTTCTTCAAGGTCGGCAAGGAGCTGCGCGAGATCGTCAACGCCGGCACGGGGCCGATCAGCGAAGACGACGACGACGACGAGGACGAAGACGAAGACGAGTCGGAAGAGGCCCCGAGCGAATAATCCTGATAAACGGCCTTCATGTCTTCGGCCGGTCTCTCTGCAGAACAACAGCTCGAGCAGCTCGAGCGCGGCGTAGTGGATCTCGTCTCGCGCGAGGATCTGCTCGCGCGCCTGAAGGGCTCCATCGAGAAGGGAAAGCCGCTGCGCATCAAGGCCGGCTTCGATCCCACGCGGCCCGACCTTCATCTCGGTCACGCCGTGTTGATGGCGAAGATGCGCCAGTTCCAGCAGCTCGGGCACGAAGTCGTGTTCGTCGTCGGCGACTTCACGGCGTCGATCGGCGATCCGAGCGGCAAGAGCAAGACGCGGCCGGCGCTCTCGCGAGAAGAGATCGACGCGGGCGCGCGCAGCTACGCCGAGCAGGCGTTCAAGATCCTCGACCGCGGCAAGACGCGCATCGAGCACAACGACACGTGGCTCGGCGGGATGAAGTTCGCCGACGTCGTGCGCCTCGCGGGCAAGTACACGCTCGCGCGCATGATGGAGCGGCAGGACTTCAAGATGCGCTGGGAGCGTGGCGACGCGATCTCGATCCACGAGCTGCTCTACCCGCTCGCGCAGGCACAGGACTCGGTGCATCTCGTCGCCGACGTCGAGCTCGGCGGCACCGATCAGCTCTTCAACCTGATGGTCGGTCGCGACCTGATGAAGGAGAACGGCCAGCGCCCGCAGGTCGTCATGACGACGCCGATCCTCGAGGGCCTCACGGCGCGCGAAGAGGACGCCCCTGAAGGAGGCAAACGCATCGTGGGCGACAAGATGAGCAAGTCGCTCGACAACTACATCGGCGTCACCGAGCCGGCGCTCGAGCAGGTCGGCAAGCTCATGAGCATATCCGACCCGCTGCTCTGGCG
>CAYSCF010000266.1:0-9728 GCA_964429305.1 uncultured Sandaracinaceae bacterium | reverse complement strand
CCGGAAGACGATCGCCGCGTCACGAACGTCGATCCAGCTTTCCCAGTCGTACAGGCTGGGTGAGGGTCGGGAGACGGAGTCGCACTCGCTGCGTCGTACGCGGCGACCAACGCGGACGCGGCGGCGTCGTCCATCCGCAGGAACAACGCGACCGTGGCCAGGTCGTGGAAGGGATCGTTCGGTCCGGCCGCGTCCCAGTCGAGCAGCAGGATGCGCTCGCCGTCGAGAACGAGGTTCGACGGGTTCAGGTCGTTGTGGCTCGTGACGAGCGGGCGCTGCTGCGGTGGCGTCTCCGCGAGCACCCGATCGATCGCGTCGCGGACGAAGCGCGGCACCGCGAACGAGGCGAGCTCCGCCTGCACCGATGCGATCATCTCACGCGGATCGCGCACCGCCGCATGCGGAAGAAGCGGGAGCGCGTGGAGCTTGCGGATCGTCTGGCCGAGCTCGCGAATCGCCGCATCACGCGTCCGTGGATGGAAGAGCCGCGGCATGAAGCCGCGGTTCACCACGTGCTCGCTCACGATCGCGCGCCGTACCTCGTCGTGATGGATCACGCGCGGCGCGAGGCCAGCGTCTCCGGCGCGCCGCTGGATCTCGAGGCTCTGGCGCCATGCGTCGATCGACACGCCCTCGCGCGCGACCTTGAGCACGTACGCATGCCCCGCCGCATCGACGCGATACACGCCTGCGCCGGAGAGGCCGCCCGTCATCTTCGAGATCGACGTCGACGGACCGCGGAGCTCGCCCGGCAGACACTCTTGCAGCGGCATCACGACGGCGCGGTGACGACGCGACGGAAGCTCACGGCGAGCACGGCGTCGCCCTTGGCGACGAGCCCACCGTAGCGGCACTTCTCGAGCAGCGTCCCGTCGACCATCGTGCCGTCGCGCTTGGTCGCGCGCACGAGCTCGCCCTCGCGCAGCATCGCGAAGCGGCGCGCATCGCTCGCGACGGCATCGAGCTCGGGGGAGCTCTCGGTCGCGACGCGCACGCGATCGCGGCCCGTACGCACGAAGCGCCCCTCGCCGATCCACACGTCACGGCTCTCGCCGCTGACGCACACGAGAACTCCGCGCGCATCGCCGCCACGCTTCATCGACACCTCGACGACGGCGCCCGGACCACGCTCGGTCGAGAGCCGCCCACCGAGCGCGTCGCGCGCCGACTCGATCGTCGGCGAGCTACCCACGTCGAACTCGAGGCCGAGCGTGTCGAGCGCGAATCGAGGTCGAACGGCCATCGCGCTCACGGTGCAGCGCGAGGCGCATGCGCGCAAGTGACGACGGGACGAACGGCGTTAGGATGGCGCATGCCGCGCGCGCCCGGATCTCACTGGCTGACACCGACGGTCCCGCTCCACGTGATGGAGGCGAGCACGCCGGGGCCCACCGTTCTGATCCAGGCCGGCATCCACGGCGACGAGATCGCGGGCGTGCACGCGCTCTCGGAGATGCTCGAGGACGGGCTCGCGCCCACGCGCGGCCGCTTGCTCGTCGTGCCCGTGATGAACGCGCCGGCCTATCGCGCGCGATTGCGGGCGGCGCCCGGCGGGCTCGATCTGAACCGCTGCTTTCCCGGCGACGCGAGCGCACCCGAGCCCGAGAAGCGACTCGCACGGATGTTCATGGATCTCGTGCTCGAAGAGCGGCCGGTGCTGGTGTGCACGCTGCACGAGTCGACGAAGCGCTTCGATCCGAAGGTGGTTCCTTCGTTCGGCCAGACCCTCGTGTACGGCGTGCAGCCGATGCCGCCCGTGATCGGCCGCGTGGTCGAGCGCTTGAACGCGCTGCGCGCGAGCGACCAGGAGACGTGGGCGACGCAGCACTATCCCGTCGCGACGTCGTCGACCGAAGTGATCGTCGAGGCGATAGGCTGCGTCGGCATCTGCGTCGAGACGTGGATGGGCTTCCCCGAGGCGCGCCGCATCGAGATGCAGCGCGAGGTCGTCGAGATCCTGCTCGACGAGTTCGGCATCGTGCCGTTCGAGGCGGGCGGCGGCTGACGTCCCCTACCCCGCGTGCGCCTTCTTCAAGGCCGCGATGTCGAGCTTCTTCATCTTCATCATCGCGTCCATCGCGCGGCCGGCGGCCTTGCGATCCGAGTCGCCGATCAGCGAGCTCAGGACGCTCGGGATGATCTGCCACGTCAGCCCGAACCGATCGTCGAGCCAGCCGCACATCGTGATCTTCCCGCCTTCCGCGAGACGGTCCCAGTAGAGGTCGATCTCTTCCTGCGTGTCGCACGACACGTAGAGCGAGCACGCCGGTGTGAGCTTGTAGTGAGGCCCGCCGTTCAACGCCATGATCGTCTGGCCGTCGAGCTCGAACGTGAGGCCCATCGTCTTGCCGCCCGGCCCGGGGATCGTGCTCACGATCTTCGAGCGCGGGAAGATGGAGACGTAGAACTGCGCGGCCTCTTCGGCCTGGGTGTCGAACCAGAGGAACGGCGTGATCTTGTGCTGAGTCATCAGACTTCTCCTTATGCGCCTAGGTCGGAGCCGATCCCGCGCTCTCGACATCGTCCCGATCTTTTTGTCGCCTGCTACGCTGCCGCCCCATGACGAACTGGCTCGGATCGTACCCCTCGACGCGCATGCGACGCATGCGACGCGATGCCTGGAGCCGCCGCCTCGGGCGCGAGAACGTGCTCACGCCGTCGGATCTGATCTGGCCGCTCTTCGTCCGCGAGGGCGGCGGCAACGAAGCGATCGGATCGATGCCGGGCGTGGAGCGCCTCTCCATCGCCAACCTCGTCGAGCACGCGCGCGCCGCCGAGGCCGCCGGCATCCCGGCCATCGCCGTCTTTCCCGTGATCGATCCCTCGCTCAAGACGCTCGACGGAGATCTCGCGACCGATCCCGACAACCTCGTGTGCCGCGCCGTGCGCGAAGTGAAGAAGGCGTGCCCCGAGCTCGGAGTGATCTGCGACGTCGCGCTCGATCCGTTCACGTCGCACGGACAGGACGGCCTCGTGCGCGACGGCTACGTCGTCAACGACGAGACCGTCGCAGTGCTCTGCCGCCAAGCGATCGTGCAGGCGCGGGCAGGCTGCGACGTCATCGCGCCGTCGGACATGATGGACGGCCGCGTCGGCGCCGTCCGCGCCGCGCTCGATCGCGAGGGGTTCGATCGCGTCCGCATCCTCTCGTATGCCGCGAAGTACGCATCTGCCTACTACGGCCCCTTTCGCGACGCCGTCGGCAGCAAGACCGCGCTCGGCCAAGGCGACAAGCGCACGTACCAGATGGACATGGCGAACGGCGACGAAGCGCTGCGCGAGGTCGCGATGGACGTCGCCGAGGGCGCCGACATGGTCATGATCAAGCCCGGCATGCCGTATCTCGATCTCGTCTGGCGCGTGAAAGAGGCGTTCGGCCTGCCGACCGTCGTCTATCAAGTGTCGGGCGAGTACGCGATGCTCAAGGCCAGCGCCGAGCGCGGGTGGCTCGACTGGTCGCGCGTGATCGTCGAGTCGCTCGTGGGCTTCAAGCGCGCGGGGGCGGATGCGGTGCTGACGTACGCGGCGCTCGAGGTCGCGCAGGCGCTCGCCAACGAACCGCACGATCGACGTGCGTGATCCGCTAGGGATGCAACGAGCGCCGTAACGATTTCTTCGATGACACACGGACGGGGCTTCACTCGGAGCACCGAACGGGCGATAACGTGAATCGTGGCGGGCGGGCACATCGACATCATCGAGGCCAACGACGGGTGGGCGCTCGCCACCCGCGGTCGGATGATCGTGACCGTCTGGCGACGCGACGTGACGCTCGCGCGCGTGAACGCCGTCGACACGACGATTCGCTCGCTCGTTCCGCGCTGCGGCAAGTCGGGCTACGGCGCGGTGACCGTGCTGGAGCAGAACGTCTCGCTCGGCATGCCGGACGATGCGCGCGATGCGTCGACCCAGCTCCAGCGACGCTGGGACGACCACATGCGCTGCTCGGGCTACCTCGTGGAAGGCCGCGGATTCCTCACGGCGGCGGTCCGCACGATGACGGCCGGCATGGCGCTCTTCACGCGCAGCAAGGCGCCGATCAAGGTGTTCAGCGACGGCCCGACGCTGGCCGAGTGGATCTCGCCGCACGTCGGACAGGATCCGCGCGACATCGCACGCACGCTGATGGAGATCCGCAACGCGGGAATCGATCGGCCGCTCGCGCAGAGCGGGTGAGCTCTCGCCGCACGGCCGTTTCCGAGCCCACGCGGGAACCCAGGAGGGCGCGCAGGGCTCGATCCATCGATCACTCGGCGCGAGCGTCACTGCCGAGAGAGGGCAGTACAGACCCTTTCGCGCCCTCCTGGGTTCCCGCGAAAAATTTCGAGAGCGCCCGCGCTCAGACGCCGGTGAGCAGCCGAGGTTCCAGCAGGTGCGGCGTCGCGTTCAGCGAGCCGAGCGAGAGACGGCCGTCGCGCACGATCACTTCGGTGATCGACGCGTTCTTCACGTTCCACATCACGTCGAGCAGCTGCTCGGTCGACAGACCATGGACCTCGGCGACGATCGCGGAGATCGCGCCGCCCGAGGTGAACGCGACCGTCGTGCCCTCGCTCTGCCGGACGCGATCGACGAAGCGCTTCACGCGCGCGCGGAACGCATCGAAGGGCTCGACGTCGGGATGCGTGACCTCGCCGCGCGCCCACGCGGGGATGATCGACGCGAACACGCGCGTGAGCGCCTTGCGCATGGATCCATGATCCGCACCGAACGCCTCGCGGGCCATCGCGCCGAGCTCGTCGTCGCGCTGACCGAGCTTGGGCCCGAGCGCGACGAGCAGCTGCACCGCGTGGTGCTCGTCGAGCTCTTCGACGCGCTCGTGCGCACGCCACGCCGGCAGGCGCGCCGCATCGTGCGTCTGGATGTGCCGCTTGCGCGGGCCGACGAGCACGGTGTCGGGCTGCAGCGCGAAGCGCTCGAAGTGCCCGGCGAGCAGCCGCGACTGCTCTTGCCCGAGCTCGCTCAGCTGATCGTAGTCGCCACCGATCGCCGAGGCCTGGCCGTGCCGCACGAGCACGAGGCGCGCCGTCCGAGTCACGAGAGTCAGCCCTTGGCGACCGCGAGGACGCCGTCGACGACGGGCGCGAAGCCGAACCAGAAGTACACGGCCGACGCGATCGCGAGGCCGCCGAGCTGCAGCGCGCTGAGGCCGAGGAACTGGGGGCTGCGCCACGACGCGACCGGCAGGCGCATCAAGCGCGTGACCTCGAGACCGCCGCCGGGATACGCGGGGCCCGCGGGAACGATGTACGCGAGCACGTTCTGGCCGCTGACCATCGCCTGGCTCGCAGCGGAGAGCAGCGCGGAACCGATGCGCGCGGGAAAAGGCGCGCCGTCCACGAGCAGGCCGAGCCCGACCGGCGCGCGCTGCACGAGCACCGCGAGCCAACCGGCGCGGCCCGACTGCACGTCGGCGCGCGAGGCGAGCGGCGGCAGATCGAACATCGCCGGTAGCTTCGGGCAGAGCGGGACGACGAGCATGCCCGTGCCGCTGCCGCCTGCGCCGAGCATGGCGATGCAGTGCACGACGCCGAGCGAGAGCATGCCGACGCTCACGAGGCCCACCGAGAGCATGCCGACTGCGAACACGCCGCGCGCGAGCTGCCCGATCGCGATCACGCCGGTCGCCATCTGACCGATCGCGATCACGCCGGTCGCTTCTTGGCCGATCGCGATGAAGCCTTCGGCCTGCTGCCCGATCGAGAAGAACTGCATGTGCGGTGCATCTTACCTCGGTTGACCCAGCCGCGAGCGCAATCCACATGGGCTCGATGCAGACGATCTTGATCACCGGTGCGACGGGCTTCGTGGGACGCGCGCTCGGCGATGCGCTGACGGCCCGAGGCGATCGCATCGTGGTCGTCTCGCGCGATCCGTCGCGTGCCCGCCGCGAGCTGCCGAAGGCGCAGCGCGTGGTCTCGTCGGTCGATGCGAGCGCGCTCGAAGGCGTCGACGGGATCGTCAACCTGGCCGGCGAGCCGGTCGCCGGCCGATGGAACGCAGCGAAGAAGCGCGCGATCGAGACGAGCCGCGTGGAAGCGACGCGCGCGATCGTGAAGGCGATCCAGCAAGCGCCCGAGAATGCGCGCCCGCGCGTGCTCGTGTCGGCGAGCGCCATCGGGTACTACGGCGATCGCGGCGACGAAGTGCTCGAAGAGACGAGCCGCGCCGGCAGCGACTTCCTGTCGGAGGTCTGCGTGAAGTGGGAAGCGGCGGCGCACGAGGCCGAAGCATCCGGCGTGCGCGTCGTGACCACGCGCCTGGGGCTCGTGATGGGCGACGGGGGCGCGCTCGCGGCGATGAAGCCGCTCTTCGCGCTCGGCTTCGGCGGCCCGCTCGGCAACGGGCAGCAGTGGTGGGCGTGGATCCACCTCGACGACGTCGTCGGCATCCTCTTGCTCGCGCTCGATCGGGGCGACGTGAGCGGCGCGCTCAACACGACGGCGCCGAATCCCGTGCGACAAGCCGATCACGCGCGCGCGCTCGGGCACGCGATGCATCGGCCCTCGTTCATGCCGGCGCCGGCGTTCGCGATCCGCGCGGCGACGGGCGACTTCTCGGTCGAGCTGCTCGCGAGCCGCCGCGTGGTGCCCGCGCGCCCGCTCGCGCTCGGCTACGCGTTCCGCTGGCCCGACGTGGGCCCGGCGCTCGACTCCGTGTTCGCGACGAAGAAGTGACCCACGCAGATGCGCGGCGATGGGCTCGGCCCCCTCCGCCGCTTCGGGCGGGACAGAGTTGGGGTGAGGGCCGGGCGCTTCCGAGCACGGCAGCCGAGGACCCTCACCTAGCCTCTCCCGCCCGAAGCGGCAGAGGGATCGAGCCCGTCGCCGCTCTCAAGAAACGAGGTGAGCGAGGACGCGCGCGTCGTCGAGCGTCTCGACCACGAGGTCGGCGTGCGCGAGATCTTCGGCACCGAAGCCGCCCGTCGCGACCGCGATCACTTCTGCGCCGATCGCACGCGCGGCCGCGATGTCGCGGGGCGTGTCGCCGATCACGACCACGCGCGCTTCGTGCAGCGCACGACCGAGCTTCTCGGCACCGCGTGACGCGCCCGCCGCGAGAAGCCGTCCGCGATCTTCGTGATCGCTTCCGTAGCCGCCGAACGCGAACCGATGCCAGAGGTTGCCGCGACCGAGCTTGAGCCGCGCGCCGATCTCGAGGTTGCCCGTGCCGAGCCCGATCGCCACGTGCGCGTGGGCGAGCAGCGCATCGAGCAGCGCGACGACACCGGGCAGGACACGAAAGCGCTCTCCGTTCGCGAGCTCGGTCTCGAGATGGCCGAGGTAGCGCGCGAGCAACGCATCGAGCGTCGTGTCGTCGTCGTGACGTCCGGCCGCGCGCGTGGCTTCGCGTACGATCGCGCGGTCCGTCATGCCTCCGTAGTTGAACGCGCCGACGTCGGAGCGACCCAGGAGGTCGGCGAACGTGCGTTCCATCGCGTTGCGGCCCGCGCCTCCGCAGTGGATCAGCGTGCCGTCGATGTCGAAGAGCGCGATCGTCGGTCTCGCCATCGCGCGCAGCGTGCGCCGGGAGAACCAGCCGCGCCATGGGCCAGTCGACGCGCGGAGAAAGGGCCAGCTACCAGATCGCGCCGTGCGCTTCGTCGTCGGCCGGCGAGGCGTCGGCCGTGTAGTAGTAGGCGGCGACCGACGCGCGGAAGTGGCCCTCGGGACAGGCGAGCGGCGTCGGGTGTCCGTGCCAGTAGGTATCGCCGTGCGCCATCACGATCATGCGATCGCGGATCGGCAGGTGGCTCGCGACGCAGCGCGTGCGTCCTTCGTCCCAGAGCTCGAGCGCGCCCCCCCACGACGCGTCCCACGTGCGCGGCAGGTAATAGAGCACCGTCACCTTGCGCGCGAGATGGCGACCTCGGTCGCGATTGAAGTCGGCGTGCAGCGCGAGGTGCCCGCCCGGAAGCGTGGTCGAGAGCCCCGCGCCGCGGAAGTGCGGATCGGGAATCAGCCCTTCGATGCCGGTGAGCATCGAGACGAAGTCGAGGAACGCCATCGCCGAGAGCTCGCCGAGCAGGTGCCGGATCGCGGGATCGACGCCCTCGAAGCCGGTCCGCTGCAGCTGCCCGAGCCGCGCGGCTTGCTCGGCGTAGTCGCGACGCACGAAGCCGCGGTGATCGGGGCGCGGAAAGCGATCGGCGAGCGCGATCGAGAGCGCGTCACCGAGCAAGCCATCGATCACGACGTGCGGATACGGCTCGGCGGCCGCGTACGCGTCGCGATGTGCGAGCGCGAGCGCGCGCAGCGGCTTGCGATCGAAGAAGAAGAGAGGCCCGCTCGCCTCCGCCATGCGCGCGATCGACATCGAGCCTCAGCGCTCGGCCGTCTCGATGGACCACGCGATGTCGCGCTCGCACGTCGCGCCGCCTTCGGGGAGATCGCGCATCACGTCGTGCAGGACGACGCGCGCCGCCAGCCGGGCCGATCGCGACGCGAGCGACTCCGGTCCGACGTCCACCGGCTCGCCGTCGGGCCGGCAGCGCCCGATCGCATCGAGCACGTGCGACGAGAGGATGTGCGCGGTGCGCGAGCGCAGTGTCCGGCCGTAGCGATCGATGCCCCATCGCACGTCGACGGAGTCGAAGGTGCCGTGCTCGGGATCCGCGCGCCACGTGCACTGGGCCCAGATCGTCGCGCGATCGCGAGGCACCGTCGACGGAGCCCCGCGCCAGGTCACGCTGGGATTCCGCAGCGCCGCCTCGAGATAGTCGGTGGCCACGCGCGTGGTGCGCCTTCCCGTGCAGCGATCGAAGTCGACGCGCGGCTCGATGGCTTCACCGTTGGGGCCGCCCAGGTGCGTTGCCCACTCCGGTCGCACGAGGTTGAACAGCAGCACGTCGCGCTCGGGCATCGACGACACGACCGGGCCTCGCGCGACCTCGACGTGCGGCGCGCGCTCGGTTCCGAAGCGCATCGGAGCGAGCGTCATGGCCAGACACACCGGCGCCGCCCACGCGAGCTCGCGAACGGGGCGCGCGAACGGCCACACCTCGGAGGCTCCGTCGATCGGCGGTCGCGCGTCGCGATATCCGTGCGCGATGCGCTCGAGGCGATGATCGTCTCCGAGCGCCGCCACGACGCGCGCGAGCTCGCCGGTGTCGATCGCGATGGTCGTGCTCCAAGCCGCGTCGCCGAGGACGAGGCGCACGGGCAAGAGACCACGCCGCGGCCGCACGCCGATGCGGAGCTCGGAGGCGGGAACGATGCGCGCGATCTCGCGCTCGACCTCGACGAAGCCCCACGCGAAGAGGAACCGACCTTCGGGCCATCCGTCGGCGCGTGTCACGTCCATGTGGAACGCCGCGCGAAACGTGATCACGGCGGCGCCGGTCGCGAGCACGCGGAGCGTGCCGATGGCCAGCGGGCTCGGATCGTCGAGCCAAGGGCCGAACGTGACCGCGACGACCGCGAGCCATGCGAGCCCGACGAAGACGAGCACCTCCGGCTCCGTCCAGAACGCGCGCCGCGAAACGATCGGCTGCGCGGCCAACGCATCGCGCCAGCGGTCGCGCTCGCGTGGATCCAAGCGGTATCGCTCGATCTGGATCACCCCATGAGCGTGACACACGGGACGGCGGTCGCGTAGCTCAGCGCTCGGCGACGACGTGCAGCGCCGGGGCAAAGCGCGTCATGCGCTCGATCTGGATCACGCCCATCAGCGCGACACAGCTACTCGAGGCCGTGCTTGTGCAGCTTCTCGTGCAGGGTCGCGCGCCC
>CAYSCF010000265.1:0-9738 GCA_964429305.1 uncultured Sandaracinaceae bacterium | reverse complement strand
CTCGAAGCTGAACCCGCACGTCATGCCGCCCGAGATGTCGTTGTAGCTGCCGCCACGAATTGGGTTCACGCCCGCCGCGCGCGCTGCTGTCCACTCCTGCGCGTTGCCCGACATGTCGTAGATCTGTCCCGTCGTCGTGACGGTCCAGGGCACGTGACACGTCGCGAGCGAGCCCGTCGAGATCAGCGCATCCTGATTGCCCGCCGTGACCGCATCCGTGTCGTAGTCGATGCCGTTGCAGGCGCTCGCGCTGTAGGTGGTGCACGTCGACGTCTCGCCCCACGTGCAGGCCGGAGCGCCCGACGAGTTGCACGCCAGCTGCCACTGCGCCTCGGTGCAGAGACTTCCGCCAGCGCCCGCGCACGCCGCCTGCGCTTCCGCCGGCGTGACCGACGTCCACGGCAGCACGCCCGTCACCGAGCACGCCATGTTGGAGAACGTTCCTTGAGCCGCGCTCGTCGCGCCCGGACGCGACGCTTCGAACGACTGAATCCAGAAGTCGGCTCCCGTCGCCGGATGCACCTGCGTCCACGTGCCGCGCGCCGACGTCCCGTCGTCGATCATGCCATTGCAGTTGTCGTCGAGGCCGTTGCAGGTCTCGGCGACCGGCGTGCCGCTCGGCGCGTTGCACATGATCGCGGAAGTGCCGTTGCAGACGAAGTGACCGGGGCGATTGCAACCACCGACCTGCCCGTTGTTGCACGCGTAGCCGGGGTTCGACGGATTGAGCTGCGGCCACGGGTCGTCGACGACGCCGTTGCAGTCGTTGTCGAGCGTGTCGCAGCGCGTCTCGGTGGTCTGGTACGTGGCGGCCGGATAGTTGCAGACGAAGCCACTGCTGCCCATGCACGTCGCCGTCGAGCCCGCGCACACGCCCGCGGTACGACAGAAGTTGGCAGGCGGCGTCACGCCTTCGTCCACCGTGCCATTGCAGTTGTCGTCGACGCCGTTGCAGCTCTCGGTCGCGCTCGTGCGCGTGCACATGTACTCGCAGCCGTTCGCGTTCGTCAGGCTCATGTCGAGGTTGACGTAGCCGCCCGCGCACGCCGCGATCTGACAGGCGCCCATCACGCAGGCTGCGACCGCGTTCGGGAACGAGCACACGTGCCCGCACATGCCGCAGTTGCGGACGTCGGCCATCAGGTTGTAGCCGTCGTCGACGACACCGTTGCAGTCGTCGTCGATCATGTTGCACGTCTCGAGCACGGGCCCGATGGCGCCCGAGCACGTGAGCGTGCCGCCGCTGCACATCGTCGTGCCGGCCACGCAGCGACCGCGCGTCATGCCGCACGACGTGCCGCCGCCGGGGTTGCCGTTGTCGACCACGCCGTTGCAGTCGTCATCGACGCCATTGCACGTCTCGGCCACCGGCGACGTTCCGCCCTGGCACATCAGCGAGCCGCTCGTGCAGACGAGCCGCCCCGGCGTGCAGGCGCCGGTCGCGGTGCCGCACGCGGGCCCGCCACCCGGGTTGCCGTCGTCGACGACGCCGTCGCAGTCGTCGTCCATGTTGTTGCACGTCTCGACGCCCGGAGACGTCCCGCCCATGCACGTGAGCGCGCCGCTGACGCAGTGCTGAACGCCGGGCCGGCAGATGCCGGTCGAGCTGCCGCACGATCCACCGCCGCCCGGATCACCCTCGTCGATGTGACCGTCGCAGTTGTTGTCGATGCGGTCGCACACTTCGGCGCCCGTGGGCGTGCACGCGTACTCGCAGCCGTTGGCCGCGACCCCGTCGACGTCGACGAAGCCCGCCATGCACGTGCCGATGGTGCACATGCCGCCCGCACACGTGCTGGTGGAGTGCGCGAGGTTGCAGACGCGACCGCAGAGGCCGCAGTTGTTCGGATCGGTGGCGAAGACGAAGCCTTCGTCGATCGTGCCGTCGCAGTCGTTGTCGCGGAGATCGCACGTCTCGTCGCCGGTCGCGATGCAGTGGTACTCGCAGCCGTCGGACGACATGCCGTTGATGTCGGAGTAGCCGGCCTGGCACATGCCCATCGAGCAAGTGCTCGCGGTGCAGCTGCCGAACGCGTGTGCGTACGTGCAGCGGTTGCCGCACGAGCCACAGTTGTCGACGTCGTGCGTGGTGTCGACGCCCTCGTCGATCAACGTGTCGCAGTCGTCGTCGAAGTGATTGCAGAGCTCGGTCGCGCCGATCGCGCAGCCGTCCGGCATCACCCATGCGTCCACGATGTTGGTGTCCGGCGTGGACGAGTCGCGCGGTCCGGTGTCGCTCGCGTCGCGCGGACCGACGTCACCGGAGTCCGCGCGACCGGCATCCAGCCGCGAGTCCACGCAATCGAAGCAGTACGGATCGACGTCACACGCCGACAACGCCAGCGCGCAGAGAGTGACGAGGACGAGCGAAGAAGAACGGAGCATCACCTGCCGACTCCTCATCGCCCGCCTCCGCGACGCTGACGGCGCGAAGCAAACACGCCCGCGATCACCAGCAGACCGAGCATCGCGCGCCAGCTGCCGCCGGCATCACGCTGCGGCGCCGACGCGCTGCAGAGCGGACCGCCACCCGCGAGCACGCGATGGTGCCCGTCGTCGACGGTCGT
The DNA here is from genome assembly GCA_964429305.1 of uncultured Sandaracinaceae bacterium. Taxonomy (GTDB): domain Bacteria; phylum Myxococcota_A; class Polyangia; order Polyangiales; family Sandaracinaceae; genus JBBSAT01. The sequence goes on along the minus strand of CAYSCF010000265.1, from coordinate 7,171 downwards.
CGAGCCGCTGTCCATGCCGCCGGTTCCGGTGTCGACCGTGCTGGTCGGCCCCGCATCGTGGTTCGGACCGGCGTCCCCAGTGGTCGTGGAGCGCACGCACTCGCCGCTCTGGCACATCGTGCCGGACGGGCAGTGGAGCGTGTCGCACGGATTGCCGTGACAGCCGCCCGCGACCGGGTCGCAGGTCTGGCCGGTCGGGCACGTGATGCCCGAGCACATGTTGACGACGCACGAGCCGTCCGCCGGATTGCACACACGGCCCATCGGGCACGTCACACCGGCACAGCGATCCGTCGAGCAGACGCCCGCATGGCAGGTCTGGCCCGTGGGGCACGTGACCGATGCGCACGGCGTCTCGCACGTGCCGCCGCGACACGCCTGCGTCGCGGTGCAGCCCGCCGTCGCACACGGATCGGTCTCGCACGCGCCGCTCGTGGTGTTGCAGAGCTGGCCCGTCGGGCAGCCGAGACCGCGGCAGTTGTCCTCCACGCACGCGCCCGTGCGCGGGTTGCACGCCAGGCCGCTGGCGCACGTCACGCCATCGCAGGCGAACGTGCAGCCGTTGTTGCGGCAGATGCACGGAGCGACGGTTCCGTCGGTGGACGTCGGCGCGCACTCCACGTGGCCCGCGGTGTCCATCAGCGTCTGACCCGCGCAGGTCGTCGCGTCGCACGCCGGCTGCACGCAGCTGCAGACGCCGTCGTGCGTGAAGGGCGTCGTGCCGCCCGGACACTGGTCGCCGAGCTCGCTGTGCAAGCACGCCGAAGCGCACTGGCACATCACGCACGCCGATCCGGTCGGACAGAGGCTGCCTCCGGTCGGCGGGTTGTCCACCGTGCCGTCGCAGTCGTTGTCCAAGCAGTCGCACGTCTCGGTCGTCGGCGGGACTTCGCCCACGCACGTGATCGCACCGCCGATGCACTGACTGACGCCCTGCATGCAGGCGCCGACCATGTGGCCGCACGCGGTGCCGCCACCGACGTCCTCGTCGATCACGCCGTCGCAGTCGTTGTCGAGCGTGTCGCAGAGCTCTGCGATGCCGCTGATGCCGCCCTGGCAAACGAGCATGCCCGTCGCCGGGTTGCACACCTGCACGCCGGGCGTGCACTCACCCATCGAGCTGCCACAAGGCGCGCCGACGGGGATGCCGTCGTCGACGACGCCGTTGCAGTCGTCGTCGATCGCGTTGCAGATCTCGGGCATCGGCCCGATCGAGCCGACGCAGCTGAGCACGCCGCCCATGCACTGCGTGATGCCGCTCTGGCACGCGCCCGTGTCGATGCCGCACATGGCGCCACCCTCGGGGTTGCCCTCGTCGACCATGCCGTTGCAGTTGTTGTCGAGGTTGTCGCAGAGCTCCATCGTCGGACCGACGGCGCCCACGCAGGTGAACGTGCCGCCGACGCAGAGCATGTTGCCGAGCGAGCACGCACCGGTGCTGCTCGTGCCGCAGGTGCCCATCGACGCGATGCCTTCGTCGATCAGACCATCGCAGTCGTCGTCGAGGTTGTTGCACGTCTCGGCGCCGCCGCTCGAGCCGCCCACGCAGACGAGCGCGCCCGCCATGCACTGATACGTGCCGCGCGTGCACGACCCGATCATCGAGCCGCACGCGCCGCCGCCGCCAGGATTCCCCTCGTCGGTGGTGCCGTTGCAGTTGTTGTCGAGACCGTCGCAGATCTCGGTGGTCGGGCCCACCGCTCCGACGCAGGGTCCGAGCGTGCCCATCATGCAGATCTGCGAGCCCGGACGGCACGTGCCGACGCTCGACCCGCACGACTGGACCTCACCGTCGATCGATCCGTCGCAGTCGTCGTCGAGGTTGTTGCAGATCTCGGTCGTCGGACCGCGGCCGCTGCACGCGCCCCACGTGCCCGCAGTGCACAACTGGGTGCCGGCCGTGCAGACGCCGACCGTCACGCCGCAGGGGCGCGTGATGTTGTCGATCACGCCGTTGCAGTCGTTGTCGATGCCGTCGCAGATCTCGACGCTCGGCCGGCAGCCGCCGCAGACGCCTTCGTCGATGATGGTGTCGCAGTCGTCGTCGAGGTTGTTGCAGGACTCGACGGGTGTCGCACCGCACGTGCCGCAGGCGTTGCGCAGGCCTTCGTCGATCAGGCCGTTGCAGTTGTTGTCGATGCCATCACACAGCGTCTCGGGCGGCGCGACGCAGAGGTCGCGCGTCGGATGGCTCGGGAGGTTGCAGTAGAGGGGGAAGCCTTCGTCGATGAGGCCGTTGCAGTTGTTGTCGATGCCATCGCAGCGCTCGACGAGGATCGAGCCGGCGATGATCTGCGAGAACGCGAGCGCGAGCGACGTCTCGTCCGTCGCATAGAAGCCGGCGTTCGGGCCTGGCGCGTCCGTGTGGCCGTGCGTCGCGAAGCCTTCGATGTGCGCATCACCGGGCGGAATGCCGAAGCCGATCCAGTACGAAGGGATGTGCCGCGTCGCTCCGGAGACGGTCGAATTCCAGAGCTCGTCGACGGCCGTGAGCGTGGTGGCATCGCTCGCACACGTCTCGCCACCGTCGGTGAGGAAGATCAACGCGACGGAGCGACAGAGATCGGTCGCGCTGTTGGTGATCGGGCTCGCAGGATGGGCCGCGCCGCCCACCGTCGAGTAGAGGGCCGTGCCTTCGAAGTAGCTGCGGGCTCCGCGCACGGTGCCGGCGATGGGCGTGGCCGTGGTCGCGCGCAGCTCGGGGTTCATGGCGATCGCGTCGTAGCCGCCCGTGCACACGAAGTCGGCCCAGATCTGCACCGCCGCGCCGCCTTGCGGAACGATCGGCGCGAGCAGCTGACCGCGTGACGCCAGCGAGCCGTTCGCCGTGCAGCACGAGCCGAGGCCGTCGAAGTTGCAGCCGCCGCCGCAGCCGAAGCCGCCGGTGTCGCACGTGACGAAGCCCGAGACGGGCGCCGCGCACGTGCCCGTCTCGACGTCGGTGTAGCGCATGAGGCCGAACTCGACGTCACCGTACGCGTCGACGACCTGCTGCATGACGCAGCGAGCGTCGTTGATGCGCGTGTGGGTCTGGCCGCACGAGTTGCGACCGTCGCCGCGACACTGCGCGCTGCCGGCGTTCCACGTGCAGCCCGGCACGGCGCCGCAGCCCGCCATCGTCGTCGCCGCCGAGCACTGCGGTGCCGCACAGCGCGTGGTGCTCGCGTACCACGTACAGCCGGCGTTCGTGCACTGCGCGGCGGATGTTCCGTCGTTGTTCGAGCAGCCCGTCGAAGCCGTCATCGATCCCGAGTTGTCGACGACGACCAGGAAGTACGGCGCAATCGCGGTCGCCTGTGCGCTCACGCGCGTCGGCGCGAGCGATGCGACGCAACCAACGGCCAGACACAGCCCAGCGAGATGAGCGCGATAAGTCATGCGTGATCCTCCGGCGGACGCGGAAACCTACGGTAACACGAGTACAGAAATGTTGCGGAGCGAAACGCGTGGCCTTCCCGTGATCAGGCGCCATTCCGCTGAGCCTGCTAGCCTTTTCGCGGCCCTCCGTCGGGGCAACCCATGGGGATCGAGCGCTCGATAAGAAAGTGGCGCCGTTGGGCCGCGGTTCTCGCGGTCTTCGCCATCGGCATACCTCTTCTCTCTGCGACGGTGATCCGGTCGAGTGGCGCCAGCGGTCGCATCCGTGGACTGGCCATCCGCGCCATCCACGACGAGCTGGGTCTGCGCGCCACGCTCGGAGCCGTCCAGGTCCAGCTCGTCCCGTTCGGAATCGTGGCCCACGACATCGCGCTCGACGATCCGGTGTACGGGCGCCTGGCCGACGCCGAGTCGCTCACCATCCGGCCGTCCCTTCTCTCACTGCTGCGCGGCACCATCGACATCTCGTCCATCGAGCTCGACCGCGCGAGCGTGAGCTTGGTGGTCTCCGAGGAAGGCGAGATCCGCAACCTGCCTCGGATCGACACGGGCGAGGCCACGCCGGGCGGAGACATCACGCTCCCCTTCCATCGCTTCGAGATCCGCGACTCCGTCCTCGTCGTGCACGGCGCACCGAACTTCGAGGCCGAGCTGCGCGGCGTGACGGCCGAGGTCACCGGCGAGGCCGATCACGTGATCGCGATCCACGCGGGCGCGACGAGCGGTTTCGTCGAGCACGGCGACACGCGCGACGAGCTGACGACGCTCAGCGCGATCCTCGACGTCGCGCGCGACCGCGTGGACATCGCGGACGCAGCGTTGGCGATCGGCCCGCTCGCGCTCGCCGCGCACGCGGCGCACATCCCGCTCCCGTTCCCGTCCGACCCGCACGCCATCCGAGGCCTCTCCGGCCACGCAGCGGTCGACTACGACGTCGCGCATCTCGCGACGCTCGGTCTGCCGATCACGCTGCCGCGCCTCCGAGGCGTCGTGCACGTGCAGGCCGACGCCGTCGACGACGGGGCCCAGCGTGCCGACGTCACGATCGAGGTCGAGCACGGACGCATCGAACAGTTCGGCCTCGGCGACCACGTGCACCTGGTGGCGAACGTCACGCGCGATCGCGCGGAGATCACGGAAGGCCTCGTCGACGTGCAAGGCGGCGGCGGACATCTCGGTCTGCTCGGCACGATCGCGCTCGCGGGCGACATGCGCACCGACGTGCGCGCGACCATGGATCACTTCTCGTTCGCGCACCTGATGGATCAGTTCGAGGTCTCCTCGCACTCGATCGTCGAGTGGATCTTCGAGGGCACCCTCGATCTCCACGGCTCGCTCGCACACCTCGATCTCGAGGGCCCGATCGATCTGCGCACGCACGACTTCACCGTGAGCTCGAACGCCTACGACGAGCGGCCGCTGCACACGGTGATCGCGATTCCGCGTGGTCACTTCGGCGGGCGCTGGTCGATCACGGACGACGCCGTGCGCTTCTCGGACATCGTCGCCGAGCTCCCGCACAGCCGCATCATGGGCAGCGTGCTGCTCGGCTTCCACAACGCGCTCGGCGTCGACGTCCACGCCGAGGCCGACATGCGCGACATCTCGCCGCTCGCGGGCTTCGAGTTCGCGGGCGCGGGACCGGCGGCGGCCCACATCGAAGGCACGTTCCAGGCGCCGCACGTGAGCGGGCACGTGAACCTCGCCGACTTCCAGTTCGACGGGTTCCGTCTCGGCGACATCGAGTCCGACGCGATCCTCGACGACGACGGAATGGCGGCGACGTTCCCGCAGGCCGTCGCCACCAAGCGCGACAGTCGCTACTCCGTGTCGTCCTTGCGTCTCGACTTCCATCCGCAGGGACATCGCGGCTGGTTCGAGCTGAGCGGCGACCTGCACATGGAGCGCATGACGCTCGCCGATTTCTATCACGTGTTCCACTTCGAGGAAGACGAGCGCTTCGCGAGCTACCAGGGCATCGCGCGCGGCGATGCACGGCTGCACTACACGCACGGCTTCCCGACCGACTCGCCGACCGGGACGCTGACCGCCGAGCTGCTCCTCGGCTTCGAGACCCTCTCGATCAGCGGCTACACGTTCGAGAACGGCTCGCTCGGCGGCACGTGGAACTGGTACGACTGGTCGACCGGCTATCGCGGCGGCGATCTGACGATCGATCACCTCGAGCTCCACAAGGGGCAAGGATCGGTCACCGTTCAGGGCGAGATGCGGCAAGGCGGGAGCCTTCGCATGTTCGCGTCCGCCGATCGCCTCGCGCTGCGCGATCTCGAAGGCATCGGCGACACGATCCCCGGGCTCGACGGAATCGCCGAGGCGACGGCCGACATCGGCGGCACCGCCGAGCGCATGCGCGTCGACATGGACGCGAGCCTCACCAACGTCGTCTACGACGGACGCACCGTGGGCGATGCGCGCGCGTACGTGCGCATGACGCACGACGCCGATCCGTGGGTCACCGATGCGCTCCACTGGAGCACGGCGTCCGACGGATCCGTCGTGGTGCCGGAGGGCGAGGCCTGTCCGCTCGCACGGCTCGGCCTCGCACGCGCGAACTGGCGCGCCGATCCGCCGATGCACACGGTCGATGGCCTGCAGCCCTCGAGCAACGGCAGCGCGTTCCTCGTGTGCGGCAGCGGTCTCGACGGACGGCTCGACTTCGACATGGCGATCGGGCGCACGCGCGAGCTGCCGCTGCGCGGGCGCATCGCGATCGACGGCTTCGACGTGACGCCTTATTTCCCGAGCGCGGGCGAGGCCGGCACCGAAGAGCTCGCCGCTGCGACCGGACAGCTCGGCGGGCGCATCTCGGCCGAGGTCGTCTTGACGAACGGCGGCATGCGCGACCTCGAAGAGCTCGGCGGCAGCATCACGATCCCCGAGATCCAGGTGCGACGCGGCGATCTCGAGTTCGCCAACAGCTCGCCGATCCGCGTGCGGATGGAGCGGGGCGTCGCGCACATCGAGCGCGCGCGCATCCGTGGCCCCGGCTCGCGCCTGCGTGCGAGCGGGACGATCGGTGTGCGAGAAGGGCTCGGCGTCACGCTCGACGCGGAGGTCGATCTCGGCATCGCCGCGCAGCTCACGAGCGCGGTCGACGCGGCGGGCGGTATCGCGAGCGCACGCATGACCGTCAGCGGCCCGATCGCCGCGCCCGAGATGTTCGGCGAAGCTCGGATCGAGAACGGGATGATCCAGGCGCGCGGCACATCGGTCACGGGGCTCGAGGCGCACGCGACGTTCAGCTCGCGGCGATTGCTCCTCGACGCGCTCCGCGCGGACGTCTCCGGCGGGACCATCGAGGCGACCGGTGAAGGAACGATCGAAGGGCAGGCGCTCTCTCGCTACGTGCTGAACGTCGTCGCGCACGATCTGACGCTCACGCCGACCGACGGCCTCGAGCTCGTGGTCGGCACGGATGCGCGTCTGTCGTGGGCTGCGGGCGAGCGACTGCCTTCGCTCACGGGCGACGTGCGCGTCGCGCGCCTCGCCTACACGCACAACATCGAGCTCGGCACGACGCTCGGCGAGCTCACGCGCACCGAGCGACGCGAGGTCACGAGCTACGATCCAGGCCACGACCACGTCACGATCGATCTCACCGTGCACCAGGACGAGCCCTTCCTCGTGCGCGACAACCTGATGGACGCGACGATCTCGATCGCCGACGACGATCGCCCGTTCCGGATCGTCGGCACCGATCAGCGCTACGGCATCGTCGGCGACATGCGCTTCTCGCGCGGCCGCATCTTCTTCCGCAACGCGTCCTTCGAGA
>CAYSCF010000264.1:0-9743 GCA_964429305.1 uncultured Sandaracinaceae bacterium | reverse complement strand
TCACGTCGGTGCCCGAGAGCGCCGCCGAGCGCGTGATGCACGCGGACGCCGCGACGCTCGATCGCTGGGTCGAGCGCGTGCTCACCGCGGGCTCGGTCGACGACGTGCTCGCCGACTGAGCGCGCGAGACGGTAGGGAGGGCGGCGCTTCGCTCCACGACATGACCGCCGAGCACGCGACGATGCGAGCGATCGACGCTCGCGCAGGAGACACGATCATGTCGATGGCAGAGAAGCTGATCGCGGAGGGGCGTGTCGAAGGCCGTGTCGAAGGCCGCGTCGAAGGCCGTGCCGAGATGCTGCTCAAGCTCCTCCGGCTGCGCTTCACGTCGGTGCCCGAGAGCGCCGCCGAGCGCGTGATGCACGCGGACGCCGCGACCCTCGATCGCTGGGTCGAGCGCGTGCTCACCGCCGGCTCGGTCGACGACGTGCTCGCCGACTGAATGCGCGGGCGCCGCGTCAGTCCCGCGCGCGATCCGCGTCTACCGTGGATGCACCATCGATCGCATGCTTCCCCCGTGGCTCGTCGTTCCAGCGGTCGGCCTCGTGACGTCGTCGATCCCGTCAGCGTGCATCCGCGGCAGCTCGGGGCTGCGTGGGTGCGGCCGCCGCTCGTGGCAGCGCGGAGCGCGCGCGAGCCGCGGGCTCCGTCGCGCGAGGGCGAGCCGGCGCAGGGGCTCTTCGCACGCAGCCCGCGCGCGATGGCTCCGCCGTCCACTCAGCTCGTGCCGACGGCCGAGGAGATGGTGCGGCTCGGCGTGCTACCGCGCGTGCATCGCATGACGCGCGCGGAGTGGGACGCGTGGAACGCGGCGGACGAGAGCGTGAAGGGCGAGACGCGACGGGCGATGCGCGAGGCGATGAAGGAAGCGGGCGGGGGCGAGCTCTTCGATCACCGCGGGCGCCTCGTCGAGCGCATCGGCTGACGCGCGGAGATTACGGTGCGCGGTGCGGCGGCGGCGTGGGCTCGCACGCTGCGGGAGCCGGGCTCGTCGCGGACATGGACGAGTCGCCACAGAGCGCCGCTCTCTGCTGATCGCGGAGCTGCCGGAGCTGCTCGATCGGGCCACGCGCCATCAGCCAGATGGCAACTGTCACGCTGAGCGTCCACAGCAACACGAACGCCCAGACGCGGCGGCGCCTCGACGGTGTGGGCGCGCCCTGCTCTTGCTCTGCGCGCGCGAGCTTCGCGCGGACATACTCGAGCTGGACGAGCGTGTCCTGGTGGGCTCGCTCGCGGCGACGCGCCTCGGCGAGCTCCGCTTCCAGCGCGGCGATGCGCTCGGCCTGCGCGTCGTGCTCGGCGCGGAACGTCACGCGCGAACGGTAGCAGCGCGTTCGCACGGGTGCAGCCGGCGAACGGCGCGAAGGGAGCCGCGCTGCGATCGACAGGAGCTTGATCGCGGCTTGGCGCGCTGGGGATCGAGCCCGTCCCGCGCGGCTCTCGGCTCAGGGCGCGCGACGCTTGCGTATCCAGTACGCCACGCCCGCGATCACGAGCGCGAGGTCCGCGAGCATGCACGCGCCGCCGCACACGATGGGGCCCATCCCGGCAGGGCCCGGATGCGCTCCCGGTGGCGGATGTCCGAACGTCGCCCAGAGACCGAAGGCCACGACCGAGAAGGCGAGGAAGCCGGCGACGAGACCGACCAGGATCGCGAGAACCGCCGCCGCGTCTTTCATGGTCAGACGATATACACGCTGCGTGCCGAGCCGAACCGTGCGGAACGCTCGGCGACGCGGGCTCGTCGATGGGCCACGCACGAGAGACGGTCTCACGGGCCGTCACGGCCCGTGGATCACCGAGAGCACGGCTTCGTGGGCCTCGCGCTCGCGGTACGCTGCGTGCGAGCCCGAACGCATGAGCCCTCTGGAATCCATCGCCGCGTCGGTCGCGCTCGCGCTCACTGGGCTCGCCCTCCTCGGCGCGGCGATGCGCTGGCTTCGAGAGTCGCGCGCGGCGGCCGGCGGGCCCGCGTTCGAGGAGGCGATGAGCGCTGCCGTGCTCACGGCGGGGCATGGCTGGGTGGCGGGGCACATCGAGCGCATGGGCGAGGAGCCGCTGCCGCACGTGGTGATCTCCGAGCGCGCACGCGCGAGCCGCGACGGCACCGTGCTGAGCGAGACGCATCGCGTGAGCGAGATGCACCCATTCGTTCTGCGTACCGTGAGCGGCGAGACCGTGGAGGTGACGCCCTCGCCGCAGGCTCGCTTGCGCGGTGGGCTCTCGGGTGGAGCGACGTCGAGCGGCGAGCGCGTGCGTCGCGCGGGGCCGGCCCTGGGCGCGTTCGTGCTCGTGCGAGGCGAGCTCACGGCGCCGCACGAGACCGGCGGATATCGAACGGCGCCCGACCGATGGGCCCTTCGCGAGGCGGTCGAGATCGTCTACGAGCGCATGAGCGAGCAGCACGAGCGCTGGCGCCGTGCGTACGGCAGGGCGACGACGTTTCTCGCCGTGGGCTGGGTGCTCGGCGGGTGGTTCGGTGGTTGGGTCGCGGTGGCGCTCACGCTCGTCGCGGCGTGCTTGGCGGGAGCGGAGCTGCGCGTCGCGAGGGCTTGGTACGAGGGAGCGCGGACGAGCCGCATCGAGCGCGCGCCCGCCACGGCGCAACCGCCCAGCGAGCCGCCGGATCGAGGGGCGCGCACGAGCGATGCGATTCGCAAGTCGCTCGAGCACTTCGTCGCACGCATGCGCGAGGTCGATCCGAAGATCGACGACGTGGACGACTGGTGGCCAGCAGGCCGCTCGGTCGGGCCGGGCTGGGTCGAGGACCGCGACATCGAGGGTCACTGGGCGTGGCCGAGCGTCGAGCAGGTGGTGTTCACGTACGTGAAGTCGATGGCGATGGCGCGCAGCCGGGACCTCGTGCGCGAGAGGCGCATCATCGGGAAGGAGGCCGTTCGCTCGTCGCAAGCGCACATGCACGCGCTGCTCGAAGCAGCCGCCCCCGGTTGGTCCAAGCGCACGCAAGTCGGAATCGTCGAGCGACCGCGCGCACGCGAGGTCGCGCCCGACGGCAAACCCTGAGCGAGCCTTCGTGGTAGATGGGCTCGCACTCGTGCCGAAGAAGCAAGAACCACCCTCGCTGCCCTTGAAGGGGTACGCAAGCGAGGTCGAGCACTGCAGCGTGGTCATCGACGGTGTGCTCGTGCTCGAGCGTCTGCGCGAAGCGGTGCGCGCTTCTTCGCGGCCGCAGAAGCTCGCTTCCAACATCGGCCACTTCGCCGACTGGTTGAGCGAGGTGCGCGCTCGGCAGACCATCGACGCGGCGACGCACGCGCGTGCCCTCGACGTCCTGGGCGCGCTCGGAGCCGCGAGCAGCGACGTCCCGAGCCCCGAAGAAACTGCACGGCTGCGCGTCGTTCTCGACGACCTTCTCGCGCGGAACCCGCTTACGAGCGGGTGAGCTCGCGTGCGATGTGGAACTGGGTGCGGTCCCACGCGGGCCTGTGCTCGTCGCGAGAGACGCCGGTGATGTCGAGGTGGAGAATCCCGCCGTCGTCCACGCGGAGCGTCGCGGTTCCGGTGTAGGTCTCGAGCACGCGCGCTCCGTCCGGATCGCGGACCAGCCAGCGCTGGTTGCGGAACGAGCCGGTGTACGTGCATCCGTCGGCCGTGCGCGTCAGACGGAGCGGGCCCGGCACGTTCCAGTTGTCCCAATGCACCTCGACTGCGTCGTGCTCGGACGAGAGGACGAAGACCACGGTCTCTTCGATGCGCGCGTCGCGCCAGCGGCCATCGAGGTCGGGGCATGCGCGCTGCGCGGCGCCCAGCGACGCGAGGGCGAGCCACACGAAGAGCGCGAGGGACAGGAGCCGCGTGCTGGAGAAGAGGCGCATCCGGAGATCTACATCGTACATGCGAGCGGTCAGTTCACGGCGCAGATGACGACGTGATAGGCGACGTCCAGTCCGATGAACGAGTAGTCCCGTTGGCCATGGAGCTCGGGGCCGAAGAAGACGCCCAGTTCTCTGCCCGCCGCCGGATTGTCGACCCAGGAGCCCACCCCCGGACACGAGCAGCTGTCGTAGCCGACCTCGCCATATCCTGCGCGATCCGCGTGACCATTCCCCACCGCGGTGACCGTCGGCATAACGTAGATGTGCGCGCCTGCGCGCTCGCAGCGGATGACTCTGACGATGGTGCCGGCGGAACAGTCGAGCGTGCCGGGCGGCGGAATGTCGAGCGTCACGCACGCCGGATCCGACTCGTCGTGTGTCGTCGCGACTTCCCGCAAGGTGACGACCGTGATGCCTTGGGCATAGCGGCAATCCAGCTGCGGCGGGCAGTATTGCCATGCATCGCGCGGCACGACAGGACTGTCGGTGCCGATGTCGCGGCCCACGTCGAGCCCGACATCGGGCACGCGATACGCGTCGGTGCCGCCATCGATCCCCGCATCGACGCGGAGCGCGTCGGCGAGGGCGGCGGCGTCTCGGGGGTCACGCTCGTGCGCGAGATAGCAGCTCGAGAGCAGCGCGGCGGCGAGCGCGGCGACTGCATGCCTCCGGCAGTCGTGGCTCATGCGAGAGCGTAACATGCGCTGGCTTGACGTCGGTCGGCGCCCGACGGAACGTCGGGGGACGGATGGGCCACCACCACCATCATCATCACTACGCGCACTACACGCACCACTACCGGCCCGGAGACGGCACCGGCGGGATGGGACTGCTCGGCCTGTTGATCGATGCGTTCGAGCGGCCGGCGGCGAGTGTCTACGACGGCTTTCCCGGCGGCGTATCGGCGGACAAGGCAGCGGCCGACTTTCGCCTCGCAGCGGAGCGGAAGGCGCTCGCGGCGCGCCTCGAAGCGCTTCGCGGCGTGCACCGCGAGGCCATTCGGTCGATTCCTTGGCACGCGCATGCCAGCGCGCCCGATCCCGGTGGGGACGAGCACGCCGAATGGGAAGAGGTGCAGGTGCTCGCGACGCGTGTGCTCGCGGGCGACCTGCTCGCCTATCGTGAGGCGCTCGCTGCGTGCGAGAGCCTGGTCGCGGTGCGCTCGCACGTCGGCAGCGATGGTGTGCAGGTCGCGCTCTCCGAGACGCACGCGCACGTCGATCTGCGCGCGCCGCTCGGGCAGGCGGTCCCGACGGCCGATGGGACGCTCGTGCGCACGATGCGCGATCGGCTCGACCTCTATCAGGACTACGTCTGCGGCATCGCGCTACGCGCGGCGCGCGAGCTGCTCGCGGCGCTGCCGCTCGACGAAGTGACCGTCGATCTCTGGAACGTGACCGCCGCGGAGGATGCCAGCGAGACGACGGGCTATCGCGACGGCGAGACGCCGGCGACGAACGTGCGCATCGCGTCGATGCGCTGCGTGCGCGCGGCGATGGACGCGATCGCGTGGCCGACCGCGGACGCGTCCGAGGTCGTATCGGTGCTCGCACACGAGATGAGCTTCCGACCGGACGAGGGCTTCTACGCCGTGCCGCACGTCACGCGAGAGTGAGCGAGGCGCGCGAGCGTCGAGCGCGCGAACGTGTACGTCGTCGCAGACCACCGGATCGTCGTCGCGCGCGAGCCGAGCGACTGACTCCGGCCGAAGGGCGCAGTGGTATCGTGAAGCCATGGGGGTCGGTCGCGCGGTGGCTGCAGCGTTGTTCGTGGCTCACGCGGTCGCGTGCTCGGATTGCGCCAGCCCGGAGGGCACGTGGACCATCACGAGCGCGGAGGCGGTGCGCGTGACGCAGGGAACGGCGGCTCCGACTCCGGATGGCTGCGTGTTGGTGTGCAACGAGCTGCTCTACGAGCTCGACGCGAGCGCCGTGGACGCGGGACGGAGCGTCGCGGCCGATGCCGCCACCGCCGTCGACGAGACGCGGGTCCAATGCACCTTGTCGTCGTCGGGAGACCGACTCCGGTGCATCTGGCCCGTGCGATGCGCGCGATGAGCCCGTGATGGCACGGTGACGCGCTTGGCTTCGGCGCGGCGCGTGGGAAGCTTGGTGGGTGAGCGCGAGACGATGGCTCGTGAGCGCGACCGCGGCCCTCGGGTTGCTGATGGCGGTCGTCTCGCTCGCGCGCGCACAAGCCACGATGGCGCGTCGCATGGATCTGGGCGGCGGGCTCGCGGTCGAGCGGCAGTGTTGGCGCGGCCGTGGCGGCTCGACGTGCCGGGCGTGGACACCGACCGGGTTCGTCTTCGGCGATGCGGCGCGTGCGCTCGAAGATGCGCGGACGTTCGTGCGTGTGCCCTCGAGCGGTCGGCTGATCGCGCTCTCGGGCCCGGTCACGGGATGGCCTCCGCGTCTGCTCGCGAGTGGCGACGGGGGGGCGCACTGGAACGATCTGCACTGGGAAGGAGGCCCCCTGCCCTCGGCCTTCGCGTTCGACAACCACTCTGCCGACGGCGTCGCGGTCGGCGACGCAGGCCACGTGTGGAGCACGCGCGATGGCGGCGCGCACTGGATCGATCACGGCGGCGATGCGCGCGTCTGGACCAGCGTCGCCATCGCGCACGGGGCGATCGTGCTGGTCGACTCGAGCGGCAACACGTTTCGCTCGAGCGATGGCGGCTTCACGCGCGAGCGACTTCCGACCGAGGGCGCGACCACGCTCGAGCAGCGCGACGACGAGATCCTCGTGCACGCGTACACGTCGGACTGCGTGGTGCGTCGCGGCGACGGTGTTCACTGTACCGCACGCGAGTGACCCCGCCCCAAGGCGCGCGCTGCGGCGGTGTCTGACCGCCGTGCGATCACAGTGGGGATCCATCCTCGTCGTGGCGCTGCTCTTCGGAGCGGCGCCTGTACACGCGCAGATCGCGAGCGTCGACGTGCTTCGCGCGCGAGCCGCGGAGCGTGGTTGGTCGCGAGCGAGCGCTCCGCGCAACGCAACGACGATCGAGACGTGGTGCGCGCAGCCTCCGTGCGACGAGGAGGATCGCTACGAGCTCACGATCACCGACGGCGTGCTGACGCAGCTGCGTCTGGTGCTGCACGACGCCGCCGATGGGCTCGCGCTCGACGCGCAGTGGCAGGCGGACGACACGTTCAGCTTCTCGTTCGGCGATCCCGAGGAAGGTGTCGTGCTCGCGTGGGAGGCGAGCTTCGAGCCGCCCGGGCTCGCGGTCGGCTTCACCGGGCGCGACCTCGACGAGATGGTAGCGATGGATCCGAGCGACGGCACGCACGCGTTCGCGCTCTGGATCACGCGCGAGCTCGCCCGACAGTTCGAGAGCGCGCGGTCGTTGCGCGACACGGCGCTCGCGCAGCGGGCCGCGCTACGACGCGCGGTGGTACGCGGGCTCGCGGGAGCGGGCACCGTGCGAGACGGCACCTTCGCCGACTGCTTCGAAGAGCGCGCGGATCCGAGCGGCGCGACGGGGATGTTCGATCGATGCCCACTGCGGCGCGCGACCCCCGCGGAGCGCCATGAGGTGCTCGCCGCCCTCGATGCGCGTCTGGCGCGCGAGCGTGCGCTGCTGCGGGCGCATTACCGAGCGTTCCATCGCGCGTTGGTGGAGATGCTGGGCGCGCCCATTCCGTGACGCGCGAGCTTCGCGGGAGCCCAGAAAGAAAGGAGCCCAGCAGGGAGCTCAAGCTCCTGGGTTCCTGGGTTCCCGCGCAACTCTCCCAACCGAGCCTCGCGTGCCCGAGACGAGCCTCGCGCGCTCGAGACGAGCGCGAGCGCGCGGTCCCCCAGACGATCAGTCGCCCACGCGCTCGATCTTCACGCCGCCTTCGCCGCCGGTGAGCGTGAGGCGACCTTCGCGCAGCGCGAGCGCGTCGTCGCCGAAGAAATCGCGGCGCCAGCCCTCGAGCGCGGGGATGCGGGCGTCCGCGCTCGCGGCGAGCTGCTCGAGATCGGACTGCGTCGCGACGATGCGTGGCGCGACGCCCTCGGCCTCGCAGCGCGCGCGGAGCAACGCACCGAGGAGCGCGACCATCGCGTCCTGCGGCTCGCTCGGCGCGCGACGCGCCGGGACTTCGGGCCACGTCGCGGGGGAGGCGAGCACGCGCGCGACGATCGCGAGGATCGCTTCGCCGTCGGGGCCGCGCGCGAACGCGGGCTTCATCGATCGGACCTGCGCGAGGGCATCGGCGGTCTGCGGCGCTTGCAGCGCGATCTCGCCGAGCGACTCGTCGTGCAGCACCCATCCGCGCGGGAGATCGCGCGCCATCGCCGTCGTCTCGCGCCACGCAGCGAGCTCGCGCACGATCGCGAGCGCGCGAGGATCCGCATTGCGCAGCTTCACCCGTCGCCACGCGTCCTCGGGCAGCACGCGGTAGCGCGTGGGATCGCTGAGCGCGCGCATCTCTTCGGCCACCCACTCGGTGCGGCCACGACCGAAGAGCTGCGCGCTCAGCGCGTCGTAGACCTTGCACAGATGCGTGACGTCACCGAGCGCGTAGGCGACCAGGCGCTCGGTGAGCGGGCGCTTGGACCAGTCGGCGCGCTGCGAAGCCTTGTCGAGGTGGACACCGAGCACCGCCGAGACGAGCGCCCCGTAGCCGGGGCTCTCGCCGTAGCCGAGCACCGACGCGGCGATCTGTGTGTCGAACACCGGAGCGGGGACCGAGCCCATCGCCACCGAGAAGATCTCGAGGTCTTGGCCGGCCGCGTGGAAGACCTTGAGCACCGACGCGTCGGCGAGCAGCGCGTGCAGCGGCGCGAGATCGATCCCGGGCGCGAGCGGATCGATGACCGCCGCATGTGTGCCGTGCGCGATCTGCACGAGACAGAGCCGCGCGTAGTACGTGCGCTCGCGGACGAACTCCGTGTCGACCGCGACGTACGGCGCCGATCGGAGCGCTGCGCAGAGCGTGGCGAGCGCTTCGGAAGTAGTGACGATCATCGCGCGCGTCGGCGAACGACGACCAAGCCGATCAGCACGAGCATGAAGAGCGAGCCGTAGGGCGAGCGCGTGCCCGCGACACCGCAGCAGCCACCGCCGGTGCTCGGCGCGGTTCCCGCGTCGGCCGTCGCGTGTCCTGCGTCCGAGCCGGGACCGCCATCGACTCCCGCGTGGCCCGCGTCCGGGAGCAAGCCTGCGTCGGGCACGACGCTGCCGGCATCGACCATCATGCCGGTGTTGCCGTACTCGTACGCGCCGATGTCGATCGTGCCGACACTGCTGCGCGACTCGGTCGCGTGCGGCTGCACGTACTGCATCACGGGCACGAGCGACATCGTGCCGTCGCTGCCCGGCATCGTGCCCGCATCGATCGCCGGGCTGCCCGCCGCGAGGTGATAGTCGAACGTGGTCGCGTCCACGACGTCGCTCGTCGCGCCCATGCGGTTGGTCATCATCGTGATGGTGGCGCCGCCGCTGATGGGCGTGCCCGGGCCGATCATCAGGTTGTTGATCACGTCGAGATCGATCGGCGCGGTCGCCTGGATGAACGTGCCGCCGGTGTCGGCGTTCACGATCGTGTTGTTGATCAGGAAGACGTGGTGATCGGGCCACTGCATGCCGTCGCCGCCGATGCTGACGATCGTGCGATTGGGCCCCATCGAGCCCTGCTCGATGAGATTGCCGATCACGTACGCGATGCCACCCTCGGGCAACTGCAGCTCGTAGCTCGAGTGAGAGTCTTCGGCCGTGAGGCGATTGTAGAGGACGAAGTTGTGGTGCGCGCGCGACTTGAAGAGGTGACCGATGTCCGGACCCGGCGCGAGCGAGTGCGACCAGTTCCCACGGAACGTGAGCGTGTCGATCTCGTTGATGTAGAGGTTGTGCGTGTAGCCGACCATACCGCGGCCGCTGCCCGAGAACTCGTTGTTCTCGATGAGCGC
>CAYSCF010000263.1:0-9776 GCA_964429305.1 uncultured Sandaracinaceae bacterium | reverse complement strand
CGATCTCGTCGTAGTCGGTGCGCAGCTTACCCGCGAGAGGCACGGCGGCGAGCGAGCGGACGAGATGCGCGAGCGCGCCTCGACGAAATCGGTACGTGGGATCGAGCGGCGAAGGGATGGTCTCGACGATCGCGAGCGCGCCGGACTTGAGCGCGTTCATGGCGACGTCCACGTCACGTGGGTTCACGACGGACGAGACGAGCACGATCGGCGTCGGTCTCTCGGCCATGACGGCGCGCGTCGCGGCGTAGCCATCCAGACGCGGCATCACCACGTCCATCAGGAGCACGTCCGCGCGCGTATCGCGCACGAGCGCGACGGCGCGGTCTCCGTCGTCGGCCTCGCCCACCACGACGAGATCGTCGTCGGCCTCCAGCGCGACACGCAGCGCGGCGCGAACGCTCGGCGAATCGTGGACGATCGCGACGCGGATCGTCACGTCAGGCTCTCCAGGGCATCGAGCAACGCTTCGTCGTCGAAGCCGCGCTTGGTGATGTACGCGCTCGCACCGAGATCGAGCGCGCGCTGCCGGTCTTCGTCGCTCGCGAGCGCCGTGACGAGCACGACCGGCAAGCGCGAGAAGCGCGGCGTCGAGCGCACGCGCGCGAGCAGCGCGAAGCCGTCGAGGTTCGGCATCTCGATGTCGGACACGATCGCGTCGAACGTCTCGGTCCCGTTCAGTGCATTCCACGCATCGAGACCGTCGGCCGAGACCGACACGAGGTATCCGGCGGCCTCGAGCAGCGAGCGCTCGAGCTGACGCGTCGTCACCGAGTCGTCGACCAGCAGCACGTGGCGAACGCGCGTGTCGGTGTCGCCCGCGACGTCGCGCGCCGCGCGCGCGAGCCGCAGCACGTCGCCGACGTCGAGCAAGAGCGCGAGCTCGCCGTCCTGCAGCACGACGCCTCCCGAGACCAGCGCGAGACGCTTGATGCGCCCGCCGAGCGGTTGGACGACGACCGGACGCTCGTCGAGCACCGCGTCGGTGCGCAGCGCGATGCGACGCTCGGCGATCGCGAGGATCACGACGGGATGGCGCGCGTCGTCGAGCCCGCTCGATCCTCGCGCGGGAAACCCCAGCAACGTGGGCAGATCCGCGAGCGGGACGGGACCACGATCGGTCGCCACGTGCTGCCGCCCATCGATCGAGACGACCTCGTCGGCCCGGACGCGGACGACGCGCTCGATCGTCGTGGTCGGGATCACGGCGTGCGTGTCGCGCGCGCGCACGACGAGCCCGCGCAGCGTGCTGAGATCGCTCGGGACCACGATCCGGAACGTCGTGCCGACGCCGCCGCTCGTCTCGATCGCCACGCGTCCATGCAGCTGCGCGATCCGCTGGCGCACGACGTCGAGGCCGACGCCGCGTCCGGAGATCGCGCTCGGCGCATCGCGCGTCGTGAACCCCGGCTCGAAGAGATTGGCGAGCGTCTCGCGATCGGTCGCGCCGGGCGGCAGGCCCAGCTCTGCGGCGCGTGCACGAACGCGCGCGAGATCGACTCCGCGCCCGTCGTCGCGGATCTCGACGGTGAGCTCCACCCCGGCGAGCGATGCGCGAACCGAGAGCGTGCCCTGCTCGGGCTTGCCGCGGCTGGTCCGCTCGCCCGGCGACTCGAGCCCGTGATCGATGGCGTTGCGGACGAGGTGCAGGAGCGGATCGCGCAGCGCTTCGAGCACGCGGCGATCGACCTCGGCGTCGTCACCCTCGATCGAGACAGTGACGCGCTTGCCGAGCGAGCCTGCCGCCTCGTGCGCGGTCGCCTCGATGGCCGTACCGAGCGCGGCGAACCTGCGAACGCGCAGGCGTCGCGAGCGATCGGAGATCTGCATCGCGGACTGGCGGGCTTCGGTCCACGCGCGCGCGTGATCGAGCTCCTGCGCACGCGACGTGGTGATCGCAGCGCGCAGCGCGTCCGCGGCGCCTTCGATCGCCAGCGTGAGCGGCGTCAGTCGATCGTCGTCTTCGGCCTGCGCGAGCGATCGGATGGCGCGCAGCGCCCGCGTGAGCCGGAGCTCCGCGTCGTGCAGGCTCGCTTCGAGCGCGCCGTGCCGCGTCCCGCGCATCCGCCCCGTGACGGCTTGGAGCTCCTGCGCCGCGGTGAGCAAGCCCGCGATGCTCGCGACGGGCACGCGTACCGTCTCGCCGTCGGACGCGAAGCTACGGCTCGTGTCGCCCGACATCGTCGCAGTGCGCAAGGGAGCCGGCACGAACACGCTGTCGCTCGACGGCTCTTCTGCTTCCTCGGGCGGAGGCGCCACGCCTCGCAGCCCGAGCGTGACCGCACGCGTCGCCGCATCGTCGACGGGCTCGCCGCGCGAGAGGCGTGCGACGGCGTCGCGCAGCGTCGGCAGCACCGAGCGCAGCGCCTCGACCGCGCGTGCCGGCTCGAGCGTGACTTCCGGCGTCGCGAGCCGCGTCTCGAACGCCTCGCAGAGCCGCTCGAGCGCGTCGTAGCCGGTGACGCGGGCCGAGCCCTTGAGCGTGTGCGCCGATCGCTTGATCTCGCGCGCGACGCCGTCGAGCGCGCCACGATCGCTCGGATCCACGCGCCCCGCCGTCGCGACGGCGTCCTCGAGCCGTGCGACGTGATCGGCCAGCTCTTCGGCGAAGAGCTGCCTCAGCTTGGCGAGCGTGGCGTCGTCGACCATCGCGGCTCTAGGAGCGGAACTGCGCGGCGGTCTCGCGCAGCTTCGCGGCGACGTCGCTCAGCTCGCGCGACGCGCGCTCCGTCTGACGCGTGCCTTCGGCGGCGTGCGAGGTGGCGATGTTGATGGAGTGCATCGCTTGCGAGATCTGCGCGATGCCCGTGACCTGTTGCTGTGCCGCGCCGACGATGACCTGCGCGGCACGCGAGGCCTCGTCGATCGTGCCAGCGAGCTGCTCGATGCGCGTACCGACCTCGCGCACCGACTCGACGGCGGCGGCTGCGCCCTTGCTGCCTTCCTCGGTCACGAGCACGGCGGCGGTCGTGGACTTCTGGATGTCGCCGAGGATCGATCGCACCTGGGCGGTCGCGGCCTTCGACTGCTCGGCGAGGCTGCGGACCTCTTGCGCGACGACCGCGAAGCTGCGGCCGTGCTCGCCCGCGCGTGCCGCCTCGATCGACGCGTTGAGCGCGAGCAAGTTCGACTGCTCGGCGAGCTCGTTCACGGTCGTGATGATCTGACCGACGGCCTGCGCCTGCTCGGAGAGAGCGAGGATCTTCTCGGCGATCGAGCCCACCTGCTCGCGCAGGTTCGCGATGACGGCGACGGACTTCTCGACCGCCTGACGACCGCCGGCCGACACCTCCACGCTCCGCAACGAGGCCTCGGCGACCGATCGCGCGCGCTCCGCCGTCTGCTGCGCGCTCTGCGAGACCTCGTCGACGGTCGCGACCGTCTGCGCGACGGCGGCGGCCGACTCGCTCGCGCCTGCGCTCTGCTGCTGCATCGTCGATGCGATCTCGGCCGTGCTGGTGGACAGACCCGCGACGGCCTCGCGCATGCGCAAGACCATCCCCGAGAGCGACTCGCCCAGGCCGCGCAGGTTGTGGCCGAGCGCGCGGAGCTCTTCGTCGCCGACCGGATCGACCTTGCCACCGAGATCGCCGCGCGAGAGGCGCTCGATGTACTCGCCGTACGTGCGCACGGCGTGGCCGAGAGATCGCGCGCTGTTCTCGATGGTGCGCGTGCGCTCTTCGGAGACGCCGATCACCTGCGCGTACGAGCTCGACACCGTGCTCAGCTGCTGCCGGATGAAGAGCACGAGCAGGATCGCCACGACCGCGAGCGCGATGCCGCTCCGCCAGAGCGTCTGGTTCGTCGCGTCGCGCGTGGCCGCCGTACGCGTCGTCAGCAGCGTGCGCTCCGTCTCGATGAGCTCTGCGATCATGTTGCGCCCGTCGTCGAGCCGCGACGCTTGCACGCGCTCCGGCGTGGGGAGCGTGCCCGCGCGCCTCGCGGCGATCATCGGTTGGATCTGCTCGGCGTCCCAGCCGTGCGCCCAGTCGCGGATCGCGTTGGCGCGACGGACCTGCGTCGCATTGTCGTTCACCAACGTCGCGAGGCCGTCGATCTCGTTGTCGAACGTGCGCATCCCCGCCGTGTAGCCAGCGAGGAAGGACTCGTCGCCCGTCAGCAGGAACCCGCGCACGCCGCCTTGCGAGACGAGCAGCGAAGCTTGGACTTCCTGCGCGTCGGCGATCACCTGATCGGTGTGATCGACCCAGGTCATGGCCTCGACGAGCGTGTCGACTTGGTAGAAGAGCATCGCGGCGAGCAGCACGAGCGGCACGAGCGGGACCCACGAGCTTCGGCTGAGGATCGCATCGACGGTGCGCGTGCGCTCGCGCTCGATGTCGGAGCTGGGCGGGAGATTCGTCGGTGTCTGCGTCGGGTCGGCCATCTTTCAGTCCTGGTCTCTGCGTTGAGCGACATCGAGCGTGACCGCCGGATCGGCGAGCATCGCGGGGACGTCGAGAATCAGCATTCCGTCGCGCGTGATGCCGCGCGTGCGCGAGGCGATGCGCGTCCCGGTGTCGGGGAGCGGCAGGAGACGGTCGAGCTCGACACGGACGATCGACTCGGCGACCTCCACCGCGAGCGCGAGAGGTGCGCTGCGATCGCCGACCAACACGACGCGCGCGTGCTCGGGCAGCGAGACGCTCGACATGCCCAGCAGCGCGTGCAGATGGAAGACGGGCGTCACCACGCCGTCGAGCAACGAGATGCCGGCGACCTCGACCGGTGCGAAGGGCACGAGCGTCATGCGGCGCAGCGCTGCGGCGACGATGACGTCTTCGAGCAGGATGCCGACACGACGACCACCGCTGCGCACGACGAGCACGTCGACGCCCGGGGCCTCGCGGATCTCGCCGGCTTCTCGCGCGAGCGAGGCGGTGCGGCGCGCGAGGATCTCGCGCTCGACGGGATCGAGATCCCGCGGGTTGGGATCCATCGTCATGCGCGGCGCCTCCGTGCGCGGAGCCGACCGATGCGCGAGGCCGTTCGCATCATCTCGTCGACGCGACGACCGCCCGCGTGCGCGACGTCCTCGCGTGGGGCGCGATCGGCGAGCGAGCGCTGTGCATCCAACGCCGCGCGTCTCGCACCGGCGAGATCGCCGCGCGCGGCCCGAGAGGTCGCCAGCAGCAGATGTGCCGCCGGCAGCGTCGCATCGAGCGCGAGCGCCCGCTCCGCATCCTCCGTCGCGCCCGCATGATCGCCCGAGGCGCTGCGGATCGTGCCGCGCGTCATCCACGTCTCGATCCCGGGCGCTTCCTCGACGATCGCCTCGAGCGCTGCGAGCGCTTCGCGATGCGCGCCGCGATCGGCGAGATCTCGGGCGAGCGCGAGCCGTGAATCGAGGGTGCGCGGCGCTTTCGGCGCCGGTGCGCTCCGAACGCTCAGCGACGACGAGAACGGCCGCACGCTCGCGGGCACCGGCAGCGCGAGCAGCGGCGCTGGCTTCGGAAGCGCGGGCTCGTGGAGCTTCCGCCCGTACACGATCGCGCCCTCGAGCCGACGAGGGCGCAGCGCGGTCGTCCTGGGCGGTGGATCGGACGGCCCGAGCACGAGCCAGCCCGAGTCGGTCAGGCACGCGGCGAAGCGATCGATGCAGCTCTGCACGTGCTCCGGCGTGAAGTAGATGAGGACGTTCCGACAGAAGACGACGTCGACGTCCTCGGGCCAGCCGACCAGGTCGAGCAAGTTGTGCAGACGGAACGTCACGAGCTTGCGGGGCTCGCTCGCGAGGCGACCGCTCGGATCGAACCACGCGCCGCGCGTCGTGGACGAGACGCCGCGGAACGACCAAGGGCCGTACACGCCCTCGCGTGCCTTGCGGATCGCGACGGGGCTGACGTCGGTGGCCAGGATCTCCACGCGGTCGGCAGCCCGGCGACCGAGCGCTTCGAGGCACGTGATCGCGATCGAGTAGGGCTCCTCGCCCGTCGCACAACCGGCCGACCAGATGCGGACGCGGCGGCTCGGGTGCGCCGCCAAGAGCCCGGGCAAGAGCTCGCGACACAAGACGTCGAGATGTCCGCGCTCGCGGAAGAAATAGGTCTCGCCGACCGTCGCTTCGAGCACGAGCGCCTCGGTCACTTCGGGATCACCCGCCTGCAGCCGAGAGAGAACCTGCACGGCGTCGGTGCTGTGTGTCCCGACGCGCACGCGCTCGACGGCGGCGGCGAGCATGGGCGCCGACAGGCGTGTCGCCGACGCGCCGATGCGCATCTCGAGCTCGCGCGCGATCGCCGAGCAGACGTCGTCGGAGCTCGGCAGCATCATCGAGGCGACGCCTCCATCGCACGATCGAGCGCCGTCTCTTCCTCGAGCGACAAGAGCGCGTCGAGATCTTCGATCATCCAGAGGTCGTCCTCGACGACCGCGATGCCGGCGATCTGGGGATCGGGCACGACCGGCGGATGGATCCGCGACGGATCGAGCGAGCGCATCTCCAGCACTTGGTCGACGACGAGCGCGACGTTGCGCCGCGCGGCGCGCGCGATCACGAGATGATCGCCGAGCGCTGCCGCGCGGGCGGGCTGCCCCAGCCGAGCACGCAGATCGATCGCCGGGATGGGAACGCCGCGATGGACGACGAGCCCCAGCACGATCGCAGGCGCCGCCGGGAGCGGTGTGATCGTCACGCGCCGCGCCGCTTCGAGCACGCGGTCGAGCGGCAACGCGTAGTGCGTCCGCTCGAGCACCATCACGAGCACGTCCAGCGCCGCCGACTCCGAGCTCGACATCACGTGCGCGCTCGCGTGGGAGGTGTCGCGACCATCGAGACGACGCGCACGAGCTCGCGCGGCGCCATCGGCTTGGTGAGGAACACGTCGAAGCCAGCCGCGAGCGCGCGATCCTTGGCGGGCTGTCCGCCGACGGCGGTGAGCGCGATCGCGCGGATCTTGCCGCCTTCCGACGAGGGCCGCGCGCGGATCGAGCGCATCAGCGCGTAGCCGTCCATGACGGGCATCGAGATGTCGGAGACCAGGACGTCCTTGCCGCTCGCGCGATCGACCGCCTCTCGTGCGTCGGCGAAGGCCTCGACGGTGGCCCCGGCGCCGCGGAGCACGAGCGAGACGAGCTCGCGTACGTCGGCCTCGTCGTCGACGAGGAGGATCGAGAGACCGTCGAGCGAGTCCAGCCCCTCGTGTCGCGTCGGAGATCCGAGATCGGATTGCGGCAGCGACACGACGAACGATGCGCCGTGGCCGAGACCCTCGCTGCGGGCTTCCACGCGGCCGCCGTGTCGCTCGACGATGTGCTTGGCGATCGCGAGACCGAGGCCCAGGCCCGACTCGCCGCGCCGTCGCTGGTGCGCCTGGCGGAAGCGCTCGAACACGAACGGCACCTGTTCGGCCGGGATGCCGCGGCCGTGATCGCGCACGATGATATGGACGTCGCCGTCCTGGGCGCGCACCGAGACCTCGACGTGCCCGCCCGCTTCGCTGAACTTCACCGCGTTCACGAGCAGGTTCCACACGACCTGCTGCAAGCGGGCGGCATCACCGATCACGGACGCTTCGTCGACCTGCGCGACCCCGAGCGTGACGGTGCGCGCCGTCGCTTCGGGTCGCACGGCATCGATCGCCGCCTCGACCACGTCACCGACGCGGAGCGGCGCCGCATCGAGACGCAGCTCACCGGTCGCGATGCGCGAGACGTCGAGCATGTCCTCGATGAGACGCGTCTGGATCCACGCGTTGCGCTCGATGACCTCGACCGCACGCGTCGCTGCGGCCGCGCCGAGCGTCCCCGAGCGCAACATGCTCGACCAACCGGTGATGGCGTTGAGCGGCGTGCGCAGCTCGTGCGAGAGCATCGCGAGGAAGTCGTCCTTGGCGTGATTGGCGTCGTCGGCCTTCTTGCGCGCTGCGGCGGCGTCCTCGAGCGCGGACACGAGCAGGCGATGTGCGGGCGTCGTGGGCTCGGCGTCGCTCGATCCGCGCAGCGTGCGCTGGACGCGATCGACGAGGCTCGCGTCCTCGTAGGGCTTCGCGAGGAAGTCGTCGGCGCCGGCCTCGAGCGCGCGCACGACATCGGCCGGCTCGCTCGATCCAGTCAGCACGATCACGGGCGTGCTCGCGAGCGCGGGGTCGGACTTGATGCGGCGCGTGAGCTCGAGCCCGTCCATCCCCGGCATGACGACGTCGGTGAGCACCGCCTCCGGACGGTGCTCGGCGCAGAGGGCGATACCTCTCTCTCCATCGGGCGCGACGAGAACCTGGTAACCAGCATTCTCCAGCACGACTCGCAGGCGCGCGGCCTGCACCGCGCTGTCTTCGACGACCAGGATCACGAGACCTCGCGTCGCTGTGCGGTCTCGCCACACGTGAGACGCGAGGTCTCGCGCAGAGACCGATCGCTCGCACGTGGCGCCCGGGACGGCCGGGAGGCGATCGCCCCTGGTTTCGGCGCGGATACAGCTTCACCCGCGACGCAGTCGTGCGACAGCATGGTGCGTCTTGGAACACGATCCGTGCCTCGGTCTGCGTTACTCTCGGCTGATGCGCGCCCTTCTCCTCGCCCTCGCCCTGACCCTCGTCACGAGCGCGGCGTCCGCTCAGACCACCCCCCCGAGCTACGAGCAGCGGGTGCGCGAGGCGACCGAGCAGATCGCGCACGGAGACCGCGCGGCTGGCATCGCGGCGATGCGCACCGCGATCACCGACGCGCCGACGCGAGCCGAGGCGCAGTGCGTGCTCGCCGAAGGACTGCGCGTGAACGGAGATCTGCAGGGCGCGCTCGACGCATACCAGAGCTGTCTGCGGATCGCGCGCGCGGCCAACGATCAGCTCTCGACGGCGCGCGCGCTGCACGGCGTCGCATCGACGTACGAGCGCATGCCCGACCACCTCACCGACGCGCGCGCGGCCTGGATGGAGTACACGCACTTCGCCGACGGCGCGGCGCGCGTCGCACCGGGCACGATCGGGCGGGAGCGTGTCTCGGCGATCGATGTCGCGGGCGAGCAGGAGCGCGTCTACGTTGACGTGCGTGTGCGTATCGCCGATCGCTAGCGCGTCGCGCGCGAGGCCGCCGCCGCGCCATCTCTCCCGCCGCCGACCTCGCGCGGACATCGCTGATCTCCGGACGGATCCCCCTAGCAGGTAGGGGAATTCGCCGGTCGAAAACACCCGTGCTAGATCGACCCATGGCACAGCAGACGCACGAGCTGCCGCTCTCTTTCTTCGAGCGGCTCCCCAAGACGGACCTCCACGTCCACCTCGATGGCTCGCTCCGCCTCGAGACCATCCTCGAGCTCGCCGACCGCGACGGCGTCCATCTCGCGGCCAAGACGCCGGACGAGCTGAAGCGCTTGATGCACTGCGGTGAGAACACCGGCTCGCTCGTCGAGTACCTCAAGGCGTTCGACGTCACGCTGCAGGTCCTGCAGAACGAAGACTCCCTGGTGCGCGCGGCGCGCGAGCTCGGCGAGGACTGCGCCAAAGAGAACGTCCGCTACATGGAGGTCCGCTACGCGCCGATGCTCCACACGCGCAAGGGGCTGCGCCTCACGGCCGTGGTCGAGGCGGTGCTCGAAGGTCTGTGGCAGGCCAAGGAGCGCACCGGGATCGACAGCAACGTGATCCTCTGCGGCATCCGCAACATCTCGCCCGAGAGCTCGCTCGAGATGGCGCAGCTCGCGGTCGCGTACAAAGGGCGCGGCGTCGTCGCGTTCGATCTCGCGGGCGCCGAGTACGATCATCCGCCGAAGCACCACCTGCCGGCGTTCCAGCTCGTGCGCGACAACAACATCAACGTCACGATCCACGCGGGCGAGG
>CAYSCF010000262.1:0-9823 GCA_964429305.1 uncultured Sandaracinaceae bacterium | reverse complement strand
ACGGCCGCCGCGGCAAGACCATCACGGGCCCGAACAAGCGCCCGCTGAAGTCGCTCTCCGACATGCTCAAGGGCAAGCAGGGCCGGTTCCGCCAGAACCTGCTCGGCAAGCGCGTCGACTACTCGGGTCGCTCCGTCATCGTCGTGGGCCCTGGCCTGCGCCTGCACCAGTGCGGTCTTCCGAAGAAGATGGCGCTCGAGCTCTTCAAGCCGTTCATCTACAACAAGCTCGAAGAGCGTGGGTACGTCACCACGATCAAGAGCGCGAAGAAGCTCGTCGAGAAGGAGAAGCCCGAGGTCTGGGACATCCTCGAGGAAGTGATCACGGAGCACCCGGTTCTCTTGAACCGCGCCCCGACGCTTCACCGCCTCGGCATCCAGGCGTTCGAGCCCGTCCTCATCGAAGGCAAGGCGATCCAGCTGCACCCGCTCGTCTGTACGGCGTTCAACGCCGACTTCGACGGTGACCAGATGGCCGTCCACGTGCCGCTCTCGATCGAGGCGCAGATGGAAGCGCGCGTGCTCATGATGAGCACGAACAACATCCTCTCGCCCGCGAACGGCCGCCCGATCATCAACCCGACGCAGGACATCGTCCTGGGCCTCTACTACATGACGCGCGAGCGTCCCTTCGCGAAGGGCGAGTACGCCGACAACGTGAAGAAGGGCGACTTCCGCGGCATCTTCGCTTCCCCCGAGGAAGTGCGGATGGCGTACGACGGCAGCGAGGTCGAGCTCCACAGCAAGATCATGTGCCGCATCGACGGGACGCGCGTGGAGACTACGGTCGGCCGCGTGCTCGTGGGCGACGTCCTTCCGGAAGGCGTCGAGTTCAACCTCGTCAATCGCGTGCTGACGAAGAAGGCTCTCTCGGAGCTCATCGACAGCTGCTATCGCGCGCGCCGCAACAAGGCGACCGTCCTTCTCGCCGATCGTCTCCGGACGCTGGGCTACGAGAACGCGGCCATGTCGGGCATCTCCATCTGCATGGACGACATGCTGATCCCGGAGAGCAAGAAGACGATCCTCGGGCAGTCGCAGGCCGACGTCGAGACCGTCATCGAGCAGTATCAGGAAGGCCTGATCACCGACGGCGAGCGCTACAACAAGATCGTCGACATCTGGGCCGACGCATCGGATCGCGTCGCGAAGGACCTCATCGAAGGCATCTCGAAGGAGACGGTCAAGGGACCGGAGGGCAAGTCGAAGCTCACCGCTTCGTTCAACCCGATCTTCATGATGGCCGACTCCGGCGCTCGTGGAAGCAACCAGCAGATTCGTCAGCTGGCCGGTATGCGCGGGCTGATGGCCAAGCCCTCGGGCGAGATCATCGAGACGCCCATCACCGCGAACTTCCGCGAAGGCCTCACGGTTCTGCAGTACTTCACGTCGACGCACGGCGCTCGTAAGGGCCTCGCCGACACCGCGCTCAAGACCGCGAACTCCGGCTACCTCACGCGTCGTCTCGTCGACGTCGCGCAGGACGCCGTGGTCACGGAGCACGACTGCGGCACGATCGACGGCATCGAGATCGCGAAGCTCGAAGAGGGCGGCGAGATCGTCCAGGGCCTCGGTGAGCGCATCCTCGGACGCGTCGCGCTCGACGACGTCTTCGATCCGCGTGAGGACGAGAAGGTCCTTCTCAGCGCGGGCGAAGAGATCGACGAAGCACGCGTGCAGATCATCGAAGAGGCGGGCCTCGAGAAGATCACGATTCGCTCGGTGCTCACCTGCGCGACCAAGCGCGGCATCTGCGCGCTCTGCTACGGACGCGACCTCGCGCGTGGCTACAAGGTCAACATCGGTGAAGCGGTCGGCGTCATCGCCGCCCAGTCCATCGGTGAGCCGGGCACGCAGCTCACGATGCGCACGTTCCACGTCGGTGGCGCGGCTGCGCGCGGCAAGATCGAGCAGTCGTCGATCGAGAACCGCTTCGAGGGGCGCGTGCGCTTCGAGAAGGTCAAGACCGTCAGCAAGCGCGATGGCACCGTCGTGGTCATGAACCGCCACGGCGTGCTCAAGATCGTCGACGACTCCGGCCGCGAGAAGGAGACGTACAACCTCGTGTACGGCGCCTACCTCATGTGCAAGGAGGGCCAGACGGTCGAGAAGGGCAAGAAGCTGGCGGAGTGGGATCCGTACGCGATTCCGATCCTCACCGAGGTGCCCGGCGTCGTGAAGTACGGCGACATCATCGACGGCGTCACGATGGAAGAGAAGCTGAACGAGGTCACCGGCCTCTCTCAGCGCGTCATCATCGAGTCGCGTGACGCTTCGGCGCGTCCGCGTCTCTCCATCAAGGATGCGGCGGGCGAGACGAAGAAGACGGGCGTCGGTGAGAACCTCGCGCGTTACTTCCTCCCGGTCGGCGCGAACATCGTCCCGGCGGACGGACAAGAGGTCGACGCAGGAGAGATCCTCGCGAAGATCCCGCGCGAGACCACGAAGACCAAGGACATCACGGGCGGTCTGCCGCGCGTGGCCGAGCTCTTCGAGGCCCGCAAGCCCAAGGACCACGCGATCGTCGCCGAGATCGACGGCAACGTGACCTTCGGCAAGGACACGAAGGGCAAGCGCAAGGTCCTCGTGCAGCCGGAAGTCGGCGAGTCGAAGGAGTACCTCATCGCCAAGGGCAAGGCGCTCACGGTGAAGGAGGGCGACTTCGTCCGCGCTGGCGAGGCGCTCATGGACGGCCCGGCCAATCCCCACGACATCCTCAAGATCCGTGGTGAGAAGGAGCTCGCGGCCTGGCTCGTGAACGAGATCCAGCAGGTCTATCGACTGCAGGGTGTCGGCATCAACGACAAGCACATCGAGACGATCGTTCGCATGATGCTGCGTCGCGTGCGTGTGAAGGACACGGGCGACACCAGCTTCCTCGCGGACGAGCAGGTCGAGAAGACCATCTTCGAGCGCGAGAACGAGAAGGTCATCGGACGCGGCGGGGCTCCGGCCATCGCCGAGCCGCTCCTGCTCGGCATCACCAAGGCGTCGCTCTCCACCGAGAGCTTCATCTCGGCCTCGTCGTTCCAGGAGACGACCAAGGTGCTCACCGAGGCGGCCATCAACGGCAAGCTCGACGAGCTCCGCGGCCTCAAGGAGAACGTCATCATGGGTCGCCTGCTCCCGGCCGGTACCGGCCTGGCGGCGTACAAGAAGCTCGACATGGTCGTCGAAGACGGCCACGCCTCGAGCGAGATGTACGAAGACGACGCGATGGCGGCGGCCAGCGAAGAGTAGTCGGTGTCACGTGAGGTCGGGGCGTAACCCCAGCTTCACGATCCATCCGCACGACGGGGCAGCGCAGCAACGCGCTGTCCCGTTTTGCTTTGGTTTTTGGTACTCCTTCGGGAATCTTCCCTCTTGGAACGTCGATTGCTGAACGGGGGCCTGCCATGACCAATCTGCGAACTCGGGTTCACTTCATCGTCCTCTTCGGTCTTCTGCTCGGCTGCCATCGCCACTCCGCGACGGTCGGCCCAGGTGGCGGCTTGCAAGCCAGCGATCGCCAGCTGCGCAACGCCGTCCAGCTCGCCGGGCAGGACATGCAGTGCCCGCCGCAGACGCTCTCGACGCAGCAGATCGGCGAGGCGCTCTACTCGATCCACGGCTGCGGCCGCTCGCGCGAGTACCTCCTTCTCTGCTCCGGCAGCCGCGGCCGCGCGTGTCGCTGGTCGCCCGTGGTCCCCGTCGAGCAGGTCGCCGCGTCGGAGACGGGCTGTACGACGTTCACGATCGCCGAGCCGAGCCTCATCGAGCGCTCGCTCACCGGCTGCAACATGACCGCGAACTACATGATCGGCTGCAACGTCGCTGCGTGCGCTTGGGGCCACGCGGCGGGCGGCGGCGGCGCGGTCGTTCAGCAGCAGCCGACGACCACGACGACCACGACGACGACGGTCGCCCAGGGAAGCGCGACGCTCGCGACCTCGGACGCGCAGAACCAGCTGATGAACCTCGCGAGTGATCGCTGGTCGCAGGCGCAGGCGTGCCTGAACGGCCAGCACATCGATGCGACGCTCACGCTCGGCCTCGACGGCCGCATCACGGCGACGCTCGACGATCCGATGCACGGCACGCCCGTCGAAGCTTGCGTCCAGCAGGTCGTCGCCGACGTGACGGTCGCGATGACGGGCGCGACGACGCCGGTCACCGTGATGCTCACGCTCTGACCCGCGTCATCGCCTCGACGTAGGCGTCCACGAAGCGCCGCGAGCGCGGTAGCCACGTGGCTCGGAGGGCAGACCCCGCGATCTCGATCGCGCGGGCCTGCCCTTCGCGCATCTGCGGCGCGAGCTGCGCGCGAAGCGCCCCCGGCAGGATGGCCGCGGTCCAGACGCGCGTGCCGCGCCCGAGAAAGGCCCACATCGCACGCGTCTCTGGACCGACGACCAGCGTCTCGGCGATCGCGCGCTCGATGGCGCGGTCGAGCTCTCGACGCGAGCGCGGCACGTCTTCGGGCTCGAGACCGAACAGTCGCGCGAAGCGCACGACGTCGTCGAAGATGGTGTCCGGCACACGCCCGACCTGGCGCTCGTAGCCGCGGATCGATGCGTCGAGCAGCGTCACGAGGATCCACGCGAGGCTCGCGCGATCGTTGCCGTGGTGCGCGCTGGTCGGTGGCAGCACGCGGTCGTGGAGAAGGAAGAGACGGCGCGCCTCGCGCAGGGCGAGCGTCCGATCGCCGAACACCATCTTCAGCAGCGTCGCGATCGCGCGCTCGAACCTCGCGCCCGGGCTCGACCCATGAGCGCCGTAGCTCGCGCTCGCCTCGGCGAACGCGGGATGCGCGTACTGGAGCATCACGGCGCGCGGCGCGTACGTGACGAGCGCCCGCTCGCGCAGCACGCGCCACGCCGTCGATCTCGGTCCGAAGAAGCCTTCGCGCGGCGGCAGCGTCGTGTCCGCTTCGAGCCGCGCGAGCGAGCGCTCCAGGGTCTCGCGGTCGACGCGCGCGGGATGCACGGAGCGGAGCGTAGCTGGTTTCTGAATGGCCATTCAGCGCTATGCTCGGCGCGCCATGACCTACCTCTTCGAGACGAGCGAGCACCTGCAGCTGCGCCAGAACGTTCGCCGCTGGGCCAGCGAGCACATCGCACCGCACGGCGCGGAATGGGAAGAGGCCGAAGAATTCCCCGTCGAGCTCTATGCTCGCGCGGGCGCCGACGGAATGCTCGGCACGGGCTATCCCGAGTCCGTCGGGGGCGCCGGCGACGACGTCACGCACGTCTGCGTCGCGGCCGAGGAGATGATCCTCGCCGGCAAGAGCGTCGGCACGACGGTGGGCCTCGGCAGTCACGGCATCGCGCTGCCACCGATCATCAAGGTCGGCACGAAAGAGCAGCACGAGCGCTTCGTGCGGCCATGCATCGAAGGCAAGAAGATCTCCGCGCTCGCGATCACCGAGCCTGGCGGCGGCAGCGACGTCGCCGGCCTGCGCACGAAGGCAGCGCGGGACGGCGATCACTACGTCGTGAACGGCAGCAAGACCTTCATCACTTCGGGCACGCGCGCCGACTTCGTCACCGCCGCGGTCCGCACCGGCGGGCCGAGCCACGGGGGCGTCTCGCTGCTTGTGATCGAGAAGGGC
Source organism: uncultured Sandaracinaceae bacterium (assembly GCA_964429305.1). Taxonomy (GTDB): domain Bacteria; phylum Myxococcota_A; class Polyangia; order Polyangiales; family Sandaracinaceae; genus JBBSAT01. The sequence continues at coordinate 4,234 of CAYSCF010000262.1, read as the reverse complement.
ACGCCCGGCTTCGTCGTCAGCAAGAAGCTCAAGAAGACGGGCTGGTGGGCGAGCGACACCGCCGAGCTCACGTTCGAGAACTGTCGTGTGCCGGCGAGCAATCTGCTCGGCATGGAGAACGCGGGCTTCGTCGCGATCATGATGAACTTCACGAGCGAGCGACTGATGCTCGCCGTGCAGTGCGTCGCCATCGCCGAGCTCGCCTACCGCGAGTCGATCGCGTACGCGCGCCAGCGCATGGCGTTCGGCAAGCCGATCAGCGGCTTCCAGGTCATCCGCCACAAGCTGGCCGACATGGGCTCGCGCATCGCGGCGGCGCGCGCGCTCACGAACGAGCTCGCCGTTCGATACGCGCGCGACGAGCAGACGCCCGCGCTGGCCGCGATGGCCAAGAACACCGCGACCGACGTGTGCAGCGAGGTCTGCGACCAGGCCGTCCAGATCCACGGCGGCTACGGCTACATGCGCGAGACGCTCGTCGAGCGGCTCTATCGCGACGCGCGCCTCTACCCGATCGGCGGCGGCACGCGCGAGATCATGAACGAGATCATCTGCAAGGCCGAAGGATACTGATCGCCTCGAGCCCGTAAGCTCGCACCGGCAGGCGCGTTCTTCCTGCATGCGACGCGATCCCATGGCCACCGCGACCGCTCCCACGCTGGCGTTTCTCACCTCGATTCTGGCGTTCTTCGCGGCCATCCAGGACGGGACGTCCGCCGGGTGGTGGGTCGTCTCGCTCGTGTGCGTGGCGCCGCTCTTTCCACCTCGCGCCCGGTCGACGCGCACCCGGGTCGGCAGCAATCGCGTGGCTCGGCACCGTGCCCGTCATCGCGCTGTTCACGTGCGGCAGGATGAGCACGTCCTTCACGGCGCCCTGGCACTGGCTCTGTGGCACCGCCGATCTCTGGGTCGTGGTCGTGCCCGCTACGGTGGTGGCCTTCGTCGTCGCCGCGGGCGCGGTGGCGCGTCGAGCACCCCCGTCCTTCGTCGTGCCGACCGCGCTCGTCGCGATCGGCGTCGCGCTCTGTACTGCGGCCATCGCGCTCGGCGCGCCTGCCGCGCCGACCGGCGATGCGCTGTTGCGCGCCAGCGTACACACGCTCGGCACACTCGCGCCGGCTGACACGATGGCTTCGATCGCCGGCACGCAGCTCTCGCGCGCGTGTGACCCGTACTGCAGCGTCGTCGTCGACGGCATCGACGCGACGCAGCTCTCCGATGCGTCGGGCCCGATCGAGCTCGCCGAGGGGCTGGCGTATCGTTTCGTGCGCGTTCCCGTCTCGGCGCCGAGCACGTGCTCGGTCGCGTCCATGACGTCGCCACCTATCGCGAAGTCCCGCTGGCGCGCGACGTCGTGATCGCCGGCGATCGGCAAGCGAACATCGAGGAAGAACGGCGCATGTGCCGCGAGAACTGCGCGATGCTCGTCGTGCTACTCGCGACCGGAACGACGCCCTTGTGGATCGCGATCCGCGCCGGGCTGGTGGCGACACCGTGAAGCGCTGGGCTACGATCCTCCGTCCGCGGGCACGTTCGCCTGGCAGAGGATACGGATGTCGCGACACGCCGCTTTGCTTCTGATCGCGCTCGCTGGATGCGAGCCCCCAGCGCCGATCGTCGATGCTGGATCGGACGCAGGTACCGCCGTCGACGCGCTCGACGCGCGCGACGCGCTCCTCACCCCCGATGCTGCGCCCATGCGCCAGCCTTGTGCTTCGCCCGACGTGTGCTTCGACTGGGCCGTTCCCTTCGGCGAGGCCGTCGAGCCGTGGATCTCGGCGGTGTGCACCGACGACTCCGGCGTGGTGGTGCTCGGAGGCACGAGCCGCGGGCGCGACACCGTGACGATCGAGGGACGGGTCGTGAGCCGAGACAGGATGGGCGTCGGCTTCATCGCCCGCTTCGATACGAGCGGCGAGCTCCTCGCGAGCGCGTCGATCGATCCCACGACGACCGAAGACATCCTCGGCGCTTGCAGCATCCTTCCCGGCGGAGACGTGATCGCGGTCGGCGCCGACGCGATTCCGTTCGTCGAGAACGACGTCGGCGCGATGCTCGTCGCGCGTTTCGGCCGCGACGGCGCGTTGGCCTGGATGGATCCGAACGCCACCGATGCGCCCGCGAGGACCGGCGCGTCGGCGAACGGCGTCGTCACGTCTCCGACGGGGCGAGCCTTCCTCGCGGGCTACGCCGAGGTCGCGCCCGCGGGCTCGACGGGCGACGCTTCGGGAGGAATCGTGGCCGAGCTCGATCCAGTCGATGGCCACTTCCTCTGGTCGCGCGTCTATGCGGGCCTGTCCGCGATGCAATCGATCGCCTACGTGCACGATCGGTTGTACGTGCTCGTTCTCTTGCATTCGTCGACGGCGCAGACGGTCGACATCGGCATGCTCGGCCACGTCGACCTCGTGCCCGACGAACGAATGGGTCTCGTCCTCGAGGTCGATCCCACGGACGGAACGCCCAGCGCGTTCCTCCCGATCCGGCTGGGCGACGGAACGTACCTGGAGGCGGCCATGGAGTCCGACGGCGAGCTGCTGTGGATGGTGAGCCGCGAGTCGAACGGCGGAGCGGTGTACGAGCTCGCGCTCGATCTCTCGGCGAGCACGCTCGCCATCGATCTGCGCCAGCCCTTTCGACTGATGGGCGCCACGCGTTTCGGAACGGATCGCTGGCTCGTCACGGGCATGGGCGACGGCGCGTACGGCGGCCAGACGCTCGGTGGCACGTGGATGATGCTCGTCGACGCCGATCAGCACGCGTTGCTCGCCGAGCAGACTCCCCCTGACCTCGTCTTCGAGATGAGCGTGGGCGGCCACATCGGCAATCGCGCGTACCTCTTCGGCACCCCCGCCGCCGCTTTCGACTTCGGCGGTTTCACGTTCGACGCACCGAGCGAGTCGGTCGATTCCGACTTCTACGTGATGCAGCTACACGATCCGCGCTGACCTCAACGCGCTTCGCGCGTTCCGATCAGCGTCGTCAGCACCTGCACCGCCGTGCGCGCCTGGTAGTCGTCCTGGAACTCCGCGTCCGATCCCGGCGCGTCGCTGCGCGGTGTGTCGCGCGGCGTGGCGCGATCGCTCTCGTGCGATTCGGCGGCGAGGTGGCCCTCGAGCGATGCCTCGCTGATCACGGGAGACCGATCGTGCAGCGCCCGCATCGCCTCCGCGTCGAGATCCTCCACGACGATGTCCGGGTCGATGCCACGCGCCTGGATCGAGACGCCGCTCGGCGTGTAGTAGCGCGCGATCGTGAGCTTGAGCGCGCTACCGTCCGGCAGCTCGATCAGGTTCTGCACGCTTCCCTTGCCCCACGTCGTCTGACCGACGAGCGTCGCGCGGTGATGGTCGTGCAGCGCGCCCGCGACGATCTCGGCCGCGCTCGCCGTGTAGTGATCGACGAGCACGACCATCGGCCAGTTCGGTCGCGTGCCGGCCGCGCGCGCCGTCGCCTCGTCGAGCACCTGTCCATCGCGGCCACGCGTCGAGACGATCACGCCGCCGTCGAGGAACTCGTCGCTCACGCGTACGGCCTCGTTCAAGAGACCACCGGGGTTGCCGCGCATGTCGAGCAGCACGCCGCGGATGCCGCCGGCGCTCGCCGTCTCGCTCACCGCGCGATCGAGCGCGGCGCGCAGCTCGTCGGTCGTCGTCTCCGAGAACGATCGGATGCGCGCGTAGAACACGCGCTGCGGCAGCACACGCGCCTCCACCGCCGCGACGTGGATCACCTGACGCGTGAGCGTGAGCTCGATGCCGTCCTCGTGCCCCTCGCGTCGCAGTCGGATGCTCACCGACGTGCCAGGCGCGCCGCGCATGTGCTCGACCGCGTCGCTCAATCGCATGTCGCGCGCGCCGAGACCATCGATCGCGAGGAAGCGATCGCCGGGCAGCATGCCCGCTGCTTCGGCGGGCCCGCCCGGCATCACACCGTGCACGACGAGCCAACCGTCGCGCACGTCGACCTCGATGCCGATGCCGCCGAACCGGCCTTCCGTGTCGCTCGTGAACGTCCGGTACTCCTCGGCCGTCATGAACGACGAGTGCGGATCGAGCGTCTGCACCATCCCGCGGATCGCACCGTTGATCAGCGTGTCCTGATCGGGCGGCTCCACGTGGCTCAGCTCGATCTGACTCAATGCGCGCGCGAAGATCGCCAGGTTCGCGTACGGGCTCGCCGCGGTCGGCGTCGCGGTCGCATGGCTCTGGAAGAGCATGCCCGCGAATCCCCC
>CAYSCF010000261.1:0-9827 GCA_964429305.1 uncultured Sandaracinaceae bacterium | reverse complement strand
TGATCGTACCAAGCGACCATGTACTCGATGCCGCTCTTCACGATCTGCGCGCCGCAGTCTCCGTGCGCGACGTGCGACGCGAAGATGTTGCCGAACGTCGAGTCCTCGTAGCCGGGCACGACGATCGGGAGCTTCGCCTGCGCGGCGGCGAGCAACCAGCACTCGTCCGTCGCGCCCTCGTGCGATTCCTTCGGGAGCTTCTGGATGAGCTCGTAGAAGTACTCGTGCCAGAAGCGACGCGTGTTGTTCTTGGATGCGTCCGTCCACATCGGGACGATGTACTTCTCGACCGCGCGGAACGCCTCGTCCTCGGGGATGCTCGTGTCCGTCACGCGACGCATCCGATCCTCGAGGATCTTCGTGTCGTCGTTCTTGGTGAAGTAGCGGTACTCGGGGAAGTCCTTGTACGAGTGGTGCGCGACGAGCCGGAAGAGCGACTCCTCGAGGTTCGCGCCCGTCGACGAGATGCCGTGGATGAGGCCCGCGCGAATGGCCGGCGCGAGCGTGATGCCGAGCTGCGCCGAGCTCATCGCGCCCGCGAGCGCCCAGAACATCTTTCCGCCGCCTTCGACGTGGCGCCAGTACGAGATCAGCGCGTCACGCGTCGCGCGCGCGTTGAAATTCTTGTAGTTGACGAGGATGAGCTCGAGGACCGGGAGATTCGCGTTCGCCATGGCGGCGCGAAGCTAGCACGCGATCACTGCACGTAAATCGGGTTCGCGTACACCCACGGCACCTCGTGAATCAGCATGTCCGCGTAAGCCCCGAGATACGGTCGCGTGTGCTCCGGCGTCATGTGCACCTCCGCGCGATAGACACCCGCCTCGGTCGTCGTGAACGTGAGCTCGGCGTCATTGCCGTGGGCGACCTCGACTCCGCCGCCCGCCGCCGCTCGCACGATCCGCATCGTGATCGTCGGCGGCGGATCGCTCGGAAAACCTTCGGGCAGCGACGGGCGCACGAGATGCAGCGTCGCGCCGACGGGGATCGTGTCGCCCATCTCGGCGATGGTTCCGTCGCTCGCCTCCGCGCGGAAGTCGAAGCCCACCGGCGTACCGAACACCTCGAACGTGAGATAGAGGCGTCCGCGATCGAGCGCCTCGAGCACGCTCGCGCGATCGACGGCGTCGACGAGCACGTGATGCGTGTGCCAGTGCATCATCCGGCGGTAGCTGTCGCCTCGCTCGCCGTCGGTCATCATCTGCGGGAACGCGTCCTCGTGCGCGTCGCAGCCGCCGGTGCCCGTGAGGTGCATGCCCTCGGCGAGCAGCGTGTCCCACGTGACGAGATCGGGTGTCGCCTCCGACAGGAACGAGAGCAGCGCGAGATCGGGCGCCATGCGATTGCGGGCGTCGGTGAACTTCAAGAGCAGCGGCACGAACGAGAACCCGTCGAGCCCGAGGAAGTCCGGACGGATGTGCGGATCGATGTTCGCGTGCGTGTTGTAGATCTCGATTCCGTCGGGCTGCGTGCCGCGGATCTGGTCGAGCGTCTTGCTCTCCGTGTGCGCATAGAAGACGAGCGCGCCTGCCGCGCGAAAGGTGGCGGCCGCAGCCGCGCCGTCTTGTCCGTAGATCCCGGCGAGCATCGCGGGGTCGGTGGTGGCCGCCGGATGATGGAGCAGCCCGACCGGCATCAGCGCGTTCTCGCTGCCGACGGTCGTGAGCACCCGACGCCCGTCCGGACACGCCATGTGCGCGGCGACGACCGCCCCCGACGCGTCCATCACCGGCGCGTCGCCCATGGTGGAGTCGATCCAGAACGCGTTCTCGAACGTCACCTCCGAGAGGTGCGTCGCGTGATCGGTGATCATCAACGCGTCCATGCGGAGCGTGCACGCGGCCGCGCGGAAGTCGCTCAAGCAGCTCGGCACGCCGAGGTGGCCATCGACGAAGCCCATCCCGTCGCACGCGTCGTGCGAGAGCGGCGAGTGCAGATGCACGATCGTGCGCGCGATGCGTCGACCGCGGCGCATGCCGAGCGTGCTCGTGTCGGGAAGATCGGCGGGCCAGAGAGGAACCGGTCCCGCATCCGGCCGCACCACGACCGCATCGGTGCCTGCGTCGAGGGCGGCATCGACGTCCATCGGCGTGCTCTCGCATCCGACGACGAGGATCGCGGCCGAGAGAAGAAAGCGCTGCATGCCAACAGGGTAGTCGCGCGGGCGCAAAGGCGAAACCGAGCTACACCCGGGCCGTGTTTCGTTTCTCGTCGATCGCGCTGTTTCTCCTGCTCGTCTCGTCGTGCGCGTGCGGCGACGAGCAGGCGCGCAACGAGGCGATGCTCTTCCTCGATCGGTTCCAAGAGGTCGACGTCGACGATCCGCTGGAGGATCGCAGGACGGCGGTCGCGGCGATCCGCGAGCTGGCGCTGACCGATCCGAGCGTCGTCGCCGCGCGCGACGCATGCGTGACCGCGCACGAGACGATGATCGAGGCCGAGGACCAGCACGCGATCGCGAACCATCTCTTCGTCGAGTCGACGGGCGCGGGCGAGCACGAGCCATCCGCCGAGGTCCGCGCGCAGATCGACTCGGCGATCGATCACTCGAACGACGCGATCGAGCGCGCCCCGGAGCTCTTCTCGCGGTGCAACAGCGCCGTCAATCAGCTCGAGCGTCGCTTCCACCGTCGCCACGACTGAGGCGGGAGGCGTCCGTCAGGGCGATCACCTGGCGTCGACGTCGACGGCCGCGTCCGTTCCTGCGTCGGAGCCGCCGTCCACTCCGACGTCCGGCCCCGCGTCGACGGGCACGCACGTGTCGGCGACGCATCCCATTCCGCTGCCGCAAGGTACCGGCTGACCGTAGTCGCTTCCGTCCGCGAGACAGGTCCGGATCGTGCGCGCGTTGGCGCAGCGCGTCTCGCCTACCGCGCACAAGCGAGGGATGCACGTGCTCGCCGTCGAGCAGCGCTGGTCGCTCGCGCAGTCGCTCGTCCGTACGCACTCGACGCAGAGCTGCATCGTCGTGTTGCACACCAGGCCCATCCCCGAGCAGTCGCGGTCCGAGTCGCACGCGGTTGGCGGCGGCACGCACGACGTGGAGCGACAGAGCATGCCGTCCGCGCAGTCGACGTCGGTCACGCAGTCGACGCAGTAGCCGCGCGTGGTGTCGCAGACCTGGCCGGGGCAGGTCCGGCTGCTCACGCACGTGGTGGGCGCGACGCACGCGCTCGCGTGGCAGACCTGGCCGGCGAGGCAGTCGCTGGCCGACGTGCACGGATGGCTCGCATCGACGTCCGATGCATCGTCGGTCGTCGGTGGCTCGGCGAGACCGCAGCCGCCGATGAGCCGCGCGCAGAGCAACACCGTACCCACGTGAACGGAAGCACCGCGCAGACGCGTCGGGGGCATGCGCTCAGTATGCGCGAATGGCGCTTTCGTCGTCACGGGGGCCCAGCCGCGCGCGGTTCCCGTCGGTCGAGGCGTTCGTGATAGCGTCATCCGCGGACGCACCGTTTCACTCGTGCATCCACGGAGGCGTCATGCGCGCGTGGCTGGTTGCTCTCGCGGTCACGGTCCTCGCCACGAGCCCAGGCTGCTCGTGCACGTCGGGCACGCATGCGACGCCACATCGCGACTCGGGCGACATCGCGACCGACGATGCCTACGTCTCGGACCGCGATGCGTTCTTCGATCCGACGCTCGACACGGGCATCCCACCGGGGGATCTCGACACGGGCCCGCCGCAGCTCGCCGACGGAAGCATCTACGACTTGGACTCGGGCACCGTCATCGTGCCCGACCTCTGTCCCGACTCCGCGATGATCCCGACCGGTTGTCTCGTCTCGCTCGTCGAAGGAGCGCACGCGCTCTGCAACCAGCTCGACGACGACTGCGACGGCATGGTCGACGAAGGCTGCGGCTGCTCGCCCGGCGACGTGCAGCCTTGCTTCCGCGGCCCGCCTGGTCGTCGCGACCACGGCGCGTGCGCGGACGGAATGCAGCAGTGCACCGGCGGCGAGCTCGGCTCGTGGGGCGCGTGCACCGGCGGCATCGCGCCGACGGCCGAGACCTGCGACGGCCTCGACAACGACTGCAACGGTTGCACCGACGAGATCGAAGGCTGCGTGCCGACCGGCATGTGCCCCGGGCCGACCGATCCGCGTGTGACCGACGGCCAGCCCTTCACGGCGTATCCGCTGCACGGCGGCGACTTCTTCTCCGGCGTGGCGACGGCGTGGCAGTGGTCCATCGTCGGTGGGCCCTGCGACACGATCCTTCCGCATCCGAGCTACACGCTCACGACGCCGCGCATGCAGAACGCGACGTTCCATCCGACGCTCTCCGGCGACTACACCGTCACGATGGACGTCACGCTCGCCGACGGAACGCACTTCGTGTGCACGTGGATCATCCACGTCGCGGCGGCGGGTCTGCGCATCGAGATGTGTTATCCGGAGAGCGAGACGGAGGATCTCGACCTCTTCCTCTCGCGGCCCGGCTACACCGGCGTCTGGTACACCGACATGATCGACGCGTTCGCACCGTCGGCGTCGGTGTGCGGCTGGCACGACTGCGAGGCGAACATCCGCGGCACGATGCGCGGCGGAGGCGCCTACATGCGCGCGAACTGGGGCTACGCGAACAGCCCGACGAGCGCGTGCAGCGGCTCGCCGCAGGGCGCGCAGTGGATCGCGCTCGGCTACTGCGCCAACCCGCGCCTCGACATCGACAACAATCTCTCGGAGGGCATCGGCGTTCCGGAGAACATCAACGTCGACGACCCGCACGACGGCGACATGTTCCGCGTCATGGTGCAGAACTGGACCGGCACGATCGCGCGGCCGGTGGTGAACGTGTACTGCGGCGGGCGTCGCGTCGCGACCTACGGCACCGCGCCCGATCTGGTGCCGAGCTTCATGGGCGTGAGCGGCAGCTCCGGCATCGGCGCGATGTGGCGCGTCGCGGACGTGATGACGCACGTGGACGGCGCCGGGACCACGACCTGCGACGTGACGGCGATCCATCCGCCCGGCACGACGAGCGGCTACGACGTCACCAACGACATGGCGCGCTTCTGAGATGCGGACGGGCGCCACGCTCGCGCGTGCGCTCGTCGTGCTGTGGACGATGTCCGCCGTCGGCTGCGGCGGCATCGGGGTCCATTATCGCGCGCGCGGACCGGCGCGCCCGCCGCGCGATCCGAGCAGCGTCGCGATCTACACGCTGACGCCACCGGGACTGCAGTACGACGTGGTCGGGACGCTCCGCGCGGAGGCCGCATCGTTCGACATGTCGTCCGGGCCCGCGTTGCTGGCGCGCCTGCGCGACGCCGCGGCGGCGAACGGATGTGGCGCTCTGCTGATCGATCACGGCTACTGCGTGGAGGACGGCGGAGGCACCGGCTACTCCATCACGCAGTCGTCACTCGAGGTGAGCTGCATCGAGGTGCGTCGTTGAGAGCGGCTTGCCTCGCGCTCCTGCTCGCGGGATGCGTGCAGACGCTCTCCTTCATCGAGTCGGGCGTTCCCTCGACGCGGCATCCGAACGTGACGCCCGCCCAGGTCCGGCTCTATCACCCGGACGACCCGCTGCCGCCGTTCACCGAGATCGGTTACCTCGAGGTCGACGAGCTCACGAGCGATGGATCGCTCGACGAGGAAATGTGGGTGCAGAGCGAGCTCGCGCGCGAGGCCGCGGCGAACGGATGCAACGCGGTCGTCGTCCACGATCCCTGCGCACGCATCTCGAACGACTCGCAGGGAGGGCAGGTCATGCCGCGCGTCGCGGCGACGTGTCTCTGGGTGGGCGATCCATGACCGCTGCGTTCGTGAGACGCTCCGACGTGATGCGATCTCTCGCGTGGGGCCTTCTGTGTGCATCGATCCTCGTGGTCCCGGGCTGTACCGAGCACGGGGTGACGCCGCCGCGCGATGCGAGCGCAGGCCCCGACGCAGCGATCGATCGAGACGCGCGCGCCTTCGACTCCGGCGCGCCGCGTCCCGATGGCAACACTGCGTCCGACGTCGGTGTCGACACCGCGACCGTCGATGCAGCCGCGCTCACGTGCGACGGAGCGATGATCTCGCTGCCCGATCCCGGCGCGGCCGACGGTAGCGACGAGACGGTGCCCGCCGACTGTGCTTCGTGCCCTCGCTTCACCGGGATCACGATCACGCCCGGCACGACCACCGCGGGCATCACCGGCAGCGTGACGGGCTCGGCGTCTTGCACATGGACGCTGGTGAGCCCGAGCTGTGGCGGCACGACCGGCGCGTTCGGGACCGACCCCGAGTTCGGGATGTTCTCGTTCACGCTTCCTCTCTTCTGCGGCACCAACCGACTGCAGATCGCCTGTGACGGGCCGGGCGGGCGCGCGATCTCGACGCGCAGCATCGCGGGCCCCTCGTGTGGATCGCGCGACGTGCAGATCACGCTCGCATGGGGCGCGACGAGCAACGATCAAGAGCTGCATCTCGTGCGCGCCGGCGGCCACATCAACGACGCGATGGACGACTGCACGTGGTTCACCTGCGTGCACGCATCGCCCGACTGGGGCGTCATCGGCGATCCGAGCGACGATCCGCACAAGGACGTCGACAACACGAGCACGTTCGGCCCCGAGAACATCTTCCTCATGCACGCGGCGGATGGCCGCTACGAGGTGATCGTCGAGTACTGGGGCTCGGGCACCGAAGACTCGCCGAGCGTCACGATCACGCTGGCTGGGCGCACGGTGTGGATGGGCTCGCACGCGATGAGCCTCCACGACGTGTGGGACGTCGGCACGATCACGTTCCCCGCGCAGGCGTTCACGCCGGTCGACACGATCACGCCCTGTGCTGCGGATTGGCGCACTGGCGGTTCGTACGGGTGTGCGCTGCCCATTCCCTGACCTCGCCTCCAGCGCGTGACGCGCAGCGTCGTCCCGGCTGTGGCGCGATGGCGGCGCGCACATCGCCCGATCACGCGAGATCCGCCTGGCACGTGCCTCGCTCTGTCTCGATTGCACGCCGCATCCGCGGCCCAACAGGAGATACGAGTCATGGCCAGCAACACGCAGAATCGCGCCGAGGGCGCAGTCCGAGAGCTCGGTGGCAAGGTCCAGAACACCGTCGGCAAGGTGCTCGGCGACGACGAGATGCGCGCCCGTGGCGTGGCGAACGAGCTCGCCGGGAAGGCCGAGCAGGAGGCGGCGAAGGCTTCCGAGCGCACCAAGGGCAAGGGGCAGCAGCTCGCCGGCAAGGTGAAGAACGCCGTCGGCAAGCTCGTCGACAGCGACAAGCTGCAGGCGGAAGGCACCGCGAAGGAGCTCGAGGGCAAGGCCCGCGAGGTCGGCAACCGCTGACTCGCCGAACAGCTCCGGCGAACCCTCTCTCCGATCACGTGGAGAGAGGGTGTTCCCGATCGGGAAAACGGAGCTAGCATCCCGCGCCATGCCTTCTCGGCGAACTCTTTCTTCGTTGCTGCTCCTTCTTCTCGCGGGATGCGCCGTCGGGCACGGCACTTCCGGAGCGCACGATGCCGGACACGACGGCGGCGCTTCGACCGATTCCGCACACGCCGACGCTCCCACCGAGATGGTGGACGCCGGCAACGACGCGACGATCTCGATCGATGCCGGTACGGATGCGTTCGTCCCCGAGGACGCCGGTCGCGACGCGTTCGTCGCAATCGATGCGGGCCACGACGCGTTCGTCCCCGTCGACGCCGGCCAAGACGGGGGCAACGACGCGGCCGTCTCCGGCTCGTGCACGCTGATGCACATGGTCATCAGCGAAGTGCGCACGCGCGGAGTCGCGGGCGCGGGCGACGAGTTCGTCGAGCTCTACAACCCGACCGGCGCGGCCATCCTGCTCGATGCGTCGTACACGCTCTCTGCGCGCTCGAGCACGGCGCCGTCCTACACGACGCGATGGACCGGGACGGGACAGATGGTGGGCGCCCACAGGCATTTCTTGATCGCAGGGGCGAACTACACGCAGACGCCCGGCGCGGATGCGGCTCTTTCGAGCGGCATCACCGACGCGGGCAGCCTCGTGCTGAACCGGAGCGGCACCGCGGTCGACGCAATCTGCTTCGCGTTCGATGCTACGTCGATGGCCGCGCTGGACTCGACGTACACGTGCGAGGGAACGCCCGCCGCGAGCCCGCACGACAACTCGACGTCGGCGATGAGCAACAGCGACCGGAGCCTCGAGCGTCGGCCGGGTGGCGCGCTCGGTCACTGCACGGACACGGGCGTGAGCGCGAGCGACTTCGTCACCATCACGCCTGCGACGCCGCTCGACCTCGCTTCTGCCGCGACGCCCTGAAGCTCAGCCGTCTTCTTCGGCGAGCACGACGAGCCGATCTCCCGCCTTCGGGACGATCGGCGTGGTGCGATCGGTCGGGTTCAGCACGAGCCCGTAGTTCTTCTTCGGATCGTCGACGTAGACCTGCAGGCCCATCGCGAGCTCGCCGCGCGCGCGCGCCGCGAGCGTGAGGTACTCGAACGTCGTCGCCTGCCCTTCCGGCACGTAGAACGACATGGGCTTCACGTAGATCTCGCTGCCTTCGCTTCGAAGCAGATCCTCGAGCACCGCCTGCACGCGCGGCTCGTACGTCACCTGCGCGAGCACCATCGAGACCATCTCGTTCGAGATCACGATGTCGTTGATCTGCGTGGTCGCCGCGAGCTCGCGGTTCTTCGGGTCGAGGATCTCGCTGCACACGCGCTGCGTCGCGCCCGCCGGCGAGCGCTTGCGCGCGTCACGCAAGAGCAGCAGCGCGATGATCGCTCGCGTGTCCGCGTCCTCCGCGCTCTTTCCGTCGACGGCGTCGCCGAGCACCATCACGAGCGGGTACTTCTCGGGCTGGAGGTTCTCCATCAGCGCGCGGCTGGTGAACTGTCCCTCGATGTGGCGGACCTCGATCGTGCTCAGCTCGCCGCACGCCTCCTTGATGCGCGAGTCGCGCTCGCTCCCGGGCAGGCTGTTGACGAGCGTGAGCGTCGAGCCGGGGGCCACGTAGTCGTCGAACTCCTTCACGATCGGGAAGATCTTCGGGTTCCAGCCGAGCACGAGCATGTGCTCGACGTTCTTCTTCGCGCTCGACGCGATCGGTGCGATCTGCGCGCTCGAGAGCGAGCCGCGATACGGCGTCATCACGACGTTCGAGTCCTCGGCGAGCACGAGCAGCTCTTCGTCCGCGCCGATCACGTGATCGCCCTGCGGGTTGAGCACGTGCCCCGAGCCATCCGACTTCGCGACGCCGACGACGAGGCCGTTCGGGAAGTTCAGGAGCACGTCGGCGAACTTCTGACCGACGAGCTCGGGAAAGCGCTTGAAGTGGATCTCGTTTCCTTCGAAGCGCAGCAGCTCGTCGTACACGAGCGAGAGGCCGCTGATGCGCGCCGTCTGCAAGATGACCTTCGAGATCATCTCGTTCGTCTTGACGACCTTCGCGTGGCCGCTCGATGCGATCACCGCGAGCTCTTGGTTCTCCGACTGCATGACCTCGGCGGTCACGCGGAGCGTCTTCTCTTTTCCGCGCGCGAGCTCGTGGTTGAAGATCGCCATCAGCGTCTTCATCACGCGTGCATCCGCGCGATCTGGGTCTTCGACGTCGCGCTCGTCGATGAGCACGACGATCGCGCGCGTGTGCGCGAAGCTGACCTTCTCGAGATCGTGGAGCGAGACGCTCGAGCCGGAGCGCACGACGATCTTCACGCGGTCGTGTCGCTGCACGCCCTCGTGCAGCTTCTCTTCCATCGCGGGCTTGTCGCCCTCGGCCATCACGACGACGGTGATGTGGCCCAGCGCAGCGTACGCCTCGCCGAGCTGATCGATGACCGAGTAGATCTTCTCGCTCCAGCCGAGCACGAGGAAGTGGCCTTCCTCCAT
>CAYSCF010000260.1:0-9924 GCA_964429305.1 uncultured Sandaracinaceae bacterium | reverse complement strand
ACGCCGAGCGCGAGCGCGACGCCGATCGAGGCGCCGAGATGGGCGCCGAGCTCGTCTCGCCTGCCTGCGCCGATCGCCTGCGAGACGAGCACCTTGGTGCCGCGCAGGAGGCCGAACGAGAAGCAGTAGAGGACGAACGTCGCGGTGCCGGCCAGGCCGACGCCCGCGAGCGCCGAGGTGCCGATCGTCGAGACGAAGAGCGTGTCGACGAGCGTCATCACGCCGAACGAGAGCAGCGAGACCGTGATCGGCCAGCCGAGCCGCAAGAGCTCGCGCAAGGGTCGTTCCGACCAGGGCAAGGAACGATGAACGGAAGTCATGGGAACCTCGCCGTGCGAGGGCACGGCGCCGAAGAAGTCATGGGGCGAACGAGAGAGAACGGGAGGGACTTCCGGCCGCGCCTCGGAAAGACGAGGGGCCAAGAAGCGATGACTGCAGGCCGCCTGCCGGAGAACAGTGCCCGCAGCTACTTCCGAGACTCGATCAGCGCTGCGTCAGTGACGACGCTTGAGATCGAGACAGAGGTGCTGCGGGAGCCACGGCATGACGGCGACCATCGTGATGGCGGCGGGAAACATGCTGTTGTTGCTCATGAGCAGACCTCCTCTCTTCGACCTCTGAAATAGCCTGCTTTGGATCATGGTCAAGCGAGAACGCTTTTCGCGTACGATCGCGCGCATGCGGTGTCGTGCTCTCTTCGCTCTTTCCGCGCTCGTGTTCGTCGGTTGCAGCTGCAGCAGCCCGCCTCCCGACGTGGACGGCTCTGTCATCGACGCGCCCTTCGACGCAGGCAGCGACGCACCGCTTCCTCCTGGTGATCCAGGACGAATTCTCGGCATCGCACCCATGGGCTCGGTGACGCTGCCGACCCTCGGCGATCACGTCGAGGTCGTTTACACCGAGCTCGGTGTGCCGCACGTGTACGCCGCGAACGATCGCGATCTGCGCGTCGTCCAAGGCTATCTCGCCGCGCGCGATCGCTTCTTCCAGATGACGCTCTATCGGCTCAACGGCCGAGGCGAGGTCGCGACGCTCGTGGGACAAGGCGGTCTCGCGTCCGACAACACGACCCGCAGCCAAGGCCTGCGCGAGGTGTCCGACCGCATCTGCGCGTCGCTCACCACCGAGCAGCTCGCGCGGATGGACGCGTACATCGAAGGCGTGAACGCGTTCATCGACGCCGTCCGCACCGGCGCCGAGCGTGCGCCCGACGAGTTCGCCGTGCTCCGTGGCGTGCTCGGTGCGCACTCGGCTGCGGACGCGATGCCGCGCATGGATCGCAACGGTCTCTGCGGCGTCGCGGCGACGATCATCTTCCAGACCGGCTTCGATCAGAACGACGTGCTCGCGAGCCAGGCCGACGATCTCGTGCGCACGCACTTCGTCGGTGACCCGTTCGAGATGCTGCGTCGCGATGGCGTGCTCGTGGACGTGCTGACGCGCGCCGATCCCGTGCGGCCGATCACCAGCGTCGAGTGCGCGAGCCCGCCCTGCTACGGGCCCGAGCACGGCACGATGATGACCAGCTTCACGCCCGTGCACGCGCCCTCGATCATCGAGCCGGTGCCCGGCCTTCCCAGCACGATGCTCGCGCGCGCGCTCGACTCGATCGAGCGACACGGCATCCATCCCGTGCGTGGCGCCGACTTCGGATCGAACGCGTGGGCCGTGTCCTCGCTCGGCACGAGCGACGGCTCGAGCGTGTTCGCGGCCGACGGTCACCTCGCGCTCTCGGTGCCGACGCTGATCTTCTATCAGCTCGGTCTCGACACGACCGTGTTCGGCGATGCGACCACGGGCCTGCACCAGATGGGCATGGGCATCCCGGGCATCGTGCAGATGGGCCCCGGCACGAACGGTCACGTGATCTGGAGCCAGACGTATCTCAACGCGGATGCGGCCGACTGGTACCGCGAGCAGATCACGCTCGATGCGAGCGGTCTGCCGGCGAGCTCGCTCTTCCAGGGCACGCAGCACCCGCTCACACGCGTCGACGAGAGCTACGTGGTCGTGAATGCGCCTGCGCTGATGTCGACGGGCCACACCGAGATGCAGCCGCGCTTCTCCACGTTCGACGGTCGGCACCTCATCGGCATCGAGGGGCGCACGCCGACCGCCGGCGAGGTCCCGGGCGCGGGCGAGTCGATCCTCTGGATCGGCGGTGTCCAGGTCATCCCCGGCGACACGAACCACGACGGGATCGTCAGCGGCCTCTCGCTCGACTACCTCGCGTACGACGTCTCGAACGTGCTGCGCATGATCGACGACTTCGGCACGGCGGCGACGGTCGAGGACATGGAGACCGCGACGCGCCGCAACGTCGGTTACACGCAGAACTTCCTGTTCGCCGACGACACGGGAAGCGTCGCGTACGGCAGCTACAACGCGACGCCGTGCCGCACGTATCTGCGCCCGACGGGCAGCAGCACGGGCTGGGCGAGCGGCGGCAACCCGCGCCGCGTGATCGACGGGACCCAGTTCGGCGGCTTCACCGTGCCGCTCACGGCCGATGGAATGCCCGACGAGTCGATGAGCGCCGACCCGAGCCGCTGCATCGTCCCGTACGCGATGTACCCGCGCTCGCAGGATCCGGATCGCGGCTTCGTGCTCACGGCGAACAACGACATCGCGGGCACGACGCTCGACGGCGACCTCGACAACGACATCTACTATCTGGGCACACAGTACGCGGCGGGATATCGCGCCGACACGATCCACACGCGTCTCGCGGGGCTGGTCGCGTCGCACGGCGCGACCGTCGATGCGCTCGCATCGATCCAGGCCGACCATCACTCGGCGACGGGTCAGGAGTACCTGCCGCTGCTGCACACCGCGATCGCACGCGCGCGGACGCTCGCGGACGGCGGCGGCACGCTCAGCGCGGACGACGCGCGTCTCGTCGCGATCTACACCGCGGATCGCGCAGCGCTCGACGAGGCGAGCGGGCGGCTCGATGCCTGGCTGACGGCCGGAGCGATCGCGTACTCGGGCGTCGAGACGACCTACGATCCGATGGGCGCGACGCACGCGACGGACGCGGTCGCGGCGATGATCCACGTCGAGTGGTTCCGTCAGCTGCTCGCGCGTATCTGGACGGATGAAGGCGTGAGCGCGGCGTTCGACTTCGATCCGCGCACGCAATATCTCGGATCGCTGCGTCGTCTCTTCGATGGGCGCGGCGCCAGCAACCCCGAGTCGCTCGCGTCGTTCAACCCGGCGACGAACGAGTCGATCTTCTTCGACGTGCGCGGCACCGCGGCGGTGGAGCGCAGCGACGAAGCATTGGTCGGTGCGCTCGCGGACGCACTGCACGCGCTGGCGACGCCGCTCGCGACCGATGGCACCGGCGGCTTCGGCACGACGACGCAGAGCGACTGGATCTACGGCCTGCACCACCAGGTCCGCTTCGAGTCGCTGCTCGTGATCTTCGCGGGCAACGTGCCGGGCGTGTCGCTGCTCGCTTCGCAGATCGACACCTCGCGCATCCATCTCGAGCCGAGCTTTCCGCCGAACGATCCGCGCGCGACACTCAAGTGGTTCCCGCGCCCGGGCGACTTCGACAACGTGGACGCGGCGAACCCGAGCTTCAGCGTCGGCACCGACTACACGTACGGCTACGGGCCGAACATGCGCATGGTCGTGCGCCTGCACGCCGGTCAGGTCGAGGGACAGAACATTCTTCCCGGCGGGCAGTCGGGACGGACGGGCTCTCCGCATTTCTCGGATCAAGCGCCGCTCTGGCTCGGCAACCAGGCGATCCCGCTGCGCTACAGCGTCGACGACGTGGTCGCCGGCGCGGTGAGCCGCGAGACCTTCCACCCGTGAGCGGGGCCACCGCGTGAAGGTCTTCGTCACGGGTGGCTCGGGCTTCGTCGGCAGTCACGTCATCGAGCGTCTCGCGAAGGAGCACGAGGTCGTCGCGATGGCGCGCTCACCCAAGAGCGAGGCCGCGGTGCGCGCGTTCGGTGCGACGCCGATCTCGGCCGAGCTCGGCGCGGTGAAGCCCGAGGCCCTCACGGGCGTCGACGCGATCGTGCACGCGGCCGCATTCGCCGAGGAGTGGGGGACACGCGCGCAGTTCTGGACGGCGAACGTCGACGGCACGACGCAGCTGCTCGACGCCGCGAAGAAGGCGGGCGTGAAGCGCTTCGTCCACGTCGGGACCGAGGCGGCGTTGTTCGACGGGCACTCGCTCGTCGACGTCGACGAGACGGCGCCCTACCCCGCGCATCCGCGCTACCTCTACTCGGAGACGAAGGCCGAGGCCGAGAAGCGCGTGCTCGCGGCTGAGACGACCGCGTTCGAGACCATCTCGATCCGCCCGCGATTGGTCTGGGGACCGCGCGACGCGAGCGTGCTCCCCGCCGTGCTTCGCATGGCGAAGGCGGGCAGCTTCGCGTGGCTCGACGGAGGAAGGCACCTCACGTCCACCACGCACGTGACCAACGTGGCCGATGCGCTCGCGCTCGCACTGACGCGCGGCCGCTCCGGCCAGGCCTACTTCGTCACGGACGAGGGCACGCGCACGATGCGCTCGTTCCTCACCGAGCTCGCCGCGACGCAGAGCGTGGACCTCTCGAAAGCGGGCAGCGTGCCCGGCTGGCTCGCGCGCCCGCTCTCGGTGATCGTCGAGGGCGCCTATCGGCTCGTGGGCGCGAAGAAGACGCCGCCGATGACCCGCTTCGCGGTCGCGATGATGTCCCGCACGGTCACGATCAAGATCGACAAGGCGCGCGCCGAGCTCGGCTACACGCCTCGAGTGTCCGTGGAAGCCGGGATGAGAAGTATGAAATCGTAGCAAACGCAAGCATCTCGTGCGACCGTTTCCGGATGTCGATCGCACGGCGTTGCTTGGTTCTCTCGGCCCTCGCGTGTCTCTCGGCGTGTGCCAGCGGGCGCGGACGCGACCACGACACCGGCCCCACGAGCACGCGAGACGTCGGCACGCACGACGCGGGCTCGACGAGCGACGCGCACGCCGATGCGTTCGTCGTCACGATGGACGACGCAAGCGGCGGTGACTTCGACACCGGTGGCGTCGATGCGGCGATGCCGGCCCGCGATACCGGCGTGGACGCGGCTCGGCCCGGCACCGATGGGGGCTCGGACGCCGGCCACGACGCCGCAGCGCCGATGGTAGACGGCGGCCACGATGCGGGCCCGCCGGCCAGCTGCACGACGCTGGCCGACTGCTCCCACTGCGGCACCGGGCAGTTCTGTCTGCACGGCGCCTGCGCGCCGAACCCGACGTCCGTGTACTACGACTTCGAGAGCGGCGCGTTCCCGACGGGATGGACGAACGGCACGTCGGGCGGCTCGACGCCATGGCGGATGGTGACGAGCGGCGCGCACGGCGGGACGCATGCGATCGAGAGCGGCGCGATCGGCGCCAGCGCTTCGTCGGGCATCTCGGCGACCATCGCGCTCGCAGCGGCGACGACGGTGTCGTTCTGGGTGCACACCGACACGGAGTCCTGCTGCGATCACCTCCAGTTCTTCATCGATGGAGCACTGCAGGCGACGCAGTGGTCGGGCGCGACGGCGTGGGCTCAAGCCAGCTTCGGGCTCGCAGCCGGCAGCCACACGATCGAGTGGCGATACACCAAGGACGGCAGCGTGAACACCGGCGCCGACGCGGTGTGGATCGACGACGTGAGCTTCACGACCGGCTTCGCCGGCGGCACGACCGACTTCGAGACCACGGGCTTGCCGCCGGGCTACAGCGGAAGCGGCACGGCGCCTTGGGTCATCGACACGACGATGCCCCACGGAGGCACGCGCTCGGCGGCGAGCGGCATCATCACCGACGACGAGACGTCCTCGATGACGACGAGCGTCGTCGCTCCGAGCGCGACGACCTTGACGTTCTGGTATCGCGTGTCGAGCGAGATGAACTACGACTACCTCCAGGTCTTCATCGACGGGACGATGCAGGCCGAGTGGTCCGGCACGGTGGCGTGGACGATGGCCAGCTATCCGCTGACGGCGGGCTCGCACACGGTCGAGTGGCGGTACACGAAGGACGTCTCGATCTCGGTCGGCTCCGATCGCGCATGGGTCGACGACGTCGACTTCCACATCACGTCGACGCCGGGCCCGCTGTGTCTTTGAAGAGGGGCTGAGCGCCCTCCGACTCGTCGCTTCGCGCCTCGCGAACGAGCGGCGATGTCAGGCGACCGCTTCGGCGGTCTCGGGCGTGCGCTGCTGCTTCTTCTCGGTCTTCTTGAGCTCGACCGACACGAGCTTGGACACGCCGGGCGTCTCCATGGTGACGCCGTAGAGCACGTCGGCCATGAGCATCGTGCGCTTGCTGTGCGTGATGACGATGAACTGCGAGTGCTTCGTCATCGAGCGAATCGCCTCGCAGAAGCGACCGATGTTCGCCTCGTCGAGCGGCGCGTCGACCTCGTCGAGCAAGCAGAACGGGCTCGGGCGGTGCTGGAACATCGAGAAGATGAGCGAGACGGCCGTGAGCGCCTTCTCTCCACCGCTCATGAGCTCGATCGCGCCGAGCTTCTTGCCGGGCGGCTGCGCGACGATCTCGACGCCGGTCTCGAGCAAGTCCTCGGGGTTCGTCAGGAGCAGCTCCGCGCGGCCGCCGCCGAAGAGGCGCGGGAAGACCTGCTTGAAGCGCGCGTTCACGTCCTCGAACGTGTCCTTGAACATGCGCTTGCTCTCTTTGTTCATCGCCTTGATGGCGCGATCGAGCTGGATCAGCGCGTCCTCGAGATCCTTCTGCTGGCCACTGAGGTACGTGTGGCGCTTCTCCTGCTCGGCGTGCTCTTCGATCGCCGTCAGGTTGATCTCGCCCATGCGCTCGACGAGCCTCGAGAGCTCTTCGATGCGCTCGCGCGTCGCCTCGTCGGGCAGGTCGCGCATGTGGAAGTCGCCGAGCACCTTGCGCACATCCACGCGGTGGCGCTCTTCGATGCTCTGGAGCAGGTGCGCGAGCTCGAGATCCAGCTCGCGCAGCTCGACCGTGAGATCCGCGACGCGGCGCTGGCCGACGTCGATGTCGTGACGCAGCCCGCGGAGGTCGCCTTCGCGCTCGCCGAGCCGCGCGCGCGCCGTCTCGTACTCGTCGCGGAACTTGCCGAGCGCGTCGTGCGAGCGCATCGCGTCGCCGACCGACGTCGAGAGCGTCTCGCGGAACGCCGCGAGCATGCCGATCGTCTCGCCCTGCTGGCGCGCACCGCGCTCGAGGTCGCCGCGCAGGCGCTGCTCGCGCTCACCCAGCTCCGCGATCGAGCGATCGAGACGATCGAGCGCCTGACGGTCGCCTTCCGCGCGCTGACGGGCCTCGGCCGCGCGGACGCGGACCTCGGTGACCTTCGAGCTCTGCGCATCGACGAGCACCTTGCGCTCCGTGAACACCTCGCTCGCGAGCTCGAGCGCCGTCTTCGCTTCGATCTGCGCGCGCGTCGCGTTCTCGATCTCGTTCTGCGACTCCATCTCTTCGCCGGCCGCTTCGGTCAGCGCGTACTCGATCTCGCCGATCTCGCCCGCGAGCTTCTCGATGCGCTCGCGCGTGCGAACGAGGTCGTCGATCGCGCGCTTGTGATCCTTGTCGGCCTTGACGATCGCGATCTCGGCGTCGTGCGCCTCGGTGCGTGCCGAGTCGAGCGCGGCCTGGCGGGTGCTGATGCCGTTGCGCAGCTCACCGTGGTGCGTGACCGCCGCGCCGAGCTCGGAGTCGAGACGCGACACGACGCTGTGCAGGTCGCGCATCTCGCGCTTCACCGAGATCATGTGCGCCGAGGCCTGCTCGCCGCGACCGCCCGTGAGCGAGCCGCCGTGGCCGAGCGTCTCGCCGCGCTCCGTGACGAGCGTCGCGGCGATCCCGCGATCGAAGAGACGGCGTGCCACTGCGAGGTCGCGGACGACGAGCACGTCGGACAGAAGCGAGCGCACGAGCCACTCGCTCGATGCATCGCCGCCCACTCCAGGAGCGGAAACGAGGTCGGCCATCCAGCCGATCACGCCGTCCTCGCCCTCGAGCACGGGGAGCGGGCCGACGACGCGACGCGGACGCTCCGGCACCACGGTCGCGCGACCGCGGTCGCCCGACTCGAGGAACGAAAGCACTTCGAAGCCGGCATCGAGGTCGCGCACGACCACGTGCTGCAAGCGATCTCCGAGCGCGCCGGCGAGCGCGTTCGTCAGCGGCTCGGGGCACTCGATGCGATCGGCGACGAGGCCGAGCACGCCCTTCTGTGCGCGCTCTTCCTCGGTCGCGCCGAGCTTGGTCATGATCGAGCGAACACCGGCACCGACGCCCTCGAAGCGGCGCTGGATCTCTTCGAGCGAGCGCAGACGCGAGCGCTTCTCGGCGAGCTCGCCACGCAGGCGGTCGACCGTGCGCTCGCTCTCCTGGATCTGCGAGCGAAGGAGCCGCAGCTCTTCCTCGAGCTCGCGCTTGCGCTCCGCCGTCGTCTCCTTGCCGCCGCGCAGCGCCTCGATCTGCGCCTCGAGGTCCTTCTGCTGGCCGTCGAGCTCGATCGCATGGTGATCGAGGTGCTCGCGCTCGGCGCGCATCTTCTCGAGACGCGTGCGCGCGTCCTCGCGGCGACGCTCGAAGCCCTTGAGCACGGCGTCCGCACGCGCGATGCGCTGCTCGGCCTCGTTCATGCGGGCACGCGCCTGATGCACCGCGCCTTCCGCCTCCGTCGCGAGCGACTTGCGCTCTTCGAGGAGCGCCGCTTCGCGCTCGAGCTCGGCCTGCTCGCTCTTCTCGACGGCCTCGAGCTCGGCGAGCGTCGAGAGCAGCACGTCGCGCTCGGCCGCGAGCGCTGCACGACGCTCGGACAGCGCGCCGATCTCGCGCTCGCTCAGCCGTTCGCTCTCGCGAAGGCCCGCGAGGCGCTCCTGCGACTGCGCGATGCGACCCTCGAGCGTCTTGACCTCGTTGTCGAGCTGGTGCGCTTCGGTCTGCGCGCGCTCGACGTTCGTCTCGGCGTGACGCAGCGCGAGCCGCTCGGTCTCGAGCTCGGCCTCGCGCACGCGCAGCGCGAGACGTCGGCCATCGAGCGTGCCGCTCCCCGTGCTGAGCTCCTCGTCGATCACGCGGCGCGTGACCACGAGCTCGAGATAGCGGTGCGATGCGACGTGCAGCTCGAGATCGCGGATCTCGGTGCGGTACGCCTTGTAGCGCTCGGCCTTCTGCGCCTGACGACGCAACGACGCGAGGCTCTTGTCGATCTCGGCCACGATGTCGCCGATGCGCAGCAGGTTCGCCCGCGTCTGCTCCATCTTCCGCTCGGCGGCCTTCTTGCGCGCCTTGAACTTCGTGATGCCGGCTGCTTCCTCGATGAGGTGACGGCGGTCCTCGGGCTTGGCCGAGACGATGTAGCCGATGCGGCCCTGCTCGATGATGGAGTAGGCCTTCGCGCCGACGCCGGTGCCGAGGAAGAGCGTCGTGATGTCGAGGAGGCGAACGGCGGTCTTGTTGATGAAGTAGTCGCTGTTGCCCTGGCGATCGAGGCGGCGCGTGACCGCGATCTCGGCGTAGTCTTTGTACTCGGGCGGCGCGAGACCGTCCTGGTTGTCGAACGTGACCGTCACCTCGGCGAAGCCGTGGGGCCCGCGCCCCTCGCTGCCGTTGAAGATGACGTCGTCCATCGACTTGCCGCGCAGGTTGCGGGCCGACTGCTCGCCCATCGTCCAGCGGATGGCGTCGACGATGTTCGACTTGCCGCAACCGTTCGGACCGACGATCGCCGTGACGTCGTGGTCGATGTGGACGACGGTGCGGTCCACGAACGACTTGAAGCCGCAGATCTCGACCTTGGTGATCTTCATCGCGTTTCGCGCTTCCCTGTAGGCAGATTCGC
This sequence comes from uncultured Sandaracinaceae bacterium, assembly GCA_964429305.1. Classification (GTDB taxonomy): domain Bacteria; phylum Myxococcota_A; class Polyangia; order Polyangiales; family Sandaracinaceae; genus JBBSAT01. The sequence goes on along the minus strand of CAYSCF010000260.1, from coordinate 94 downwards.
GATTTCAGCCTTCCCCGGCCGACCCGCGAAACAAGTGCCCACTTCTACGATCGGCGGCGAGCCGTTGCAACTGTTTCCGTCGAGCTGTGGTGGG
>CAYSCF010000259.1:0-9932 GCA_964429305.1 uncultured Sandaracinaceae bacterium | reverse complement strand
CGCGCGGTGCTGATCGGGTCAGGCGTCGGCGAGGAAGAGCGCGTCGAGCGCGGCGACGAGCTCGTCGACCTTGACCGGCTTGGTGAGGTATCGGTCGAAGCCCGCGTCCATGCCGATCTCGACGTCTCGCGCGTACGCGGCGGCGGTCATCGCCAGGATCGGGATCCCACGCGTCGCGTCGTCCGCGCGGAGGATCCGCAGCGCGTCGAGCCCACTCATGCCGGGCAGGTGGATGTCCATGATGACGACGTCCGGCTGCTGGTCGCGGATCAGCGGAATGCCGAGCTCGGCGCTCGGAGCCACCAGCAGATCGACGCCACCCACCGTCCGGAGCAGCTCGACCATGAAGTCGACGTTCGCCGCGTTGTCCTCGACGTAGAGCACGCGGCGCCGGATGCCGGCCCGTGAGCGCGTGTCGCTCGATTCGAGCTGCGCGGGCGGCTTCGACGAGCTGCGTACCTGATGGGTCGGCAGCTCCACCCAGAACTCGGAGCCTCGGCCCGGCGTGCTCTCGAATCCCACGGCGCCGTCCATCAGCTCCGCGAGCCGCTTCGTGACGACCAGACCGATGCCGGTGCCCTGGATCGGCCCGGTCTCCTGACCCGCGCGCTGGAACGGCTGGAAGAGCCTGCCTTGCTTGTCGTACGGGATGCCTCCGCCCGTATCCTTCACCGTGACGCGTACACGCCCGGGGCTCGGCGAGGACACGACGAAGCGCACGCTGCCCTCGGCCCGGTTGTACTTGATGGCGTTCGCGCCGAAGTTCGTGAGGATCTGCATGAACCGCGTTCGGTCCGCGGCCACGACAGGTGGGCTCGCGGGCAAGAGATCGCCGTCCATGCGGATCCCCTGCGCGGTTGCCAGCGTCGCCAGCGTCGCCTTCACCTCTTCCAGGACGGCGACAACGTCGATCGGCTCGATCGACACCGACACGCCGCCCGCCTCGATGTGCGAGAGGTCCAAGATGTCGTCGATGAGACGCAGCAGATGCTGGCCGCCTCGTAGGATGTGGTCGACGAACTTCTTGTTGCGCTCGGAGAGCGGATCACGGGCGTCGCGCCGCAGCAGCTGCGCGAAGCCCAGGATCGCGTTCATGGGCGTGCGCAGCTCGTGGCTCATCGACGACAAGAACTCGCTCTTGGCCCGGCTCGCGGCGTCCGCCGCCACGCGCACCTGATTCAGCTCTTCGGCGAGGCGCACGTCGTCGGTCAGATCCCAGACCGTCTTGACCGTACCGCCCTCGGTCGTCCGCCGATCGATCACCCGCAGGTGGCGCCCGTCGCGCATCTTCAGATCGAACGTCGTGGTCGGGTCCTGGCGGTGGCGCCCCAGTCGCTCGGCGCGGAACTGCGCGCGCTCCGCGTCGCTCGAGAAGGCGACATCGTCCAGCCATGCATCGAGCAGGCGCTCGTAGCTCTCGCCCGTGACGCTGCCGGCCAGCCCTCCCGAGACGAGCCGACGGTAGGCGCTGTTGCACGAGACGAGGCGGTCCTCGCGATCGAAGAGCGCGAACGCGTCCTGGATGCTCTCGACGGCGCTCGCGAGGCGCTCGCTGACGAGCCGCGCCCGCGCGTCGGTGGCGGCTCGCTCGCTGACGTCGCGGATCGCCGCCGAGACGAGCACGCCTCGATCGGTGTGCAGCGCAGCGAGGCTGACTTCGATGCCCAGCTCGGTGCCGTCCTTGCGGCGCCCCGAGAGCTCGAGCCCCGCTCCCATCGCCCGCGTCGCACCGCTGGCGACGAAGCGCGCCACGTTCGTCCCGTGTCCGGGCCGAAAGCGCTCGGGGATCAAGAGGTCGATGGGTCGTCCGAGGAGCTCGGCGCGCGCGTAGCCGAACAGATGCTCGGTCTGCGCGTTGACGATCGTGATGATGCCCTTCGCATCGACGACGACCATCGCATCGGGCGCGGTCTCGACGAGCTGCCGGTACAGATCCGGCAGCGGATCCGACGGAACGCAAATGGGGTCACGCACGTGCTCCTCCTCGGAGACGGGTCGCACACGTGGCGCTACGACTGGTGACCACCATGGGCCCATCGCGCCTGGGGCACAATGCGCGTTCCGAATCGACGTCGTCATTCGAGCAGGTCGTGGTCTCGAAGCTGCTGAACCGTCGCCGCTCCCTTGCCTGCGTCCAGCGGGCCGGGGCCTGGCGTGGGCACGACCGCGCCGTCCGGAGCCGCCTCGTCGTCGCGCTCCGAGTCAGCCTCCGCAGCGCGCGTCGCGGCGCCGTGTGGCTGGTCCTTCACGCCGTAGTCGCCGCGCGGGGACGACTTGGCCATGCCCGTCGGGCCCCTCTCGGCGACGACGTCCCGATCGAGGGTGTCGCCCTTCGGCGCGTCCGGGCTCGATGCGTCGCGGCCACTCGCGGCCGCGTGTGCGCGATTCTGCTTCTTGGTCATGCCCTGCTCGTCCGCAACGGCCGTGCCCGCCAATCCGCGCAGGAATCGCGTACCGCTCGGCTGGGAGAGCGCACGAACCGTCTCACCGCGGCGCCACGTGCACACACGATCTGACGCAGTATCCTCGCGCGCGTGGCGAGACCCGAGCAACCCGTGGCGAGCGTCCGCTTCAGCCTCTTCGCGAGCCTTCCGAGGATCGTCGCGGGCATCGCGCTGATCGCCGCCGGAACGCTCTACGGCTCGTGGAGCGTGCTCGACATCCTGTGGGTGATCGTCGGCGTCGTGCTCACGATCGGCGGCGTCGGCACGCTGAGCCAGCGCGCGCTGGTCGTGATGCCGCACGAGGTCATCGTCCAGAACATGCTCGGCGGGCCGGTCCGTCGGTATCCGTTCGAGCGCCTCTCGGATCTGGTCGTGACCGGCGAAGACCTCTACGTCGCCGGCGCGCCCGTCGTGCTCGCCACCCGCTTCTCGAACGTGTCCTCCGAAGACTGGCGCGCGATGGAGCTCGAGCTCCGCGCAGCCGCGCGCGAGAGCGTCGAGCAGGACGAAGGCGAGGACGAAGACGACCAAGTGGACGACGAAGACGAGTGAGAGCGAGAGGCGAGAGGCGAGAGAGGCGCGAGCGAGAGGCGCGAACGAAAGAGCCCGCGGTGCCCTTTGCGGGCCGCGGGCTCTCTCTGATTTTCGAAGCGGCAATGCTCAGGCTCCGCTCGTGCCTCCGTTCTGACCACCGGTCGGCTTGGTGGCGTTCGCCGGAAGAGCCGGCGCGGTGGACGGAGCCTCGGTCGAAGCGTCCTCGGTCGAGTACGCGACTCGGATCTCGTCGATCGGCGCGACCGCCGAGAGGAATCGCTGGCGTGACGCCTCGTCGTCGTCGTCGACATCCGCCGCGAGCGCGCGCGTGTAGAGCTGAAGGGCCTTCGTGAACTTCGCCATCGCGTCGGTCAGCTCGTTCGCGCTCGCGGTCTGCCGCGGCGACTCGCCGAGACCCACCGCCTCGGCCAGGTCGTCCGTCGCGCGCTGCATGCCCTTCAAGTACTCGGGCCCGATCAGCGCCTTCAGCTCCGCGGCGAGCTTGCGCTTCTCGATTCGCGCCAGCACGCGTCGCGCATAGAGCGTGGCGGGGATCGCGCCCTGCTTCGTGAACTCGCGGCCGTCGGGGAGCAGCTTCGCGCGGAGCTTGATCGCGCGCGCCGCCTTGTTGCTCACGCTCGCCGGCACCATCGATGCCGCTTCCAGCGCCATGTCGGTCGCACCGAACGCGCTGGCGAGACCCTGACGCAGCGGCTGCAAGTTCGCGCCGCCCCAGTCGTCGCGGCGTCCGAAGACCTCCTCGACGTTCTCGCCCTCGCGCTGGACGGCATCGAGCCTCCTGCGCTGCACCGTCGTGAGGTCGGGCGGTGCCGACTTCTCGAGCAGCGGGCCGAGCGCGCCCGCCTTCGACGCTGGGATACGGACGCGGCCGGTGAAAGAGGCAAGGATCGCGGTGAACTGGATGATGGACATGACAACCTCGTGAGCAGGGAGTGGAGGACCGGGCGACTGCCGCCCTTCTGCCCACGTCATCGGTCGCTCATTTCGGTCGTTGCCTCCCCGGACGAGAAAATCGACGCATCGATCGCAATTCCTCGGAACGGCGGCGCTTTTTTCCGAGCTGCGTTCGATGCGGATCGCGGCGCGGGAGTGCTTCGCCGCGATTCCCCGAGCGATTCGGGCCTCGACCATCGGCTCCGATGCCGGATCTGAAACCGGTTCGGGTCGGCGATTGGATCCGATGCCGCCCGCCAACTGGCTCCGGTTCCAGCAGTCCCGACCGGTCCAGACTCCAGACCGAGTCGGGAGTCGATGACGCGCCCGACGTCGAAGACGAAATGCGTTCGCCTCGCCGACTAGGCCCGATGGGACGACGCCGGAGGTTTCGATGATCGCGCTCGAAGTGAAGGTGAACGGCAAGAAGGTCGCGCTCGCGGGCGCAGAGAGCCTCTCGTCGCTGAGCGCGTTCGTGAACGCGTTCGGCAAGCTCGGCAAGAGCTCACGCAGCTCGAGCCGCGGCGCGCGAGGCGTCGAGCTCTTCCTCCACGTCGGCGGCCTCGCGAGCCCCGAGAAGGGCGGCAGTCGCCACCTCCGATGGACGCGAGGTCCGGTGCGCGCACTCGCGATCGGCGACGAGGTCGGCGTTCGCATCGTTCGCGTGAAGAGCGCCGACCCGCCGAAGAGCGCGCGCAGCCTCAGCCACGTCGATCACGAGCGCGCGAACTGGGAGCACGCGAAGAAGGCGTACCTCGCGGGCAAGGAGAAGTTCGAGACCGAGACGAGGGACGAGAAGGCGAAGACGAAGCGCGTCATGCGCAAGAGCGCTCCGTGACGCGCGCTCCGTGCCGCGCGTGACGTCCGTTTCGGATCTCGGCATGCTCTGCACGTGGGACTCACGGGTGGGATGATCATCGAGCGCTCGACGCGCAGCTTCGTCTCGGCGCTCGCCTCGTCCGCGCTCGTGCTCGCCGCTTGTCAGGCGACTACGGCGACCGGTGCGGCCTGCTCGCGCGCGAGTGACTGCGCCTCGCCGCTCGTCTGCGGGTTCGGGCGCTGCCGCGTGGAGTGCGCCCAGAACCGCGACTGCGGCGCGGGAAGGCTCTGTCTGCTCGATGCGGGCGGGCAGGGGTCGTGCTCGCTCGACTCGGACGCGTGCACCTCCATCTGTGGCGCCGGGCTGATGTGCGTCGCAGGGACGTGCGTGCAGCCGTGCTCCGGCGATGGCGACTGTCCGCTCGACGGTCAGTGCGCGACCGGCAGCTGCGTGCGCGGGCCCGAGCGGGATGCCGGCGATGGCAGCGACGCAGGCGCGAGCCACGATGCGGGCGGCAGGCACGACGCAGGGACGATCTTCTGCACGCACGCGGTCGACTGTCCCAGCGGTCAAGTGTGCGGCCTGCAGCCGTTGCTCGACACGGAGGCCGTGCCGCTGTGTCGACAGCGATGTACGTCGAGCGCGCAGTGCCCGCCGCACTCCGGCTGCACCGACTCCGGCGAGCCCGAGGATGGCGGCCTCGTCGGCGCGTGCACGACCGTCTGCAATCCGGTGACGGGCGACGGATGCCCGATGGGCACCACGTGCAGCACGGACACGACGACGGACGTCACGGGAGCGACGGTCGTCATCTCCTATTGCCGCTTGGCGGGTACCAGCGCGCTCGGATGCGCCTGCAACAACGGCGCGTACGAGTGCGTGGCCGGCCTCTCGTGCCGCCACGACGCCGTGACCGCGTGCGCCGTGCAGTGCGTGATGGGCACGAACTGCGACGACGGCTCCCCATGCGAGAGCTCCACGCCGACGTTCACGGACGGAACGAGCACCTACGGCTACTGCCCCGTGCCTGCTTGCTCGTGAGAGCCGCGCGAGCCCGTCCTCACCGAACGCGCCGCCGGAATGATCAACGCCCGGGGCGTGCGCGATCGAGGAACGTGTCGAAGAGCGGGCGCCACGTCTGCCAGTTGTGCGTGCCTGCGATGGTCACGACGTGATCGCTCGGCTGCATCGCGGCGAGCAGACGATCGGCCGCGCCGAGCCGATCGTCGTCGCCCCAGCCGATGTAGAGCGGCGGCATCGCGTCGGCATCGGTCGCATAGCCGCGCAGCCACGACCACAAGTGCGCCGTGTAGTTGTCCTGCGTCCACGGCGTGTGCTCGAGGCCGCTCGGCGGGTGCCACGCTTCTGCCCCGCCGGCCGCTTCGATCTCGCGCACGATCGCATCGTCGCCGACGAAGGGCGCGAGCAAGATGATCCCGCTCACGAGCTCGGGATGTCGCTCGGCGGTGAGCAGCGCGCCGAGGCCGCCCATCGAGATCCCGACGAGCCAGATCTCTTGGTAGCCGCGCGCCGCAGCGGGCTCGAGCACGTCGTCGAACACGACGCTCGCGACGCCTTCGCCCGACGAGGGCGACGACCAGTAGTAGCGATAGTGCAGATCGATCGCGACCGAGTCGCACGGCGCGCCGCGCGTGATCACGTCGCTCGGAAAGCCGTTGTCCATGAACGTGTCGGGGCCGTCGAGGAAGCCCGGGACGAACACGACCAGACACTGCATGCGCGAGGCCGAGCTCTGGCGGAACTCGAGCGCCGGAAGCGGACGGCTGGGCGAGCGCGTGAAGTAGCAGCCCGCGGAGCCGAGCACCGAAGTGCAGAGAAGAAGGAGTCCGAGACGCCGCACGGCGCGGACCGTGGCACGTCGGACCGGGCCGCGCGAGCGTTTCGCGGACGGTGCGTCAGCCAACCAGATCGGGATCGTCGCTCGCGCGAACGGCGCGGCCGTCGGGCGAGCCGATCACGAGGATCTTCTTTCCGTCGTGCGTCTCGAAGCGTGCGATCCCGAGGATCGTCACCGTCTCTCCTGCTTCGAGCACGCCCTCGCGGTAGCGGAGCACGCGGTCGGCCGGCAGCTCGGGCGCGTGGCCGTGCTTGGCGAGGAACGCGAGCGCCTTGTCGCGATCGAGATCGCCGCGATGCTTGTGGTGATCGCGCACGACGACCGCCTCGAAGCGCGTCGTGTCGACCTGGACCTCGCCCGTCTCGTCGGCAACGAAGAAGGGTCGCGCGCCCGTCTCGTGCGCGACGGTGCTCCACGCCTCTTTCCCTTCCTCGAGGTAGCGCTCCTCGAGCACGGCGTCGTAGTGCGAGCACTGGCGGTGGCTGAAGGGCGCATCGAGCGTCATCGGCCCGTGCTTCAGCTTGCCGGTGATGCGTACCTCGTCTCCCTGCCGCACGTCCCCCACCTTCACGATGGGGGCGGCGACCAGCGCCGAGCGGGTGCGCCGCTCGCGGCCGAAATACCACGCGAAGAAGGCGCCGCCGCCGACGGCGCCGAGGCTGACCCCCACCAGGAGCATCGGATCCATGGACGCCACTCTAAGGGGGCGGCGGCAGCGTTGACACCCCCCATCGGCACGCGTAGAAAGGCCCTGCTCGTGCGCCCCGGAAGGGGTGTGCGCCTCGGTATTTCCTGTGGTTTTCGTGCATCGGACGGATGTGCGAGGCCGCCCGAGGACCCGCTAGGAGAGCCATGTTCGAGGCCTATCTCCCCGTCTTTCTGATGCTCGCGATCGCGATCGCGATCCCCGTGCTCCTCTACGTGCTGGCGAGCTCGCTCGGCCCGAAGGACCCGCCGAATCCCGAGTTCCTGATCCCGTACGAGTCGGGATCGGAGTCGACCGGCGCCAAGCACGTGAAGCTGAGCGTCAAGTTCTACCTGACCGCGATCCTCTTCGTCGTCTTCGACATCGAGGCAGTGTTCCTCTATCCGTGGGCCGCCCAGTTCCGACAGCTCGGATGGTTCGGCCTGATCGAGATGCTGCTCTTCCTGACGGTGCTCGGAGCGACGCTGCTCTACGCCTGGAAGAAGGGCGCCCTCGAGTGGGAGAAGTAGAAAATGGCTGACGGACACAGCAAAGTGGAAATGGGCGGCGGCGACGCCGGCTTCGTCACCACGCGTCTCGAAGATCTCGTCGCCTGGGCGCGCAAGTACTCGCTCTTCCAGTACCCGTTCGTCACGGCGTGCTGCGGCATGGAGTTCATGTCGCTCAACGGGCCGCGCTACGACGGTCTGGCGCGCTTCGGCGCCGAGGCGCCGCGCTTCTCGCCGCGTCAGGCCGATCTGCTCTGGGTCGTCGGCACCGTTTCGCAACGGCAGGCTCCGGCGCTCAAGCGCATCTACGAGCAGATGGGCGATCCGAAGTACGTCCTGGCGTTCGGCACGTGCGCGAGCTGCGGCGGCTTCTACGACAACTACGCGACGATCCCCGGCATCGATCGCGTGATCCCCGTCGACGTGTACGTCCCGGGCTGCCCACCGCGTCCCGAGGCCGTCATCGACGGTCTCAATCTCCTCATGGAGAAGATCGGCAACAACAACCGCGAGCCGCTCGTGGTCCCGCCGCGCGAGATCCCGGCGATGACGCAGCTGCGCAAGAAGGGCTCGCCCGTGTACTTCGGTCAGGAGCGCATCCGCGAGCAGCGCGCGCACCTCGGCCAGGGCACCGTGACGATGGACGACCTGCTCGGCACCGGCGACCGCAAGGTGGAGACCACCGCCGTCGTGAAGGCGAAGGATCATGAGTAAGAAGGTCGTCGAGCGCCTCAAGTCGCAGTTCGGCGCGCTGGGTCCCGGGAGAGGCGTCCTCGAGACGAGCGACTTCCGTGGCGACGACACGGCGATCGTGGCTCGCGCCGACTGGGCCGTGATCGCGAAGTTCCTGCGCGACGACGCCGAGTGCGCGATGGACATGCCCGTCGACATCACGGCGGTCGATTACCCGGAGCGTGCCCAGCGCTTCGACGTGATCTTCATGGCGCGCTCGCAGACGAAGAAGCACCGCATCCGTCTCAAGACGCGCCTCGCCGAGGGCGAGAAGCTCCCGACGCTGATCGACATCTGGGAGGGCGTGAACTGGCCCGAGCGCGAGATGTTCGACATGTTCGGCATCGAGATCGAGGGGCACCCCGATCTGCGCCGCATCCTGATGTACCCCGAGTTCGAGGGGCATCCGCTGCGCAAGGACTACGACATCGCGCAGACGCAGCCGCTCGTGGAGTACCGCGACGTCGGGACCACGAAGTTCGCGCCCTTCGATCACACCGAAGGTCAGCCCTGGACGCGCGTCGACTGGCAAGAGCGCGCCCACGGACGAGACCTCCAGGTCTCGCCCGCCATCGGCCTGCAAGAGCATCAGCGCCCGACGCTGAGCAAGGGCCACGAGTACGTCGCTGTGTCCCCCCCGGGGGGTTCTGGACCCCCCGGACCCCCGGGTACCGCTTACGCGGATCCGGAGGAGTAGGAGCCATGGAACCGAATTACGAAGACTTGGCTGAAGACGGCGGCGCGCTCGAGCTTCCCGCCGAGCCGATGCGTCTCAACATGGGCCCGTCGCATCCCGCGATGCACGGCACCATCCGCATGGTGCTCGAGCTCGACGGCGAGACCGTCAACGAGGTCGACGTGCAGCCCGGGTATCTGCACCGCGGCTTCGAGAAGAGCTGCGAGCGCGGCACGTGGGGGCAGGTGTTCCCGTACGTGGATCGCCTCAACTACGTCTCGCCGATGCTCAACAACGTGGGCTTCTCGCTCGCGGTCGAGAAGCTCTGCGGCATCGTGGTGCCCGAGCGTGGCCAGTGGTACCGCATGGTGCTCGGCGAGCTCGCGCGCATCAGCGATCACCTCACGTGCAACAGCGCCGGCGCGATGGAGCTCGGCGCGTTCACGCCGTTCCTCTGGTGCGTGAAGGTTCGTGACTGGGTCTGGGACATCCTCGAGCAGGAGACCGGCGCGCGCCTGACGCACTCGTTCGGTCGCATCGGTGGGATGGCCAAGCCGCCCACGCCGCACCTCAAGGACGCCGTCCGCGCGATCATTCCGCAGGTGCACGAGGTGCTGGCGGAGACGGAATCGCTGCTCCTGAAGAACCGCATCTTCCTCGACCGCATGCAGGGCATCGGCAAGCTCAGCAAGGAGCGCGCGCTCGCGCTCGGCGTGACGG
>CAYSCF010000258.1:0-9953 GCA_964429305.1 uncultured Sandaracinaceae bacterium | reverse complement strand
GGCGGGGTTGAACGCGCCAAGCCCGCGGGCAAGATGAGATTGCCCGAGCAGAGCCAATACGCCGATGCGAGCAAGGAGCTCTGATCCCTCGCCCGCGCCCTCGCCCTCGCCTCTCGCCCCTGCCCTCTCCCTCTCTTTCGATCCAGGCTCGCCGTGATGCCCCGAAAGAAAAAGCTCACCCATCTCGACGCGCGCGGCGCGGCGCGCATGGTCGACGTCGGCGACAAGGACGTCACGCTGCGCGAGGCGATCGCCGAAGCGATCGTCCGCATGAAGCCCGCGACGCTGAAGACCCTCGCGAACGATCGCGCGCCGAAGGGCGACGTCATCGCTGCTGCGCGCATCGCGGGCATCGCGGGCGCCAAGCGCACGTCCGACCTCATCCCGCTCTGCCACGCGATCCCGCTCGACGCCGTCTGGGTCGACGTCGAGCTCGGCACCACGGACACGGTCCGCGTCGTGGCCCATGCGCGCACGCACGCGCAGACCGGCGTCGAGATGGAGGCGCTCACCGCAGCGAGCGTCGCGGCGCTCACGCTCTACGACATGCTCAAGGCGCTCGACCGCGGCATGACCATCGAGACCGTGCGCCTGCTCGAGAAGCACGGCGGCACGAGTGGACGCTTCATGCGCGACGAAGAAGTCGCCGTACCAGCGCCACGTCCGCGGCGCCGAGCTCGCGGCTGATCGCGAGCACGACGAGCGAAGCGATCGCACCGAGCACCAGCGCGAGCAACGAGTCGATCCGGCCGGCGTGCGGTGCGAAGTGCGCGACGGAAAACCCTGCCGCGCCCGCGATCGCCGCGCGCAGGTACGTGAGCCACGGCGAAGCGGTCGCACCGAAGCGGCGCACGACCAGCGCGAGCACGAGCGCGAGCGCGACGACGCATCCCGACGCCGCGCCGATCGCCGCCGCGACGCGCACGGGCCCATCGACACCGGCCGCGTCGATCCCCACGACGGCGACGACGACGACGACGACGAGCCCGATCGCCGCGGAGAGCGCGACCACGAATGGCGATCCGTCGCCCGAGATCGCGGTCGAGCCCACGACGAAGAGCGTGAACGCGATCTGTCCGAGCGCGAGGATCGCGAGCGCATCGCCGCCGGGCGCGTAGCGCGCGTCGAGCAGCACGCGGATGGCCGCATCGCCACCGCCCGCGATCGGCGCCGCCGTGAGCGCGAGCGCGATCGTCGCGAAGCGCAGCGCCCCGTTCACCGCGCGGCGCGCGCCCTCTTCGTCACCGAGCGAGCGCGCGCGCGCGACCGTCGGAAAGAGCACGAGCGTGACGGCGAGGATGAGCTGGTAGGGCACGAACGCGACCGACTGCGCCGCGCGATAGAGCCCTGCTTCCGTGCTCGCGCGGCTGGCTGCATCGACCGCGAGCGCGCCGCTCTCCATCGCGAGCGAGGCGACGCGCGACTTCAAGATCTCGACGTCGAGCTGCAACAGGCCATTGAGCGCGAGCTGATGCATCGCGATCGCGACGAAGAAGGTGATCCACGCGCCGCGAGAGATGGCACTTCCGCCGCGCCCGAAGCCGACGAACATCAGGCCGACGCACGCCATGACGAGCGAGGCCGACGCGAAGCCGATCGCCGCACCGAGCGCACCGATCGCGAGCGCGCCGCCGCCGAGCAGACCGACGGTGCGCACCGTCGTGAAGCTCGCATCGAGCCGCGCCTGCCGACCGAAGGCGTGCTGGCCGTTCAGGTGCCCGATCGCCGTCGAATAGATCGCGTACGCGACGGGCAGGATCGCGAGCACGCGGAAGAGCGGCGTGACCAGCGGATCGTGCAGCACGAGCGTGCCGATCGGCTCGGCCAGCGCGAAGAGCGCGAGCGAGACCGTTCCGCCGATCGCGACCGCGAGCCCGAGCGACACGCGCAGGCTCGTCGCCGGATCGCCCTCGCTCGCGTGCTTGCTCGTCGTCTGCACACACGCCTGCGTGAGCGTGTTCGTGAAGATCGCGAGCAGCGCCGCCGCGGACGAATACAGCCCATACGCCTCCGGCGTGCGCAGCAGGCGAGGCAGCCCCAGCTGCACGGCGAGGCCGCCCACGACGAAGAACGCCTTCGCCAGGGTCAGCAGCAGCGCGCCGCGGGCGCTCTCGGTCTTGCTCTCGCTCACGCCGCCACCGACACTCCCGACGTGCCGCGCGAGCGAGTCCGAGAGCAACAGAGCCTACTGCGCAACCGCTTGGTGCTCGCCACGCTCTGGCTGCTCGCCGTGATCTTCGTGGGCGCGGGCGGCTTCGAGGTCATCGGCGAGGGCGATTGGTCGTTCGCGGACTGCATCTACTTCACCATCATCACGCTCTCGACGGTCGGTTACTCGCACACGCTGTCGCACTTCGAGGACCACGACTACGCCCGCGTGTGGACCGTGGGGCTCATCGTCCTCGGGTCCGGCACGCTCGTCTACTTCGTCTCTACGATCACCGCGTTCATCGTCGAGGGCGACCTCGGCGGAGCGCTCCGGAGAAACCGCATGAAGCAGGTGCTCGGCAAGCTGCACAACCACATCATCATCTGCGGAGCGGGCACGACCGGGATCCACGTCATCGAAGAGCTCGTGCACTCGCACATCCCGTTCTGCGTGATCGACGTCAACGAGCAGCGCCTGCTCGAGCTCGCCGATCGCTTCGGGCCCGACAAGTTTCCCTACGTGGTCGGCGATGCGGCCGATGATCACACGCTGCAGGAGGCCGGCATCGAGCACGCGCAGGGCGTCGTCGCCGCGCTCTCGGAGGACAAGGACAACCTCTTCGTCACGATCACCGCCTCGGCGCTCAACCCGCAGGCGCGCATCGTCGCCAAGGCCACCGACGTCGCATCGCGCGCGAAGATGATGCGCGCCGGCGCCAAGGCGGTCGTCTCGCCGACGCAGATCGGCGGCCTGCGCCTCGCCTCGGAAGCGATCCGCCCCACGGTCGTCGAGTTCATCGATCTGATGCTGCGCGATCCGAAGAAGAACCTGCGGATCGAGGAGGTCTCGATCCCCGCCTCGAGCTCGCTCGCAGGCACGGCGCTCAAGGACACGAACATCCGCCGCGAGTCGAAGGTGCTCGTCATCGCGGTGCGTCTCGCCGATGGCCGCTACGAGTACAACCCGCAGCCGGAGTTCGTGCTGGAGACGGGCTGCACGCTGATCGTGCTCGCCGAGACCGCCGAGATGGCGCGCCTGCGCGAGGGTGTCGCGAGCGGACGCGTCGGCCGTGGCTGAGTGCCCGCGCTGCCGGAGCCCGCTCGACGAGGGCCGCCTCGTGCGCGGCGCCGGCCCGTTCCGCGCGGCGCACGTGGAGGTCACGCGCTGCACGAACTGCGGCGTGGTCGTGCTCGACTCGAACGAGGCGGCGCGCTTCCTCGCCGATCCCGAGCTCGGAGGCGACGCGACCGAGCGCGACCGCAAGCCCACGCGCATGCCGTGCGCGACACCGGGCTGCTTCGGAAGCCTCGACGAGGTCACGCTGGGCTGGGGCACCAAGTGGGTCGTGCTCGAGCAGTGCCCGCGCTGTCACCTGCTCGTCGCCGATCCCGGCGAGCTCGAAGCGGTCACGGGCCTGCGCGGACGCTCGTGAATGGAGCATCCATCGATCGATACGGGGTCGCGGCTGCGCAGCGAGCGTAAAGTGGGGGGCCGTATCTCGGACATTTCTCGCCCCCGCAGCGAGCGGAGGAGGTGCCGCCCCGCCGCGACCGGGTCGCCGATCGACAAAGCAGACCCTCACCCGGCCGGAGCGGGGCGCATGCGGCGCACCGCGCGCACGTACGCCAGCGTCTTGCGACCATCCGCATGCGCGAGATCGGCGCACACGTGCAGCGCGATCGCCGCGAGCAGCCCGTAGGGCGACTCCATCAGCACGACGCTGATCGCGTAGAAGACCGCGTGCGGCACGAGCGTGCGGAAGCCTTGGTACGCGTGCATCACCACGTTCACCAAGAGCCCGAACGCGACGCCGATCGCGAGCGAGCCGCTCACGCGTCCGAGCGTGTGCACGAAGATCCCGCGCGTGACGATCTCTTCGGTCACGCCGTTGAGCGCGAGCGTCAGCACGACGAGCGCCTTGCCCCATCGCACGCGCGGCCAGAAGCGCGCGAGGCCCGTGACCCACTCCTTCGGATCGCGAGGCGCGGGCGAGCGCGTCGCTGCCCAGAGTTGGTAGCGATCGTGCGCGAGCTTGTAGCCCGCGTACGCGAGCACGCCGATCAACGCGCTCTCGAGCCGAGGGCCGACCCCGATGCTCGCCCAGCTCCACCAGCCCTCGTGCATCGTGACCGCGAGCGCGCCGAGCAACACGAGCTGCTGCAGGACACCGGACAGAGCGCGCATCCCGTCCGCTCGCGGCTCGCGCTTCCTGCGCACCAGGCCCAGCGCGCCGCCGACCGAGGCGAGCAAGACCGGCAGGAACAAGATCACGAAGAGCGCGATCAGCGCCGTTGCGTGGCGATCTTCGGGAAGCACTAGACCGTCGCAGGCAGCGACGACGCGAAGAAGAAGCGGGCGAGCTCCTCTTCTCTGGCACGCGCATCACGCTCGCCGAGATCCATCAACGCCCGCGCGAAGTTCCCGTCGAAGAGCAGGTAGCTCACGAGATCGGCGTCGGCGCCCTCTCCGATGTCGAGCAGCCTCAGCAGCGTCCGGCCGAGGAACTTGCCGAAGCGCTGGCGATGCGCGCGCAGGTGCGTCGCCGCCAGGCGACCGATGTCTTCGCTCGGATGGATCGCGAGCGCGTGGATGCGCTCGCGCGGCGGCCTGCCCTGCGATGCGGCGCGCTCGTTGAGCTTCTCGACGAAGTCCGGCCCGTACAGCGCGATCCCGTCGTCGAGCATGCGGTTCACGCGCTCGAGCTCGTAGAAGTCGGCGTTCACGTGGTCGAGCAGGAACGCGTTCATCATCTTGCCGATGAGGAACGCGACGCCCGGGAACACGCCCGGCGCGAACGCGGGCACCGCCGGCGCCGTCGGTGCGGTGTTGAGCCCGATCACCAGCACGCGCCGCGCGCCCAGATGGATCGCGGGGGACATCGGCGTGTTCAAGCGCAGGCCGCCGTCGACGAAGAGATCACCGTGCACCGGCACGGGCGGGAACAAGATCGGGATCGCCGCGCTCGCGAGCACGTGCTCGGGCCCGATGCGATCGGCGCGCACGACCATGCTCGGCGGCATGCCGCTCGGCAGCGGGACCTCGGGCGCGCGATCGACGAAGCACCAGGGCCTTCCCGTCGCCACGTGCGTCGCGCTGATCGTGAGCGCGCGCAGTCGCCCCCGTCGCACGTTCCGCGCGAGATCGGCCCAGCGCATGTTCTCGCCGACGATCTTGGTCAGCGGCGTGACGTCGAAGATGCCCGCGCCGTCGTTGCCGCCGCTGAGCACGCGCGGCAACCGCGCCGCTTGTCCGACGCCGAAGCCGAGCACGCGATCGAGCTCGAGCTCGCTCCACAGCGCACCGAGCCGCAGGATGCCGGCCGCGCTGTCGTGCACGACCGACGCGAGGTACGCGCCGTTGATCGCACCCACGCTCGTGCCGCTCACGACGTCGAGCTTCGGCTCGCCGTGTCGCTCGGCGAACTCGCCGTAGATGTAGCGGAGCACGCCCGCCTCGTAGGCTCCGCGCGCGCCGCCGCCCGAGAGCACGATCGCCGCGAGCCCTCGGTGCACCGACGGCGGCGGCATGCTCGCGCGTTCCCAGGTCGTCATCGCGCTTCCAGCTCCTGACGTGCGGCGCGGACCACGGGGCTTCCGAGGTAGCGCTCGCGCAAGATCGGATCGCGCAGGTGCTCGGCGCGCAAGGTGACGAAGCCCTCCGCGCGCACGGCGAGCGCATGCGCGCGATCGCGCTCGCCGAGAAGCCGCGCCGTCCGCGCCAGCCACGCGAGCACGCGCTCTCCTCGCTCGACCGGCCCCGATCGCGTCGCACGCTCCGCATCGTCGAGCATCGCGTGCGCTTCGGTGTTGCGACCCGCCTCCGCGAGCGCGACCGCCTGCAGCGCCTTGCCGTGCAGCTCGTAGACGGCGGTGCCTGCCGTGCGCGCATAGCGCGACGCTTCCTCGGCGACCGTCGCGGCCTCGTCCCACTCGCCTTCGCGCACGTGGATCTCGGCGCGCACGACGCGCTCGTGCGCGAGGTCGTTCGGATCGCCGAGGCGCGTCGCGATCCGGAGCGAGTCGTCGAGCGCGCGGCGCGCTTCCTCCACCTCGCCCTTCTGCTCGAGCAAGATCTCGGCGAGCGCCGCGAGCGTGTCGGTGCGCGCGGGAAGATCGTCGGCGCGATCGAAGACCTCGAGCGCACGACCGATGAGCTCGAGCGCCCGATCGGTGTCGCCGAGCTCGCCGTGCATCTGACCCACGTTGCTGCACTTGCGACCGACGTAGATGCGGTCGCCCGCCGCGCGGTCGAGCACGATGCTCGCGCGGATGCACGCGATCGCGTCCTCGAACGCGCCCTGGCTCGCGAGCGAGACGCCGATGAGGTTGAGCGCCGAGGCCTGATGGCCTTTGTGCCCTTGGCGGCGCGCGATCGCGAGACCCTCCGCGGCCGACTCGACCGCACGGTCGTAGCTGCCGTTGCGCCAGAGCAGGCTCGCCTTCTGCACGAGCGTCATGCCGCGCGCGCTCAGGTGCTCGTGGTCGAGACCGGCGCGGGCCAACGCGCGATCGAACGCTTCGAGCGCGCCCTCGGTGTCGCCCTGATCGCGCCGCAGCTGGCCGAGCAGGCGCAGCGACTCGACCTCGGCCGCGCGCGCGCCCGCTTCGATCGACGCATCGAGCGATCGGCGCAGCAAGGCTTCCACGCCCGCCGTGCGCGCCGCATCGAGGTCGTGCCGCGCCAGGCGCGCGAACGCGAGCGCGATGCGCGCCGGATCCCGCTGTCGCTCGGCGATCTGCCGCATCGCCTCCAGCTCATTGCGCTGTTCGGCACGACGCGATGCGACGCGCAGGATCTGCTCGCGCTCGGCATGCAGATCGAAGCGCTCGGGCGCCGAGTCGGGCAAGAGCGCGAGCGCGCGCGACAAGAAGCGCAGCGCGTCCTTGTTCGAGTACGCGGCGCGCGCCGCGAGCCCTGCCGCACGGTAATAGCGTGCGGCCTCGAGCGGCTCGAACGCGAGCTCGTGGTGCTTGGCGATGCGCGCCGGCGGCACGTGCGAGGGCAGCCCCGCGAGATACGCCGCGACGCGGCGATGCATGCGCGCGCGATCGGCCGGATCGGCGCTCTCGTACGCGACCTGACGCACGACGCCGCTCGCGAAGTTCAGCGCGCCATCGCGTCGCTCGACGAGGCCCCGCGACTCGAGCTCGCGCAGCGACTCGATCGCGTCGGTGCCCATCAGCTCCGAGACCTGGTGCTCGCGCAGCCCCGCGCCCACGACCGCGAGCCAGCGCAGCGTCACGCGCTCGCGATCGGCCAGATCCGCGATGCGCGCCGCGATCACGTCCTCGAGCGAGGCCGGCAGCGCGAACGCGCCCGCGCCGCGACGCACCACGCGCCGCTCGCCGCTCGGCATCTCGTCGATCTCCAGCACGCCGCGCTCGAGCAGCGCATCGAGCAGCTCCTCGAGGAAGAACGGATTGCCGCCCGCGCGCGAGATGATCGCCTGCGCGACCTCGGGCGGCACCGTCGCGCCCTCGCCTGCCTCGTTCACGAAGTGCGCGGCGATGAGCGCCCGCCTGTCTTCGTCGGCGAGCTCGCCGAGATCGATCCGCGGCAGACCCCGCAGCGCCTCTTCCAGGCGCATGTCGGGCCTGCTCGAGACGACGATGAGCAGCGGCCGCTCGTGCGTCTGCGTCGCGAGGCGCACGAGGATCTCGCGGCTCGCCTGGTCGATGAACTGCGCCGAGTCGACCCAGAGCACCATCGGCCCGCGCGCCGCGAGCGCGCCCATCAGATCTCGCACGCCACGCGCGAGCAGCTGCGCGCGATCGCCCGACTCCGTCTCTCGCTGGCGCGTGCCGCCGAGCAGCGGCTCGAACGCCGCGAGCGCGCTCTTCTGTCGATCGACGCCCGGCAAGATCCGCCGCAGCCGATCGCGCAGCTGCGAGAGCGCTTGATCGGGCGCCGTGCTCTCCGAGATGCCCGTCGCCTCGCGCACGAGATCCGCGACCGCCGCGTTGGGCACGTCGCTCGCGCCGAACGCGCAGTCGACGCGCAGCACGGTCGCCGCCGTCTTCGTCTGGACGAGCGCCGCCGAGAGCAGCGCCGTCTTGCCCACGCCGAGCTCACCGACCAACAACAACTGCGCGCTCTTCTTGGTCGCGATGCACTCGGCGAGCAGCTCGGCGATCGCCTCGAGCTCGTGCGCACGCCCGAACAAGCCCGCCTGTCGCGCGACGCTGCGCTGCTCTTCCGAGCGCTCCTCGCGCGTGCGCGCGCCGACGAGGCGATGCGCACGCAGCGTGCTGCCGTCTTTGACCGTGACCTCGCGTCGCTCGTCGGCGAAGCGGAACACGCGGCGCGCGAGCCGGAAGACCTCGCCGCTCGCGAACACCTCGTCGATGCCGGCCTCACGCGCGAGGCGCGCCGCGACGTCGAACACTTCGTCGGCCGGCTCGTGACGCGCGCGCCCCGCACCGCCGCGCACGATCATCACCGAGCCGCGCGAGAGACCGAGCGTCGCGTGGATGGGCGCGATCGCGTCGGCCGACAAGCCGGACAATGCCTCGAGCACGTCGAGCGCGAGCCGGCACGCGTGCAGCGGATCGTCGACCGTCGTCTTGCCGAGCCCGAGGATGACGCGGAACGATCGCTTGTCGTTGTTCGGCCACTCGACGATCGCGTCGTACTTGTATGCGATGTCCGAGAGCACGCGCTTGGCCTGCTCGAAGCCCTCGAACGGGCTCTCTTCTCCGGTGTCGGTCCCCGGCGGCGGCGGCACGATGCTGAGCGAGCCGCTGCTGCTCGCATCGACGGGCGTCTGCCGCAGCCGGCCCGCGACCACGACGACGCCGCGCCGCTCGCGCACCTCGCGATGCCCGGGCGAGGGCAGCCCGCTCGGCATGGAGAGCATCGTCGCTTCCATCGGCACGGGCGCTTCCACGATCATCGTGGGCTCGCGCGGCGCGAGCTCGCCGACGAAGCGCTCGAGCTCTTGCAGATCGACGATCTCGTCCTGATCGTGCAGCCACCGGCTCAGCGCGCCGGCGAGCGAGCGCGCCGTCTGGAAGCGCTCCTCCCGATCGAACGCCATCGCGCGCATCGCGATCGCTTCGAGCGCGGGCGGCACGGTCTTGTCGATGCTGCTCGGCTTGACGACGCGCCCATCGCGCACCTGCTCGAGCACCTCCATGCCCTGGATGCCCGGGTACATCTGCCGGCCCATCAGGAGCTCGGCGAGCATCACGCCGAGCGAGTACACGTCGCTGCGCCGATCGACGCGCGTGCCGCGCGCCTGCTCGGGCGACATGTACGAGAACTTCCCTTTGATGATGCCGGTCTCCTCGGTGATCATCCGCGCGCGCGCGATGCCGAAGTCGGCGATCTTCACGGCGCCTTCGTGCGAGACGAGCACGTTCTGCGGGGAGACGTCGCGATGCACGATCTCCATCGGCACGCCCGACTCGTCCTTGCGGTTGTGCGCATAGTCGAGCCCCTTGGCGACCTCGGAGACGATGAGCGCCGCGAGCGCATGCGGGATGCGCTGGTTGCGCCGCCGGGCTGCGGAGATGAGCCGCCCGAGGTCCATCCCATCGACGAACTCCATGGCCAGGAGCAGCTCGTCCTTGACGGGCTCGAACGCGTAGACCTGAACGATGTTCGGATGGTTCAGCCGCAGCGCGAGCTTGGCCTCGTCGACGAACATGGCGAGGAACTTGGGCGAGCGCGCGAACGCCTCGAGGATCCGCTTGACCACCAGGACCTTCTCGAGCCCTTCCGCGCCGGTGGACTTGGCGAGGAACACCTCGGCCATGCCTCCGGCCCCGAGGCGACGAAGAATCTTGTAGCGGCCCAACTGCGA
>CAYSCF010000257.1:0-10037 GCA_964429305.1 uncultured Sandaracinaceae bacterium | reverse complement strand
TCGTGTGCGCGTCGGCGACCCAATCGATCGGCTCGCCCTGGCCCATGAAGTACGTCCGCAGCGACGTCTCTCCGTTCGGCGTCGTGATTGGTATGGCCAGCCCATTCGGCTCGTGCACCTGTGCGGCAGCGGGCATCGACCATGCGAACGCGACCACACAAGCGAGCGCTGCGCTGCGGTTCATGATGGAGATCGTGCGCTTTGCATCACGACGACGTCAACGAGCGATCGGCCCCAATCTCGCGCTCGTCGCACGAACGTAATCGGATGGCGCCATCACCATCTGTGTTCCGCGCACACCTGCCGACACACAGACGCGATCGAGCGCGAGAATCATCTCGTCGACGACGACCGGATAGGCCTTCTTGGCGGCCAATGCCGTGACGCCGCCGCGCACGTAGCCCGTCAGTGCGGTCACGTCCTTGAGCGCCGCCAGCTCGGCGCTCTTGACCTCGGCGATACGCGCATAGGCCTTGAGATCGAGCTCGGCGCCGCCCGGTAGAACCGCGAATCCCACGTGTTTTCCGGGCTCGCCGCGCACGACCAGCGTCTTCCAGACCTCGTCGAGCGGGATTCCCACCTTCGCCGCCACGGCGCCCGCGCTCAGGTCCTCGAGGTCGACCTCGTAGTCGCGGAGCTCGTAGGTGATTCCGAGCGCGTCGAGGGCGCGTGCGGCGTTGGTCTTCATCGCAGCGTGGAAAGTGTCAGACCTTTTCACCGCGCGCGGCGCGAACGTGCCTCAGCACGTCGGCGGCGACGTCCGGCTGGGGACGGTTCGAGTCGACGTGGACGATCTGCTCGCCGGGGAAGTGCTGATCGATCTCGCGATAGAAGCGGCCCAGCTGCGCCTGGAGATCTCCGTCGTCGAAGATCTCGCGACCGATGTTGCGCTCGGTGCGCCGTCGCTCGGACACCTCGGCCGGGATGTCGAGGACGATCGTGAGGTCGGGGCGCCGTGCGTGTTGGTTGATCGCCTTCACCCACGCGACGGTCTCGGGCTCGCCGCCGCCGGTGATGCTCTGGTACGCGACCGACGAGTGGTAGTAACGATCGCTGACCACGGTGACGCCGTCGTTGAGGTTCGGCAGGATCGTCGACTCGATGTGATCCATGCGATCGGCCGCGAAGAGCAGGGCCATCGTCGTCCACGACGGCGGCCGCGGGCCCTGCAGTCCCGGCACGACCAGTCGACCGGTGAGGAACTGCCGGATCTGGACGCCGATGGGCCCGTCGCTCGGCTCGCGCGTGGTGCGTACGGGCAAGCCACGACTTCCCAGCGCGGCGGACAAGAGGCGCGTGTGGGTCGTGGTGCCGGCGCCGTCGACGCCCTCGAGCACGATGAAGAGGCCTTCGATCATGGGGCGAGAACGTACCCCATTCTTGACGCGGAGGGCGCACTAGCGAGAGGGTCGAGGAGATGCGCCGCGCCGCGCTCGTCGTCTCGTTGCTCTGTCTCGGGCTCGTGCTCGTCGGACAGGCACGTGCGCCGTGGCGTGCGAGACGACGGACGGGTCGCAGTCCGAACGCCGTGCTCGCCGAGCGCGTGCCGACGACCGAGTGGCCGGCCGAGCCTGCATCTCCGCGCACCATCGATCCGGATCGGTTCGCCGCAGGCATGCACACGCTCTGTGCGAGCTGGCGCGCGGACCGCGAGCGACCCTGGGCCGACGCGATCCGCACCTACGCGACCGAGATGGACGTCGATCCCTTCGTGCTCGCCGCGCTCGTCTACCGCGAGAGCCGGTGCGAGCCCGACGCGAGCGATGTCGAGGGCGCGGGCCTGGGGCTGACACAGATCCCGCGGGACCTCTACGCGCCCGACGTGCACGACGGCGCGCTGCACTACTTCGTCCGCGAAGGCACCAGCCTGGCGGAGCGCCGCATCGCGACCGATCGTTTTCCGTTCGGTCCGACGCGCCTGCTCACGTCCGAGCCGAACATCTATTGGGCCGCGGTGCTGCTGCGGATGTGGCGCGATCAGCACGCGACGGTGGACGCCGAGTTCGCGCAGGAGCCGCATCGTCACTATCTCTCGCACTTCGTGTGGGGCGACCGCGTCCGCAGCGACTGGGAAGAGGAACGCATCCTGATCGATCGTCGCCGCCTGCTCGAGTACGTGGGCGCGCGGGCGCCGGTCGCGACGATCGATTGGAACGGCGTCGCGCTCGGATGTCCGCTCGACGGTTGTCCGCGGGTGATCCTGAGCTGGCTCGGCGAAGAGCGAGAGGACGGCGTCCGCGAGCACCGCGGCATCGACGTCGACGCGCTGCCGAACGAGCCGGTGCGCGCGGTCGCCGACGGCGTCGTCGCGTTCGCGGGCGTGGACCTGCCGGGACATCTCGAGCACGTCCAGGTCGAGCGGCCGAGCGGCTACGAGCGATACGATCGCGACAGCCTCGGCGCGGGTGGCCGCTACGTCTGCATCTGGCACGGGACGCCCGCCGACGGGACACCGCGCAGCTGTTACATGCACCTCGAGTCCGTCGCGATGGTCCACGGACAGATCGTGCACCGCGGGGATCTCGTCGGGACCGTGGGCCGCACCGGCATGCATCGGTCGGCGGCGCATCTGCACCTCGAGCTGCACACGGACGATCTGGAGGACCCGTCGCGCATCATGGCGGGGCTCCTGCTCGGTCACGATCCCGAGGCCGAGCGGCGCGCGCGACGCCATCGTCATCGCGTGGCCCCTGTCGCATCCGCGCCCTGAATCGTGCCCGAACGGCACGCGCTGGGCGTTACGCCCCGCGCGCTCGCGAGCCGTGATCGGCAAATCGCGCGAATATCCACGGGCGCGGTTGTTGCTGACCGTTACAGCGTGGTGGGCACGAGGGTCGCGAGCGCGCTCCTGGGGATCGCCGTGATGGCGATGTCCCCGTCGTTCGCCCACGCCCAAGCCCACGTCACCGCCGCCGACGGCCGCTCGTGGACCGAGGTGATCGACGACCTCGTACGACACGTCGGCTCCGAGGGAACGGTCGTCCCACTCTGTGTGCGCGGGGACGATGCCCGGTGCATGCCCTGCGGGACGTATGCGCTCTCGTTCGACGCCGTTGCGGCCGGCGCGTTCGAGACGGGCGCGTGCGACCCGGCCAGCGGTACCACCCCGCTCCGGCTCGCTCATCGCGCGTTGCTCTTCGATCACCAGCACGCCATTCCGGTTCCGCTCGCGGTCGTCGTGCACGCGCAGCTCGCGTCGACCGATACCGCCGAGAGCGCGACGCCGCGCGCGGCCGGCAGCGGTGTCGGATGCAACGCGCACGTGCAGCCATACGTCCGCGATCTCGAGCACGGCACACTGGTGATGCTCGGCTCGGATGCGTACGACCTGCGCGTCGCGCGCGCGCACGTGAGCATCGCGCCGAGCACCGATGGCGGCTTCGTCGTCTCGTCGATGGACGGCGGCACGTATGATCTCGAGTACGACGTGATCGAGCGCGCGAGCGGGTCCGTGGTGCTGGTCGGCCACACGAGCCTCACGTGTAGCTCGACGGCGGACGTGCCTGCGACCGCGCCCGGCAGCGTCTCGCCCGATCTCGCGACGGCCGACGCGCTCGGATCGCCGCGCGCACCGGGGAGCAGCGGGATCCGCATCCGCCCGCGCAGCGGCGATCGCGACGTCGCGCAGGGGCTGATGATCGGCGGGTTCGGTGTCGCGACGGGCGCCGCGCTCGCGCTGATCGGCATCGGCCTCGCGACGGCGATCCACGTCAGCCCGACGTGTCTGCGCACCTCGGCCGCGCCCGCCTCCAGCGTCGGAGTGTCCCCCTATGGTGGGACGCCGAGCGGCACGTCCGGCGGATCGTCTTGCCTCGAGTACAGCGCGCCGCATCCGTCGACGACACCGGCCGAGCTCACGTGGACGATGGTCGGTCTGCTCGGCGCCGGCGCAGCGGTCGGCATCCTCGGCCTCGTCGTGCAGGCGTTGATTCCGTCGGACCACGATCGCGGACCGCGCATGCTGGTCGATCTCGGGCCGAACGGCGGCACGCTCGGCGTCGCGCTCACGTTCTGACGGGTCGCAACCGATATCCGGTGCGTCCGACACGCGGGACGCATGACCGACCACGACGATCCACTTCGAGAGGCGCGCGCGGCGATGGTCGCGCTGACCGAGCTCCTGGCGGCGAGCATCGCGGCATCGCTCGCACGCGCGGGTGGCGTCCTGGGCCCGCGTGCGCAGGCGCGCCTCTGGCCACGGGGCCTTCCGCCTGCGCTCGACCTGGAAGCCCTCCGCGATGCGCTCCTCGAGCTGCCCGTGGCGCGCCGTCCCATCGATCGGGCCACTGCGATCGACGAGATCCTCGCGCTCTCGCCCAAACGCGTGGACCCGACGTCCCTCGCCGCGCTGACGCTCGACATCGCCAATCTGCTGATCCACATCGGCCGTCGATTGGAGACGACCGAAGGCGCGGACGCGCGCTTCGGCATCGCGTTCGCGGTCTGGCCCTGCATCGTCGAGGGGCACTTCGTGCTCGCCACGCTGCTGGCTGCCGTCGATGACGATCGGCTCGCGACGACGGTCGATCCGATGGCGCGTGCGGTCGACGACCTGATCGCGCTCGCCGCACGCTGTGGTGGGACCGCGGAAGCCTAGGGCTGACAGCTCGAGCGGCGGAAGTTGTAGGCGGCGTTCACGTCGCGGCCTCCGTCGTTGTTCGTCGTGTGCAGCATGTCGCGCTCGACGTCGAACGTCCCGGAGAAGTGATCGGGGTTGTATCCGAACGTCGGCGAGGCGCACTCGACGCGTGCGATGTGATGCTCGGTCGCGCCGAAGTCGAAGCTCTCGTCGTGCACGCTGCCGTGCGCCGTCATCTCGACCGTGTAGTCCCATCCGCCCGGCGTGCAGGGAGGAGGCCGCGTGTCCGACGCCATGCCGCGCCACATGCGCGTACGGATCGTGCCGCGCAGATCGTCGCCGTGGCGCGTGATGCTCAGCGTGAAGCGCGCCCAGTCGCGGAACTCTGGCGAGTAGCGATGCGCGGTCCACGTGCCGGCGACGGGATCGGGGCAGCGCGAAGCCTCCTCGAGGATCGCGACGTTGCCGAGCGACGACTCGCCGAGCGCGCCACCGACGGAGCCCGAGAGCAGCGCGCGCAGACGCGCATCGTCGAGACCACCGAGGCGCCCCGAGTCGGTCGACTCGGCACCCGTGCCCTGCGCGGCGAGCGTCGGCGTCGTGGCGCTGCTCGCGCTGGCTCGATCCGAGGACGTGCTCGTGGATGGCTCCGTGCCTTCGTCGGTGGTCGGCAGCACGCGTCGCGAAGGACGAGCGACCGGCGCGCGTGGCTCACTCGGAGCGCTCTCGCTGCTCGGAACGCTCGGCGACGTCGGCATGTGGATCGGCTCGTCGGCCTCCGGCCCCTGCACGCTCACCTCGAACGTCGCGCCGCCACCACCCTCGCGGCCGTCCTCTCCGCGCCCGCCGAGCGCCGGGATCTGCAGCGTGATCCAGCCCGACACCAGCGCGAGGTGCACACAGATCGAGACCAAGAGCGCGGTCGCCGTCGTCGTGCGGTCCGCGATCGCGGGCCGCGGTCCGAGAGGTGCCCGGACGCTGAGATCGAGCGGGCTCATCGGACGCTCAGGCGACTTCGGCCGTCTCCGCGTCGGTGATCGCGGCCTTCTTGGTGGCCCGCGATCGGATCCACAGGTACGCCGCGCCCGCGCCGATGCCGAACGCGATCACGATGAGGATCGGGACGACGAACACGAGAGCGAGCATCGCCATCGCGACGCCGTCCTCGGCGAAAGAGAGCAGGGGGTTCGCCAGGCCCAACGTGAACGTCGAAGAGACCGCTCGCGCCGCGACCTTCGTTGCGTGCGGCACCATCGCCGTCGGCGCGCCGACGCAGAGGCCGAGCACGCACGCCAGCAGCGGGCTGTCGATCTGGTACATCGTGGCCGCCGCGAGCAGCGCGCCGGCGCCGGGACGCACGACCGTGCCGATCGCATCGAGTGTGTGATCGACGGCGGGGATCTTGTCGCCGACGAGCTCGACGATCGTCGCGACGCCGAAGAGCACCAGCGCCGGCCACGACGCGACGAACTCGAACGACTCGCCCAGATGGATCACGCCGAGGCGCGCCATCACGCCGGCTGCGAGCAGCGGGAGCCACGCGCGAATCCCGGCCACCGCCGCGAGGCCGATGCCCAGCGCCAGCGTGCCCGTCCACGACCCGAGCAGGCTCCAGTCGATCCCGTTCATGCCAGGATCCTACGCTGGAAACGTGGAAATGGCCTCTCGTCAGCGCGAGAAATACGCCACGGTATCGGGCCGTAAGAGGACGTAGAGCCACCAGCCGTACGCGACGATCCCGACGATGCAAGCGATGCCCAAGGGGCCGTGTCCGTGCGCGATGACGAAGAGCATCGCGGCGCCGCCGATCGCGACGACGGCACCCGCGATCGCGAGCGTCCGAGCCCATCGCTTGCCCGTGATCAGGGCGGCGTTCATGCCGAGCCCGAGAACGAGCCCGAGGACGTTGCGCGACTGCGCCGCTGCGACGAGATCGAGCATCGTCAGCGCGACCACGGTGGCGAGGAACAGCTTCGGCAGGTCCGGCGTGGATGCCTGCGCGGACGACACCGGCTGGCTCACCATCGCCGCGGCGATCGGACTGATCGGTGGCGGCGCGGCGAACGACGAGCGTCCCGCGTCCACGATCGCGTGCTCGCGCACGTTGGGCTGTGTCGCGTCGGCGCGGGCCGCGGGCTCCGTGCGGTCGCTCTGGAGGAGGTTGCCATCGGCATCGACGGTGCCGCACACGGGGCACTGATAGACGCCGAAGCTCACCAGCGTGAGATCGCTCGTCCGACATCGCTCGCAGCGCATCACCTCCAGGCTACTTTCGGTCGCGCTCGTTCCGCAACGGTCTCGACGAAGGTGCTAGACATCGCGCCGTCATGATTCCGCGCTACACGCCCGCCGAGTACGAACAGCTCTGGAGCCCGCTCGCCCGCTATCGCACCTGGCTCGAGATCGAGCTGGCCGCGTGCGAGGCGATGGAGCGTGCGGGCATCGTCCCGACGGGCACGGCTGCGGCCGTTCGACCCGTGATGGACCGGCTCGATCCCGAGCGCATCGATCAGATCGAGCTCGAGACGAAGCACGACGTCATCGCGTTCCTCACGCACGTCGAAGAGCTCGCCGGGCCGCCCGCGCGCTGGCTGCATCGCGGGATGACGTCGAGCGACGTGCTCGATACCTCGTTCGCGCTGCTGCTCGTGCGCGCGACCGACGGGATGATCTCGCGGCTCGATCGGCTGATCGCGGCGATGGCGAAGCGCGCGCACGAGCACGCCAAGACGCCGATGATCGGGCGCTCGCACGGCATCCACGCCGAGCCGACTACCTTCGGCGTCGCGCTCGCGGGCCATCACGCCGAGCTGGTGCGTGGTCGCGAGCGACTGAAGGCGGCGCGCGCGGAGATCGCGTTCGGCAAGATCGCCGGTGCGGTCGGCACGTACGCGCATCTGACGCCCGAGATCGAGGCCGATGCGCTCGGTCGGCTCGGGCTCTCGCACGAGACGGTCGCCACGCAGATCGTTCCGCGTGATCGCCACGCCGCGCTGCACCTCGCGATGGCGCTCGTCGCGGCGGGCATCGAGCGCTTCGCGACGAACGTGCGCCACTGGCAGCGCACCGAGGTGCTCGAGGCCGAAGAGCCCTTCACGAAGGGTCAGAAGGGATCGAGCGCGATGCCGCACAAGCGCAATCCGATCCTCAGCGAGAACCTCTGTGGTCTCGCGCGCGTGGTGCGTGCGGCCGTGGTTCCTGCGCTCGAGAACGTCGCGCTCTGGCACGAGCGCGACATCAGCCACTCGTCCGTCGAGCGCATGATCACGCCCGACGCGACCTCCACGCTCGCGTTCATGATCGAGCGGTGCACGAGGCTCGTCGACGGCCTGGTCGTGTACCCCGAGAACCTGCGCAAGAACCTCGATCGCACGAACGGTCTGTGGGCGAGCGAGGGAGTGCTGCTCGCGCTCGTGGGCAAGGGCAAGCCCCGACAAGAGGCGTACGTGTGGGTGCAGCGCAACGCGATGCGCGCATTCGCGGGCGAGGGCGAGTTCAAGACGTTCCTCCTTGCCGACGCCGACGTCCGATCGCTCTTGAGCGAAGCCGACATCGTCGCGCAATTCGATCTGGAGCACGCGCTCGCGAGCACGGCGGCGATCGTCGATCGCGCGCTCGGAGCGAGTCGCTGATCAGAACGCGAGCTCGAAGCCGAGCGACACCCAGGGCACAGCGTCGCGGAGAGCGACGCGGTGCGCGTCGGGCCCGTCGACGCCACGAAGGTACGGGTGCGCGCCCCCGCCGAGCACGACGCCGAGTGGCCCGACGAGGGTGAGCCGGAGCGCCAGCGCGGCGTCGAGCGCGACCGTCGTGGTCTCGTACGGCGGCGGCGGATCATGATGCGCGTTCACGGTGGTCGCGAGGTGCGCGTGCCCGACGCCGATGCCGAGGGCACCTTCGACACGCAGCGGGCCGACGTCGACGAAGAGGAAACCGCCGATCACGCCCTCGAGCGCATATCCCTCCGTGTTGCCGAACACGTTCGTCGCGCTCGGGAACAGGCCCTGGGCACGGAGGTAGAGCCCGAGCGGCACGTCGGCGAACGCGCCTCGGAATTCGAGCGAGGCGCCCGGCACGAAGAACGGTGTCTCGGGGAGATCGGAGGACACGAAAACAGCGCGCACCGCGAACGAGGGTGGTCGCGGCGGCGTGGCGATCCGCGGTGACGAGAGCCGCGCGGCGCGATCGGTCGTGCGCGCACGAGCTGGCCGCTCCGGCACCGTCAGTGATTCGGAGCTCGTCGCGGTCGCGGTCTCGCTCTGGTCGGTCGACGTCGCGATCGTGCTCAGCGACGACGAGGCGAAGGGCTCGCGCTCCGGCCACTGCTCGGCGACGGCGATCGCGAGCACGCGTGGGCGGATCTCCGGCGCGAGATCGGAGAGATCGATCGCGTGGGCGTCGCCTTCGAGCGTGACGGTCGCGTGCGCGCCGCCGCCGCATGCGAAGTCGAGCGCGATGGCGACGCCCGTCGCGGGCTGTTCGCCCCGATCGAGCGCGAGCGCGGCGAGCTCGACGCGCAGGGCGGACACGAACGCCGCCTGATCCCAGCCGTCGGGCGCGCACACGGGTGGCGTGACGGCGAGCGGGGGCTGGGCCCGTGCCGAACGTGGCGCGAAGCAGAGCAGAAGGGCGAGCGCGAGATCAAGGCGCCGGATCGCTCGGCGCCTCCGACCACCCGCGCACTTCGGCCGCGTGCGTACCACTCGGATACCGTGCGAGATAGTCGCGCGCCGCGCCATCGGCTGCGGGATCGGCGGCGGCGTGGAGCGTGCGAGCGAGGCGCCCGCGCACGTCGTCGTCGAGCGTGGCGGGGACACCGAGCGCGATCGCGCGACGGAACGCCGTGGCAGCTCGAGCGGGGTGGTGCAGGGAGCTGTCTTCGATGCGCCCGAGCTGGATCGCCGCGAGCGTCGCCTGGGTGGACGACGCGTGTTGCTCGAGGATCTCGGTGAGCGGGGCGATGGCCTCGGCCGGATGGCCCGAGAGGCGGGCGACGTCGGCAGCGAGCAAGAGATCCTCGGGGGAGCGCTGCGCGTCGATGCCGGATGCGAGCGCTGCGTACGCGCCAGCGTAGTCGCCTCCTTGCGCGAGGGTGCGCCAGCGCGGCGTAGTCGCAGGCTCGGGCGTGGTGGCTGCGGGGCGAGGAGCGGCGTGCGCGACGGGCGCGGGAGGCGGGGGCGGGAGCACGGACGGGAGCGAGGGCGAGAGTGGGAGCGAGGGCGAGGGCGCGGGTGAGGACGACGACGACGACGAGACCGAAGCCACCGTGCTCGCCGCGACATCCGTCTCGTCGCCTGCCGAGAGCACGCGCGTCTCGCCATCCTGCGTTCGCACGTGCACGCGGCCGCGCGTCACCGCGACGTGCACGTGATGTGCGTCGCGCTCGATCGTGAACACGGTGCCGACGACCTCGACCTCGGCGAGACCGCAGTCGATCGACCATCGACGCGGCCCGCCC
>CAYSCF010000256.1:0-10038 GCA_964429305.1 uncultured Sandaracinaceae bacterium | reverse complement strand
TCGCCAGCCGGAGCGGCGTCAGCCTCGCGGTCCGCCCGCCGGGCCGCGGTTGGATCGCAGTGGGCTATGATCTCCCATTGCCGCGCCACGGAGCGGGGCACCACCTCGATGAGTGCTTCTAGTCGCGTCGTACTCGTGCTGGTTTCGGTGGCCGTGTTCGGCTGCGGATGTGGGGGCATCACGTCTGACGACGCAGGGCAGGATGCCGGCACGGACGCAGGGCGCGATGGCGGCCGCGATACAGGGCCTCACGACGCTGGGATCGACGCGGCGGAATGGGACGGGGGCGGCTGGGTCGCCGCTGCGGAGGTGCCGAGTGGTTGTGAGCTGTACTTCGCGAGCGCTGCGCTCATCCGCTCGACCACCTTCTCGATAGTACCGTGCCCCGATCGCGTGGGATGTCGAGAGATGACGCGGACCTCGGGGCGCGTGGGACCGCGGCAGTTCCTCGTCGACATGGGGCACGGCGTCCACGATGGAGCTCGAGGGCTCTTCGTGGCCGAGGGAGACCTGGAAGACGGTTGGACCGAAGCGTGGGTGATCGCGGACGACGGCAGCGCGGTCATAGGGGCACGCTCGAGGCCGGTGACTGCGGGTGACTACTGTTCCGAGGTCGCGTTCGACGTCTCCGCGACGGACTTTGCGCTCGATCTTCAACGGGGCATCCACCCGGACGGCGATTCGGAGTTTCTCTATCGCGCTGATCTCGGCACCACACCGCAACTCGTCGCCGATCTGCGTTCCCCGTTCGCGCACGGTGGAGTTCAGGAAATCCGCCTCGACGAGTTGCGCACTGCGGCCTGGCTCTCGACGCAGCTCGTGGAGGCTGCCGAGATCGACGGCACGCTGACCACGCTCGCGCCGCCCAGCGGCGAGTGCGAGATCGCCGACGTCGTGGGCGATGCGATCTTCACGGAGTGCTCAGGGCCCACGAACGTGTACGTCCAGCTGCCGGGCGGCGCGGTGACGCCGCTCTTCGATCCAACGGGGCGCAGCTACGGCCTCGACTCCGATGGCACCGACATGGCGTGGCTCCGCTACACGCTGCTCGACGGCGGATATCAGGCCGCGCTGTGGACCGCGCCTCACACCACGGACCGGAGCAGCGTGCACGAGCGACTCGTCGCGCAGGTGCCGCCGGATACGACCGCGGTGCAGGTCGATGTCCGCGTCGGCTTCGGCTACGCGGCGGTGCTCGAGCGCGTGAACGTGCTCGGGGTCTATCGACTCTCCGACGGCGCGCGCGCGGAGATCGACGCCCCGGCCGGCGAGAACTGGACTGGCTTCGTGCAGTACATCGGTCCCGAAGAGATCGCGGCGACGTCGGGCGTGCCCGACGTGTCGCCGCCCACGTCGAGCGCGCTGATGTTCATCCGCCTCGACTCGCTCACGTTCGTGACGCCGTGACTGCTCGCGTCGTCCTGGCGACGATCCTGCTGCTGCTGGGATGCGGCGACGGGACCTGCGCCTCCTTCCGCGACTGTGCATCGAACCAAGTCTGCCGCTTTCCACCGATGGGGGTCACGTCGTGTGGGATGCGCGGGACCTGCGTCGACATGAGCGACTGCTTCGCGGAATCGCGATATCAGCCCACCCCGCCACCCGGGGACTACAGTTACGGGGTCTGCGCCTGCAGCGGCACTCAGGGCGCGCAGACGATCGGCGCGTGCGTCGTGGAGCCAATCGTCACTTCCGGGGCTACCGGTTGTTACTGCGACACCTTCGCGCCGGTGCACTTCTCCCAGATCCACGCAGGTCCTCGTTCCGTCGACGAGCCCTGCGTCTCGAACGGCGTGACCTATCCCGCGAACTGTTGCGACTGCAGTCTGGCGGTGCCCGGCGCGTCTTGCCGCGCGCGGGACTACGGCCTGCCGTCCGGGTGCTGCAACTGCTTCACGCAGGCCGCGCCGGATCCCACGGGCCGGTGCGCACCACCCGGCGGCTGGACGTTGGCGACGGCGCAGTGGTGTTGCGCGATCGAGCTGCCGTTGGATGGCGGATGACGCGCGCTCTCGCGCTCGCGCTCGGCCTCATGCTCTGGGCGTCGTCCGTTCGCGCGCAGGGTGATCGCGCCGTCACCATGCCGCCGCCGCATCGCGTTCGCGTCAGCGCGCGGTGGGACACGGTGTTTCACACGGGGACGGAGACGATCGCCGGGCTCACCTCGCCCATCATGCTGACGAGCACCTATACACCGTGGTCGAACATCCTCTCCGTCGAGGTCGACACCGGGGAGCTGCTGCTGCGCACGACCATCCCGATGTCCTACGAGGTGGTCCAGACGACGCGGCCTTTCGAGCGCACCCAAGATCAGGCCGAGCTGGGCGACATCGCGCTCGAAGGCCTCGCGAACGTGCCGCTCGGTGTCCGCGAACATCGCTTGCTGATCGGCGGGGGCGTCGCGCTGCCGACCGCGACCGATCAGACGATCGGTACGCAGATCCGGCTCGTCGCTTGGGAGTCGAGCTTCCGCAATGCGCAGCTCTGGGTCGATCAGGCGGTCTCGATCTGGCCGACGATCGACTATCGGTTCGCGATCCCCTGGCTCTGGGTCGGTGCGGTCGTGACGGTGCCGGTGTTCTTCCCGCTCGCCTCGAACGGAGGCCCGCAGCCGCTCGCACGCGGGAGCATCGAGGTGATGGTGCAGGTCGATGCGTCGGTCGCGCTGCGCGTCCTCGATCTCGTCGACGTCGGCGTCTCGTTCCTCGCGTGGGCTCTGCCGAGCGGCGCGGGCTACGACACGTACGTGCCTTGGGTCGATCTGGGGCAGACCGCGCTCACCCTCAGCGTCCGCAGCGACCCCTTGCTCGATTCGCCCATCTTCGGCGGCGCCGAGATGATCTTCGACCTCGACGCCCGCTGGGGACCGACGGGCGCGCCGGGCAAGCTCTGGGGCCTGCACGCCTTCTTCGGCGGCCGAATCGACGTCTGAACGGGCATGTTTCCCGCCCCACGAGGGTTGGTGGAAAACCCTCCGGTCCCTGCTAGGGTCCGGCCCCTTCCTGGGAAAGTCGCATGTACACGTTTCTCTCGATCGTCTACGTCCTCGTCTGCTCCTTCCTCATCATGGTCGTGCTGCTCCAGCAGGGACGCGGCGGCGGCATGGGGTCGCTCGGAGGCGGCGGCGGGCAGACGGTGTTCGGCGGCTCGGGCGCGGGCAACCTGCTCACGCGGCTGACGACGATCAGCGCAGCGCTCTTCATGATCCTCTCGGCGACGCTCGCGTGGATGTCCTCGCGCGGCGACAGCGCCCTCGAAGAGGCGATGACGCAGCGCGAGCGCGACGCGACGAACCACGAGCAGCTCGACGAGGCGCTCCACCACGACGAGGAAGGCGCGACGACGCCGGCTGCGGATCACGCGACGCCGACGACCGAACATGCGCCCACGCCGGCCGAAGAGCCGTCGACGGAAGGCGCCGCGCCCGCCGCCGAAGCGCCGCCGCCGCCCGTTCAGGACGAGCTCGAGGCCGCGCCGTCGGGCCCCGCGACCGAGGGCGAGCACGCCCCGAGCGCACCGCCGCCGTCCGCGCTGTGACCTAGGGACGCTGAGCGCGTCCCTCGGCAGACCGGCGGAGCCGGATCTGCCTCACCCTGGCACCGACTCGCTTCGCTCGCGAGCGAGTCGCCTCGTCCGCGCGACGCCTCGTCGTCGCCGCGGCTCTCGGCGTCAGGCGAGCAGCTGGATCGGGCGGCCTTCGTCGATGGCGAGCAGGCCGCTCTCACACGACGCCGCGTAGGCGTCGTAGCCGTGCTCGGACGCCAGGCGCAGTGCCTCGCGTAGGCCCGCGCGCGCCTCGTCGATCGCGCCGTGCTGCTGGTCGATCATCGCGAGCAGATAGCGGCCCTGCACGAGCTCCCACACGTGCCGGCTCTGCTCGGCGTGCCGGATCGCGTCGACCACGTGCTGGCGGCCCTCTTCGGAGCCGAAGCGCATCGCATCGATGAACCCGAGCACGCGCATGTTCGCCAGCTGCAGGTGCACGATGCCGTGGTCGCGCGCGACCTCGTAGCTGTACCGCAGCGATGCGAACGCGCGCTTGTAGTCGCCGAGGCGCACGTAGCCCTCGCCGATGTTGTGCGCGTTGACCGCCTGCTCGTACGGGAAGCCGTACTCCTTCGCGAGCTCGAGCCCGCGGCTCGCTGCCTCGATCGCCTGCGCGTAGTCGAGCGCGAAGAAGTGCACGAGCGCTTCCATCTTCTCGATCTCGCACTCGGTGTACCGATCCGGATGACGCGCGACGAGCTCGCGCGCGACCCCGATGCGATCGAGCCCCTGCTCGAACTGCCCCGCCTGCGCGTGCGTGAGCGCGAGGTTCACGAGCGCGCGCTGCTGCGCCTCCACGTTCCCCGCCGTGCTCGCCAGCGCGAGCGCTTGCTCGAGGTGCTCGATCGCGGCCTTGCGCTCGCCGAGTCGCACGTCGGCCTCCGCGCGCGCGAGCACGACGTCGAGCGAGAGCTTCGGGTCGCTGATCCGGCTCGCGAGATCGAACGCGCGCTGCAGCCAGCCGCGTCCTTCGTCGACTTTGTGCCCCTGCGTGAGCAGGCGACCGCGCATCATGCTGAAGCGCGCGACGAAGTCGTCGCGGCCCGAGGCCTCCGCGAGCTCGAGCGCTGGCACGATGCGCGCGAGGCCCTGCTCCACCGCGCGCGCCTTCCAGAGGACGTCTCCGAGGCGGCGATACAGGCCCAGCAAGCGATCGCGATCGCCGCCCGGCAACTGCGCGAGCAGCTCGATCGCGCGGTCGAACGCCATCGCGGCCTGCTGGTGCGACTGCTCGTTCGCGAGGCGCTCGGCGGCGCGGACGAGATAGTCGACGGCCTTCTCGCGCTCGCCGCCCTCGCGGAAGTGCGATGCGAGGCGCTCTGCGAGCTCGTCGAGCTTCTGCGGATAGAGCCGCTCGAGCCCGTGACCGACCGCGCGATGGATCTCGCGACGCGACTCGATCGTCAGTCCGTCGCGCAGCACGTCGCCGACGAGCTCGTGCGCGAACGAGAAGTCGCCGTTCGGCATGCGCGTGACCATCCCGCGGGCCTCGAGGCTCGCGAGCGACTCCGTCACGTCGGCGACCGCATCGCCCGCCACGTCGGCGAGCAGCTCGGCCGAGTAGCGCGCGCCCGCCACTGCCGCGATCTGCAGGAGGTGTCGATCGACCGGCGATAGACGCGCGAGACGCGCCGACACGATGCCGCGCAGGTTCTTCGGGACCTCGACCTCGGCGATCTCCGGCCGATACGTGACGCGGCCCTCCTCGACCTCGACCGCGCCCGCATCGAGCAACGCCTTCAGGTACTCCTCGACGTAGAGCGGGTTGCCCGCGCTCTTGGTCGCGATGCCGCGCAAGAGATCGAGCGGCACCTCTTCGGCCGAGAGCCGCGTCGCCGCGAGCCGCGCGACGTCGTCGTCGCTCATCGCGCCCAGCGTCAGCTCGTGCCGGTTCGGCAGCTGCGGGAACTGCGCCGCCGAGCCCGGTCGCGACGCGACGACCACGGCGACGCGCGCGTTCGCGACGTCACGCAGCAGGCCATCGACCAGCGCGCGCGACTCGTCGTCCATCGACTCGGTGCCGTCGAAGCAGAGCACCGTGAGGCGATCCGTCGCGAGCTTGATCGTCATGCGCGCGAGCGCCGGCCCCAGCAGCCGTCCGAGTGATTCCGTCGCTTCGGGGAAGGGCGCTGCGCCGAGCGCCGCCGCGAGAGCACCGAGCTCTTGCGGTGCGAGACCGAGCTCGCGCAGACGCGCGACCTTGTCGCGGATCGTATCTTCCGGATCGAGCTCGTCGATGCCGACGATCGCGCGCAAGAGCTCCTGCACGCTCGAGAGCGGCAGCGATCGCGCCTGACGGGAGCACGTCGCGATGTACATGCCGACGTCGTGACCGCCGAGCCGCAAGCGCCGTCGCGTCTCGAGCAACAAGCGGCTCTTGCCCGTGCCCGCCTCACCGACGAGCGAGACCAAGCGCATACGGCCGCGGTTCGCGAGCGCGAGCAGCTCGCCCATCTGGCGTAGCTCGTCGCGTCGGCCGACGAACTTGCCGCCGGCATCGCCCTGCGCGAGCTCGCCTTCGAGCAGATAAGGCGCCGTGTCGTCGCCGCTCGGCAACGTCGCGAAGAAGCTCGAGACTGCCTGCTGCGCTTCCAGCGAGAGCCGGATCTGCCCGTGGCTCGCGTGCGACGAGAGATCGCGCGCCGAGCGTCGCAGCGCCTCGTACCACTCGTCGCGGATCGCTTCGCCCGCCAAATCCACGAGGATACGGCCCGTGTGCACGCCGATCTGCACCGCGGCTTCGCGCCCCGACTGCGTGCCCGAGGTCGCCGCGTGCACCACGCGCAGCGCGTAGCGTGCGGCGGCTTCGGTATCGCGCCCATCGGGCTCGCGGAGGCCGAACGCGAACGCCACCTCGATCGTTCCGTTCGGCGTCTGCGCGCTACCGAGGCGCGTGCCCCCGAAGCGACGCAGCATGCGCTCCATCTGCGGATCGTTGAGCAGCGTCGGCGACGATGTCCGCACGACCACGGCCGTCACGTCGCGTCGCTCCGCGGTCGGTCGCGTGACGCCCGTCGCGCTGCGCGTCTGAGTCGAGGTCGCGCGCGGTGTCGGCGGCCGAGACGACGAACGACCGAACGGGATCTCGACCGGTGTCCGCGTGCGCGACGCGTCGACCTCGCCGTCGAACATCGCGATCAGCCGCGCTCCGTCTTGATCGCTCGAGACGTTCTCGCTCGCGGTGCGCAGGTCGATGAGATAGCGGGAGAGGTCGTGACCGCCGACGCGCCGTCCGCTCGAGTAGAGGAACTGCACGAGCTCCTCGTACATGCGCCCTGCGTTCGGGTGGCGATGCTCGGGATCGCCGCCGAGCGCCTGATCGACGATCGCGCAGAGCTCTTCCGGGACGTCGCGTGCGACGGTCTTCAGGCCGGGCGCCGATCCGCCCTTGACGCGACGAAGCGTCTCCGCGTTCGTCTCTGCCTGGAAGGGGTTCACGCCGGAGAGCGCTTCGTAGAGCACGACGCCGAGCGCGTAGAGATCCGTGCGCGCATCGACGGCGGCTCCGCGCGCCTGCTCGGGCGACATGTACGCGTACTTGCCCTTGAGCACGCCGACGTCGGTGTCGGCGCTCACGATGGTGCGCGCCTTCGCGATGCCGAAGTCGGTGAGCTTCACCTCGCCTTCGAAGCTGAGAAGCACGTTCTGCGGCGAGACGTCGCGATGGACGATGTTGATCGGCCGCAGGTTCGCGTCGCGTCGACGATGCGCGTAGTCGAGCCCCTTGGCGAGCTCGCTGACGACGAACACCGCGAGCTCCTGCGAGAGCGGCCGACGCAGCTGGCGGCCACGCCGCATGACCGTCGCGAGGTCGAACCCGGCGACGTACTCCATCGCGATGAAGTACGAGTCGTCGGCGCGACCGAGGTCGAACACCTGCACGATGTTCGCGTGCGAGAGCGTGACCGCGATCTTCGCCTCGGCGATGAACATGTCGACGAAGGCCGGCAGCGCGCCGAGCTCGGGAAGGATCCTCTTGATGACGAGGATCTTCTCGAAGCCCTCCACGCCATGGGACTTCGCCTTGAACACCTCGGCCATGCCGCCGCGCGCGAGCAGCTCGAGGAGCTGGTACTTTCCGTAGACGACGGGGCTGGGCTCGACCGACATGCCGATCTGCGTGTCGGTGCCCTGGCGCTCGCCCGGCCCCCCGACCCATGAGACAGCGCTCAGCTTACCGCAGATTGCTCCGCCGTTGCGGGGTTTGACGCGGACCCGACGAGAGAGTCGGTATCCGGCTCGGGCGGGACCAGCGATTCGGTCAGCTGGAGCTGGTAGAGGCGGGCATACAGGCCTCCCAAGGCGAGCAGCTCCTCGTGCTTTCCCTGCTCCACGATCCGCCCGCGGTGGACGACCACGATGCGATCCACGGTCCGGATCGTGGACAGGCGGTGCGCGATGACGACCGCCGTCCGGCCCGCGAGCATCGCCTCGGCGGCCTTGCCGAGCTTGGCCTCCGTCTCGCTGTCCACGTGAGCAGTGGCCTCGTCGAGGATCAGGAAGGGCCGGTCGAGATAGATGGCGCGCGCGAAGGCGATGAGCTGTCTCTCGCCTGCGCTCAGGTTCGCGCCTCGCTCGTCGATGCGCGCCTCGAGGCCGCCACGATGTCCGAGCATCTCTTCGAGACCGACCTTGGCGATCGCGTCCTTCGCGCGCGCGACGTCCGGATGCGGATCGAGCGCAGCGACGTTGGCGAGCACGGTGTCGCTGTAGAGGAAGACGTCCTGCGGCACGCACGCGAACCTGGAGCGCAGCTCGCGGCGGTCGAGCTCGCGGACGTCGCGACCGTCGACGATCACGTTGCCCTTCGCGACGTCGTAGAGCCGCAGCGCGAGCGCGGTGATGGTCGTCTTGCCCGAGCCCGTCGGGCCCACGATGGCGATCCGCTCGCCGCGCTTCACGCGCAGCGACACGTCGTGCAGCACCGGGTGGCCCGTGCGGTAGGCGAACTCGACGTCGCGCAGCTCGATCGCGATCTCCGGATCGCTCACGACGTACTTCGGCACGTCGATCCCGGCGGGCGCGTCGTCGTCTCTCATGTCCAGCAGCGCGAAGATGCGCTCGGCGGCAGCGAGCGACGATTGCAGGACCGTGTACTTCGTCGAGAGCTCGCGGATGGGCACGAAGAAGCGCTGCACGTAGTCGTAGAACGCGACGACGGTGCCCACGTACGCGGCCGATTCGGTCTCGCCGAGCCCGGCCACGTGCACCGCGGCGTACCAGAGCACGAGAGCGACGGTGACGGCCGCGATCGACTCGACGATCGAGAAGAGCAGGGCGTCGTAGCGGATCGAGCGGATGTTGGCGTCGCGATGCTGCGCGTTGATCTCTTCGTACTCGGCCAGGCACGCGTCCTCGCGGCCGAACGCCTGCACGATCGCGATGCCCTGGACCTGCTCGGACATGTACGCGTTGAGCTGC
This sequence comes from uncultured Sandaracinaceae bacterium, assembly GCA_964429305.1. Taxonomy (GTDB): domain Bacteria; phylum Myxococcota_A; class Polyangia; order Polyangiales; family Sandaracinaceae; genus JBBSAT01. Next base: position 1,071 of record CAYSCF010000256.1, on the reverse strand, counting down.
GCGATGGTCGCGCGGATGGCGCGGAACGCATTGCGCGCCTGTCGTCGGATGCGATCGACCGCGAACGCGAGCGGCGGGATCGCGAGGAGCGCGACCAGCGTCATGCCGACGTCGAGATAGAACATCATCGCGAGGCAGCCGACGAGCATCACGAGATCGGAGATCGCGAGGACCGCGCCCGAGGCGAATAGCTCGCCGAGCGCATCCGAGTCGTTGGTCACGCGCGTGACGACGCGGCCGACCGGCGTGCGGTCGAGATACGAGAGCGGCAGGCGCTGCACGCGCTCGTAGGTCGCGGTGCGGATCGCGGCGACGGTGCGCTGCCCGGCGAGCTGCAGCGTGTACTGCTGCGCGAAGCGGGCCATGAACTCGACGAAGATCGCGACGGCGAACATCGCGACGACGCGCCCGAGCGCGACCGACGAGTGCTCGACGAGCGAGGCCTGGATCGTCTGGCGGATCAGCAGCGGCTGCGCGAGCGAGGCTCCCGTGACGACGGGCACGAGCACGAGCGTGAGGAGGAAGAGATTCGCCCACGGCTGCGCGTAGGGCAGAAGACGCCGCAAGAGGACGAGGTCGTACGTCTTCTCGTCGATGACGTCGCCCGAAGGCGGCCGCACGTTGGCGATACGTCGGGTCTCGCTCACGCTAGCTCCGCGATCTCTTGCTCGAGGCGCTGGCGCGCGGCGAGGCGTGCGTAGAGGCCCGTGCCCTTCACGAGGTCGTCGTGCTTGCCGTCCTCGACCACGCGCCCGGCATCGAGCACGAGCACGCGATCACAACGCGCGGCGGCGGCGATGCGGTGCGTGACGAGCACCATCGTGCGACCGGCCGCGGCGCGATCGAGCGCCTCGAGGATCGCGCGCTCGGTGCGCGAGTCGACGGCAGAGAGTGGATCATCGAGGACGAGCACGCGCGGTGCGCCGAGGAGCGCGCGAGACAAGGCCACGCGCTGCTTCTGTCCGCCCGAGAGCTGCACGCCACGCTCGCCCACGATCGTCGACCATGCCTCGGGCAGCTGCTCGATCTCTTCCTGCACGCTCGCCTCCGACGCGGCGTGCTCCATCGCGG
>CAYSCF010000255.1:0-10038 GCA_964429305.1 uncultured Sandaracinaceae bacterium | reverse complement strand
GTGCTCGGCCGCAGCTTCCTCGAGCTGAAGATCGCCGATCTCGTCGCCGTCGCACGGCGCACCGGCGGGCGCGTGCCTTGTTACCTGATGACGAGCTTCGCCACCGACGAGCGGGTCGCCGAGCTGGCGCGCGCCCTCACCACCGAGCGTGTCCCGATCGAGACCTTCGCGCAGGGCATCTCGCTCCGCGTGACGCGCGACGGCGAGCCTTTCATCGAGGCCGACGGAAGCGCGTCGCCCTACGCTCCCGGCCACGGCGATCTGAGCTTCGCGCTCCGCGAGCGCGGCGTGATGAAGCGCTTCCGCGACGCGGGCGGCGAGATCCTCGTGATGAGCAACGTCGACAACCTCGGCGCCACGCTCGATCCCGCGATCGTCGGCCTGCACATCGAGAAGAAGGTCGCGGTCACCGCCGAGGTCGTGCGCAAAGAGCCCGGCGACAAGGGCGGCGCGCCCGCGCGCGTCGACGGGCTGGTGCAGATCGTGGAGTCGTTCCGGTTCCCGCCCGCGTTCGATCAGGACGGCATCCCGGTGTTCAACACGAACACGTTCGTGCTCGATGCGGCGGCGATCGATCGCGATTTCGATCTCACGTTGTTCGTGGTCGAGAAGACGGTCGACGGCAAGAAGGTGATCCAGTTCGAGCGTCTGGTCGGCGAGCTGACCGCGTTCCTTCCTTCCGCGTTCGTCGAGGTGGAGCGGCACGGTGACGATGGTCGCTTCCAGCCGGCCAAGGATCCGCAGGAGCTGGCGCGCCGTGCGCCCGAGATCGAAGCGTTGCTCCGCGCACGCGGCGTGCTCTGAGCCTCATGCGACGTTGGATCGCGCTCGCTCTCCTGGTCGGCTGCGGCAACAGCGGGGAGGTCCACATCCTGGCGGGCGCGTGCCCGTTCGGCACCGAGACGCACCTCTTCGATCTCGACGGGCCGATGCTCGACGGGCTCGCCATCGCGGCCACCGAGAGCGGCGGCGCGTACGTCGCGTGGTCGGAGCGCAGCGGTCTGTTCGGCGTGACGCTCGATCACGACGGCCACGCGAGCGGCGCGCGCGATCGGCTCGGGCCGGAGTGCACGGGCGGGGTCGACGTCCTCGCGGATGGATCGCGCACGCTCGTCGCTTGCGCGATCGACGGCGACGTCGAGCGAGGCGATCGCGGCGCCGTGGTCGTCTACGCGCACGACGCATCGAGCACCTCCGTGATCGATCGGCGCGAAGGTGTCGGCGACGGCCAAGGCGTCGCGCTCGCACGCGGCCCGAGCTCCGTCGTCGTCGGCTGGCAGGACGCGACGAGCAGCAGCTCCGCGGCGTGGATGGCCACGGTGGGCGACGCGGCCGATCCGATCCGCCTGTCGCGCGGCGGCTATCGATCGACGGCGCCGGTCATCGCGTTCCAGGGGCAGACGCGGATGATCGTGTGGGGCGAGCTGGGAATCGACGAGCACGGAGATCCCGCCGGTCGGCTCCAGCTCCAGGTCGGCAACCGCGGGCCGCGCGCCGTCTCGAGCATCGCGTACGAGCTCGCCCTGCCCTCGATCGTGCCGGATGCAGCGGGCCCGATCCTCGCGCTGCGTGATCGACGGCCCGCCGGATCGCGACCCGCGATGCAGCTCGCGCGCGTCGATCCGGACGCTCGCGAGCTCACGATGCACGCGGGCGCTCCGGCCAACGCCGCAGGCGGAGGCGTCGCCGTGCCGTGTCAGGGCGGCGTGATGGTCGTCGCGCCGCGGACGCACTCGCGCACCGAGCGTCTCGTGAGTGTGCGGCGTCACGGCGCCGATCTCGAAGGCCTCGGGCCCGAGCAGCAGATCTACGAGCACGCCGCGACGTTCGAGTGGACCGATGCAGTGTGCCTCGGTGATCGACTGCTCGTCGTCTTCGGCTCGCGCGCCGCGCCACTGACGCCGATCGGCAGCGTTCGCTCCGTCGCCGTCGACTGCGCTGCCGCGTCGAGCGAATGATGGACTACGCTGCCGCGATGCGTGCGCCGTTCTGGGCCCGTCTCGTGTCGATCGCCGCCGTCTCGTTCGTCGTGCTCTCGCTGGCGCGCGCGCAGGACGCTGGCGTCCCGCCCACCGATCCCGATGCGAGCGTGATCGCCCCGCCCGACGACCCCGAGCCGGCCGGCCCCACGCCCGAGCAGCAGGCGCTGCTCGAGAGCACGCACATCACCGAGCTGGCGCAGCAGACGCGCGTCGCGCTGCGCGACTCACGGCCGCTTCTCCACGAGGACCCCGACGTCGCACGCATTCGCCAGGATCTGCCGAGCGAGGAGGCGCAGGTCGCGCAGCTGACGACGCCCGTGCACATCGCGCAGATCGCGCACATGTCGCAGCGCGAGCTGGCCGATCTCCGACGCACGTGGCGCGCGCGGCGCGACGTCTACGAGGGCTGGCAGGGAACGCTCGCGGGGAAGGCCGACGAGATCGAGGCCGCGCGGACGACGCTCGTGGATCTGCGTCGCACGTGGCGCGCGCTGCGCGATGCGGAGATGGCGGACCCGGCGCGCACCGAGAGCCGCATCGAGCGGATCACGAGCGCCGTCCAAGAGGTGCGCGACGCCGCGAGCTCGCTCGAGTCGCAGCGCGACAACGTGCAGTCGCTCGAGGACCGGGTCTCGGAGCTGATCATCACGAGCACCGACGTCGGCGACGACATCCGCGACGCGAATGCCGCCTATCGCGAGCGGCTCCTCGTGCGGGATCGACCTCCTCTCTGGCAGGGCCTCGGCGAAGACGTCGTCGACGAGGGAGACCTGCCCTGGGCCGAGCACGTCGCCGCACAGATCGATCTGACGGCGGAGCAAGCGCCCGCCATCGGTCGGCTGGTCGTGTGCACCGCACTGCTGGCCGCGTTCCTCGCGTGGCTGCGTCGGCGCGTGGCGGCCCCCCTCGAGGGCACGGCGCGCGAGGTGGCCGCGCGCCCGGTCGCCACGGCGCTCGTGTTGGGCTTGCTCCTGGCTGCGATCGCGGTGCCGAACGGGCCCGTCTTCTTCGGCGACGCCGTGGCCGTGCTGATCGTGGCGCCGCTGACGTGGATCGCGTGGCCGGCGCTGCCGTCCTCGCTCCGTGGTCTCTTGGTCTCGACCGCGGTGCTCGTCGTCGTCGATCGCATCGAGGGCACGATGAACGACGGCAGCCCGCCGCGGCGCGCGCTGGTGCTGCTCGAGTCGATCGCCTTCGCGGCCGCGCTCGGCGGCTGGGCGCGCGGCGCGAGCGCCTCCGATCTGCTCACACGCCGCGGACGCGTGCTCGCCGCTACGGCAGCGTCGGTGCTCTCGATCGCGCTAGCCGCGAACGTCTTCGGCTATGCGTTCCTCGCGACCGTCCTGGTCCGCGGAACGGCCTTCGCGCTCGGCGGCGCCTTCTCGCTGTTCATGGCGCTCGTCGTGCTCGACGGCGTCGTCGTGCTGCTGCTCGAGACCGAGCTCGCGAAGCGCTCCCACGGCGTGCGCCTGCACGAGGCGCTCATCTCGGCGCGCATCCACCGTGGGCTCGCCGTCGCGCTCATGCTCGCCTGGCTCGTGCTGGTCCTCGGTGGCTACGGCCTCGCGACGCCCTTCTTCGCGTGGCTCGACGAGACGCTGCACACGCACGGCACGTTCGGCACGCTGGATCTCTCGCTCGGCGAAGTGCTCGGCGCGGCGCTCGTGCTCGGCGCGAGCTGGATCGTCACGCGCTTCGTGCTCTTCGTGCTCGAGCTCGATCTGCTGCCGCGCCTGCGCCTGGAGCCCGGCGTGGGCGGCGCGATCGCGGGCCTGACGCGCTATCTGCTGTTCAGCCTCGGTCTGGTCTTGTCGCTCGCGACGCTCGGGATCGACGCGAGCCAGATCGCGCTCGTGGCCGGCGCGCTCGGCGTCGGCGTCGGCTTCGGCCTCCAAGGAATCGTCGCCAACTTCATCGCGGGCCTCGTGCTGATGATCGAGCGGCCCGTCCGCCTCGGCGATCGGATCGAGGTCGGCACGCTCACGGGCCGCATGGAGCGCATCGGGCTGCGCTCGAGCACCGTGCGCGGCGACGACGGCGCCGAGGTCATCGTGCCGAACGAGACCTTGATCGGGCGCGAGGTCGTCAACTGGACGCTCTCCGATCGGAAGAAGCGCGTGCAGCTGCCGGTCGGCGTCGCGTACGGCACCGATCCGCAGCGCGTGCTCGACGTGGTGATGGGCGCCGTGCGATCGCACCCGACGATCCTCACGGAGGACACCGGCGGGCCCGATCCGGTCGTGCAGTTCACGGCGTTCGGCCCGAGCTCGCTCGACTTCGTGGTGGAGTTCTGGACCGCCGAGGAAGACCACGGCAGCCGCCTCAAGAGCGAGGTGGGCATCCTCGTGCTCGACGCGCTCGTGAAGGCGGGCATCGAGATCCCGTTCCCGCAGCAAGACGTCCGCGTGGTCAGCTTGCCCGCTGCGACGAAGACCGAGCCCGAGGTCGCTCAGGCCGCGATCAAGAGCTGAGCGACCGCGAGGCAATAGAGCGAGAAACCGATCACGAAGAGCACGAGCGCGATCGAGAGCGAGCGCGCCTTGGCATCGCGGAGCGCGAGCATGCGATCGATCATCGCGTGTGTGTCGCCGCCCAGGACCTGCGTGAGCCAACGCAACCGCAGCACGCCCGTCACGGCAACCCCGGCCGCGAGCAGAACGACGATCAGGCCGCTCACGATGCATCCCTGTGCGAGGCGGCTCGTCGCGGCGATCGCGCGGCCCGAGAAGCCCGTCACCGTGATCACGATGCCGCTCAGGCTCAAGATCACCTGCGTGCGCAGCACGAGCACGTTGAGCTGCGCCTCCACCAGCTGGAACGCGCGGAAGCGGTCGCCGCCCGCCAGATCGAGAATCTCTTTGGCCTCTACCGATCGCTCGGTCATCGCGGCGGCAAGATAGATCCATTACCTTTCGCGCGTGACGAAGAATGCGAACTCGAGTGGGCCGCGGCCGGTGCATGCACCGCGCGGCACGACGCTGCGGTGCAAGGGATGGGTCCAAGAGGCCGCGCTGCGCATGCTGATGAACAACCTCGACCCGGCGGTGGCCGAGCGGCCCGACGATCTCGTCGTGTACGGCGGCACCGGCAAGGCCGCGCGCAACTGGGACTGCTTCGACGTGATCGTGCGCGAGCTCGAGCAGCTCGAGAACGACGAGACGCTGCTGATCCAGTCCGGCAAGGCCGTCGGGAAGTTCCGCACGCACGAGTCGGCGCCGCGCGTTCTCTTGGCGAACTCGAACCTCGTTCCGAAGTGGGCGACGTGGGACGAGTTCCGGCGCCTCGAGGCGATGGGCCTGACCATGTACGGCCAGATGACTGCAGGCTCTTGGATCTACATCGGCACGCAGGGAATCTTGCAGGGCACGTACGAGACGTTCGTCGCCGCCGGGCAGACTCACTTCGGTGGATCGTGGAAGGGGCGATGGATCCTCACGGCCGGTCTCGGCGGCATGGGCGGCGCGCAGCCGCTCGCGGCGACGATGGCCGGCGCTTCGTGTCTCGCGGTCGAGGTCGACGAGGCGCGCGCGCAGCGTCGCGTCGAGACGCGCTACGTCGATCGGCTCACGCGCTCGCTCGACGAGGCGCTCGGCTGGATCGAAGAGTCCAAGAAGTCGGGCGCGTCGATCTCCGTCGCGCTCGTCGCGAACGCGGCGGACGTCTATCCCGAGCTCGCGAAGCGCGGCGTCACGCCCGACTTCGTGACCGAGCAGACGGCCGCGCACGATCCGCTCGTCGGCTACGTGCCGCAGGGGCTCTCGCTCGAGCAGGCAGCTGCTCTACGCAAGAGCGATCCGAACGGCTACGTCGCGCGCGCGAAAGAAGGCATGGCGGCCGAGGTGCGCGCGATGCTCACGATGGTCGAGCGCGGCAGCCACGCGTGCGACTACGGCAACAACATCCGCGAGCACGCCAAGAACGTCGGCGTCGAGCGCGCCTTCGACATTCCCGGCTTCGTGCCCGCGTACGTGCGGCCGCTCTTCTGCGAGGGCAAAGGCCCGTTCCGCTGGGTCGCGCTCAGCGGTGATGCCGACGACATCCGCGTGACCGACGAGGCCGTGAAAGAGGTCGTTCCGAACGACGCGCACCTGCACCACTGGCTCGACATGGCGCGCGAGCGCGTCGCGTTCCAGGGCCTTCCCGCGCGTATCTGCTGGCTCGGCTACGGCGATCGGCATCGCGTGGGCTTGCGCTTCAACGAGCTCGTGCGCGAGGGAAAGGTGAAGGCGCCGATCGTCATCGGACGTGATCACCTCGACTGCGGATCGGTCGCCTCGCCCAACCGCGAGACCGAAGCGATGAAGGACGGCAGCGACGCGATCGCCGACTGGGCGATCCTGAACGCGATGATCAACGTCGCGGGCGGCGCGAGCTGGGTGAGCTTCCACCACGGTGGCGGCGTCGGCATCGGCTACTCGCTGCACGCCGGCATGGTGATCGTCGCGGATGGGACGGATCGCGCGAAGGCGCAGATCGAGCGCGTGCTCGTCAGTGATCCCGGCATGGGCGTGATCCGTCACGCGGACGCCGGCTACGACATCGCGATCGACACCGCGAAGAAGCGCGGCGTCCACGTGCCCCACGCGAGGTAGCTCAGTGCCCGGCGTCGACGGTCGCGCTGGCGTCGACGGTCACGCCACCGTCGGTGGGCGGCGACGCGCAGACGTTCCCCATGCACGACGTGCCGCCGCGACAGCCCTCGCTGCACGGCGTGCGGCAACCGGACGGCGTGCACACGAGCGGCGTAGGACAGCTCATCGCGGTGCAGGTGTCTTCGACGGGAAGCGTGCACGCCCCAGGCGCGTGATCATCCTGGCCGTCGAACAAGCACGTGCCACCGGAGCAATCGGAGTCGTGCGCGCACTCGTGGCGACAATGACCGAGCTGACATTGAAGCAGCGGCTGGCACTGCGAGGCGTGCGAGCACGACGCACCAACGCCTCCCGCGGAGTCACATGCGGTGGCGAGCAAGAACACGGAGAGAAGGAAGACGAAGCGCACGTAGCGACGATACTCGCGGAGGCAGCGCCGCGCGAGAGACGGACACACGCGGGAGACGGACACACGCGGGAACCCAGGAAATTGCGAAAGGCATCTCCATCCCGCGCGTGGCAGTGACGTCTCTGCCGAGCGATGGATGGGCATCCCTTCCGCGCCCTCCTGGGTTCCCGCGTCTGCGCCCACGTCCGTTTCTTCTCGCTCTTCCTCGAGAATTCCCGCGTAGACACCGGCGTGTCGCGGCGCCCACACGCATGCCCCGAACGAGCAGGAAAAGGCGGGAATAGGCCCAGGAACGCGGGCTGCGATGAGGGCGTGGCATGCGCCGCTTCATCACCGCCCTCGCCGCCCTCCTCGTTCTCGCGACCGGTCTGGCGCCCGCCAGCGTGGCTCGCGCGATCGAACAGACCGCCGACACGCTCGACCTCGCGCACGGCATCGCCGGCGATGGCCGCATCATCAGCGGCCTCGCGGGCAATCGCTCGCTCGCGCTGACCTTCGACGACGGCCCGGGACCGAACACGTTGCGGCTGCTCGACACGCTCGATGCGCATCACGTGCACGCGACCTTCTTCCTCGTCGCGCGCCAGCTCGAGCACGCGGCCGGGCGCGCGGTCGCGCAGGAGATCCGTCGTCGCGGCCACGCGATCGGCCTGCACTCGTATCGTCACGACGATGTGACGACGCTCGGTGCGGCCGGCCTCATCGCCGACCTCGATCGCTCCGAGGCCGTGTTCATGGACGCGTTCGGCGAGCGCCCGACGCTCTATCGTCCGCCCTACGGTCATCACGACGACATGGTCGACACGACGCTCGCGTCGCGCGGCTACACCGAGGTGCTCTGGAACATCACCGCGGGTGACGGCAGCGCGCGCACGCCCGAGGGCGTGGTCTCGGCGTTCCGCACGGCGCTCGATCACCAGGAGCACATGCCGCGCGGCGAAGGCGGCGTGATCCTGATGCACGACACGCATCGCTGGGTCGTCGACGCGCTGCCCGGAATCCTCGACGAGATCGACGCGCGCAACTGTGCGGCGCTCGCGAACGGCGAAGAGCTCTGGGACATGCACGACGATCTCTCGGCGTGGTACCAGCCACGCAACGGCGCGCGCGCGACGCGCAGCGCGAGCCGCATGGAGATGGGCGCCGAGACCTTCGAGGCGCGTCAGTCGACGGTTCGCGCCGCCGCCGAGACGCGCTGCGCGCACTGATCGCTTCAACGGCAGTGGTGCGTCGCGTCGCACGTCGTGCCCGCCGTCGCACACTCGGCGTCGGTCTCGCAGACGCCTTCCAGGAGCGCGAGCGCGTCGCGAACGCAGTATCCGCCTCCCGGATCGGTGTCGGGGATGCAGCGGGATCGGTCCGGGCACGCGCAGAGCGGCAGCGAAGCGTTGCCGCTCGCGCCGCAGCGGCACGTGCAGAACGCACGATCGGGGCTCGCGTCGTCGAGCTGGATCTCGGGCGTGTCGGCATCGACGCAGAGCGATCGACCAATGCTCCCGTCGAAGCACGCGCTGGTGTCCGGCCCGGTGCAGCGTGGATCGCCCGCGCTGCAGAGTGGATTGCCGACGAGGTGGAACACCATGCACGGAGTGCCCGCGCACGAGGAAGACGACGACTCGACGTACACCTCGTTCTGGACGAAGCCGCTCGAGGGCACGCTGTCCGGCTGGCAGCGCAACAGAAGCGGCCCGGCGTCCGCGCCTGCGTCGTGCACCGATGCGTCCGTTGCGTCGTGCGCGTCCGAGCAAGCGGCGAACAGGAGCGACGCCGCGATGAAGAGGACCGTGTGGCGCATGCCGTCGATACGCGATCGGCGGCTTCGCTATTTCGTCACTCCGCCTTGAACGCGGCCTTTCGCTTCTCGATGAAGGCCTTCATGCCCTCTTTCTGATCGGCCGTCTCGAAGAGGCCCGCGAAGCCCTCGATCTCCAGGGTGTTGGCGTCCTTCAGCAGGCGCCCTTCCCCCTCGCGGATGACCTTCTTGGCCTCGGCGACGGCGAGCGGGCCCATCTCGGCGATGAGCGCGGCGGTCTCGTGCACGGCGTTCATGAGCTCGGCCTGCGGGACGACCTTGTTCACGAGCCCGATCGCGAGCGCTTCCTGCGCGCTCAGCGTGCGACCGGTGAACACGATCTCTCGCGCCATCGCCACGCCGACGCGGCGGAGCAAGCGCTGCGTGCCGCCGAAGCCGGGGATCACGCCGAGCTTCACCTCGGGCTGCCCGAACTTCGCGTTCTCGGAGGCGTAGATGAAGTCGCACGCGAGCGCGATCTCGCAGCCGCCGCCGAGCGCGAAGCCGTTCACCGCGGCGATGACCGGCACCGGCAGCTGCTCGAGCGCGTCGAGCGTGACGTGGCCCGAGCGTGCGAACGCGCGCGCTTCCTCGAGACGCATCGCGCTCATCTCCGCGATGTCCGCGCCGGCGACGAAGGCCTTCTCTCCCGCGCCCGTCACGACGAGCACGCGCGTCTCGTGACGACCACGCAGCTCTTCGATCGCGAGCCGCATCTCGTGGAGCACGAGCGCGTTCAGCGCGTTGAGCTTCTCGGGGCGGTGGATGGTGAGGATGGAGAGCGCGCCCTCGTGGGCGAGCTGGATCACGGTGCGTGCGTCGGTCATCGGTCTCTCACTTACCGTCGTAGCGATAGAAGCCGCGCCCGGTCTTGCGGCCGAGCCAGCCGGCCTCGACGTGCTGCCGCAGGATGTGCGCGGGGCGGTACTTGTCGTCGCCGAGATCGCGGTGGAGCACCTCGGCGATGAAGAGGCACGTGTCGAGCCCGATCAGATCGGCGAGCGCGAGCGGACCGAGCGGATGGTTGAGCCCGAGCTTGGCGCCTTGATCGATGTCCTCGGGCGTCCCGAGGCCCTCTTGCAGGATGAAGCACGCCTCGTTGAGGAACGGGATCAACATGCGGTTGACGATGAATCCGGGCGAGTCCTTCGACGTGATCAGCGTCTTGCCGAGCTCTTCGGCCAGCGCGCGCGTACGCGCGTAGGTGTCGTCGCTCGTCTGGATCGCGCGGATGATCTCGACGAGCTTCATCACGGGCACGGG
>CAYSCF010000254.1:1009-10045 GCA_964429305.1 uncultured Sandaracinaceae bacterium | reverse complement strand
GTCGAGCGGCATTCGTGCCCACCGCCGCCGCCCGATCACGAAGTCGGTCCCGACATCCGCGAACGACGTGTAGCGGCGCGCGAGCTCGACGCCGATGGCGCGCGTGGCGGCCCACGCGAACGTCTCTTTGCACCAACCGAGGCGGGCGCCCGCCATGAGGATGCGAACGGCGCGCACTCCGTTCCACGCGCTGATCCCCTCGCGCGTGTCCGCGGTCATCTCGAGGAGCGCGGTCCTCCAGCTCGCCGCATCGGTCACACACCAGCAGTGCAGCATGCTCGAGGCAGACTCGGGCGTCGCATCGAGCCAGAGCCCACCCGCATCGATGACGTGGCAGAGCGCGCGCGCCCATCGCGCGAGCGGCTCGGGATGGCGCCAAGACGGCGACGGCGGTGTGAGCGCGGGCGGCGCAGCAGCGGTGAAGCGCGTAGCGGCGGTGACCGCGGCCCAGTGGATCCACGCGTAGATCGTCAGCGGGACGAGCGTGGGCACGAGCATCTCGACGAAGACGCGCAGCAACGGAAGGGGCGGCATGCGAGCTTGTCGGCGTGGCTCGCCATCCGTTGCGACGCGACGCTCGTCATCGCGCCGTGATCACTCCGTCGGGAAGCAGTACACGGGCACGTCGGTGAACGTGCCGCGCAGCGTCGACTCGGTGGTGTCGCCGCCGCCGTCGGCCTGCACGGTCAGCACGAGGCGACCGCTCGCGGTGCCGATCTGCGTCTGCTCGGTGATGCCGGCCGGGCACGCCGTGATGCTCGCCTGCGTGACCTGCAGCTCGTAGCTCACGAGCGAGTCGTTGCGGTTGGCGCCGCTCGGATCGCAGAGGAAGCCGGGGCGCTCGGGCGCGCTCGAGCGCAGCGTGGCCCCGCTCGCAACCGTGCCCTCGAGACCGAACACGCCCGTCGCGCTGCCGGTCTCGGCCGTCGAGTCGAAGTGGATGCTCCAGTTGGTCCCGAACTGCTCGAGCGAGATCGCGAGCGTCGTCTCGAGACCGTAGAGCGAGCCAGCGATCGGACCGCTCGGCGCGGCGACGTCGTCGCTGCCGCTCGTGGTGGTGGTCGTCGTGGTGCTGCCGGAGGACGCGCCGCCGCCGCAGGCGACGAGGCAGAACATGATCGAGCAGGCGAGAACGGTGCGGGACATGAGGGGCTCCTGTGGCAGAGAGCCGCGACTCTAGATCATCGGCAAAGGAAAAGGCCGCCGCGATCTTCATCGCGACGGCCCAGTCCGAGAACGCTCGGCTAGCGGCTCAGAGCTCGCAGTCCGCGGCGCGCGTTCCGGCGCCCTCGTTGTAGGCGATGTCGTCGCCCGTGCCGCAGGTCAGGTTGTTGTCGCCCGCGCCGCCGTCGAGGGTGTCGTCACCCGCGCCGCCGGTGAGGTCGTCGTCGCCCGCGTTGCCGAAGATGGTGTCGCCGCCCGCGGCGCCGTCCATCGTGTCGGCGCCCGCACCGCCGTCCATGTCGTTGGCGAGCGCGTTGCCGGTGATGGTGTCGTCGCCGTCGCCGCAGAGGATGCCTTCCACGTCCGCATGGACGTTGTCCGCCTCCGATGCTTCGCCGTCGTCCGCCGCGACGCCGTCCATCGTGACGGTCAGGTCGTTCGTGCGCAGCGAGTAGTCGACCACGTCCGCACCGAGGCCGCCGATGAAGACGTCGCCGCCGTTGGACGCCGCTTCCTCGACGAACGTGTCGTTGCCCGCGCCGCCGTCGATCGTGTCGTTGCCGTCGCCGCCCGTGATCGCGTTGGCCGACAGGTTGCCGGTGATCGTGTCGTCGCTGGTGCCGCCGAGGATGTTCTCGACGTCGGCCTTCACGTTGTCGAGCTCCGCGCTCTCGCCGTCGTTCGCCGTGACGCCGTCCATCGTGACGGTGAGGGCCGCCGTACGCAGCGAGTAGTCGACCGTGTCGATGCCCGCGCCGCCGTTGAAGGTGTCGCCGCCGCTCGACGCCGCTTCTTCGCCGAACGTATCGTTGCCCGCATCGCCGTTCAGGATGTCCGCGCCCGCGCCGCCCGTGAGCACGTCGTCGCCCGCGCCACCGAAGAGCGTGTTCGCGCCGCCGTCGCCCGTGAGGACGTCCGCGCCGAGGCCGCCCATGACGATCTCGACCGTCGTCTGCACGTCGTCGGCCTCGCCGCTCTCGCCGTCGTCCGTCAGCACGTCGCCGACCGTGACGGTGATGACGTTCGTGCGCAGCGCGTAGCTGACCGTGTCGTTGCCCGCGCCGCCGTCGAAGACGTCGTCGCCGCTGGTGGCCGCCCCCTCGAGGATCATGTCGTCGCCCGCGTCGCCGGAGATCGTGTCGTTGCCGGTGCCGCCGGTGATCGTGTCGACGCCGTCGCCGCCGTAGATCACGTCGTCCTGCGCGCTGCCGACGATGATGTCGTTCGCATCGCCGCCGTAGACGGTGACGAGCGTGCCGAAGGCGCCGCCCGCGCCGCCTGCGCCGCCCGCTGCGGTGAACGAGTCCGCGCCGCTCGAGAGGCTGACGTTGAACGACTCGACGTTCGCGACGTCGATGTCGCGGCTGGTGTCGTTGTTGACCGCGAGGCCGAGGGCGCCGAACGTGAACACGTCCGCGCCCGTCGTGCCGCGGATGCGGAGCGAGTCGCTGCCCGCGCCGAGATCGACGTTCATGCCGCGTGCCGCCGAGGTGCCCGTCGCGAACAGGCCGTTGATGTAGTCGATGATGACGACCTGATCGCCGCCCATGCCCTGGTTCACGTTGAGGATCTTGAGCGTCGTCGACGTCGCCGCGGGCGAGCCGCAGGTCGAGCCGTTGACGAGGATCGCCGAGTCGACCGCGCGGCGGCCGATGATGATCGTCTGCGCGGTGTCGCTGCCGTTGATCGTCATGACGCCCGTCATCGGGACGAAGGTGCACGTGCCGGTCAGGGCCGTGAGCGAGGCGTACGCGCCGCCGACGTCGGGATACTCGTCGGCGTTGCCCCAGTCGCCGCCGGCCGTGCCGTGCGCGCCTTCTCCGATGCATCCGCCCGCGCTCGCGATGAAGGTCGCGGCGAGGAGGCCCTTCTTCCAGATTCCTTCTTTCATGTCGTCTCTCCGGTTTGCCGCGATGGGTTGAATGGAACGCGGGCGAACTACCGAAGGCTTCGGCTGCGGCGTCTCTGCGCTTGAGCGGTATCGACGGAGGCGACGGATCCGCGTCGATACCTCCTTTCTTGTCGACGCAGGCGAGGGTGCTCAAGCCCAGTGCGTGCTCGGCCGAGAGGGGAGCCAGGAGGCAAGGATGCCAAACGGATTCTCCAAGGACGGACGCTCGATGCTCTCTCTCTCGCCGCGTGTGACCGCCAGTGTCTTGACGCTCGCACTGGGCGCGTGCGCCCACCTGCCCGTCACGAACGACGCCGGCGCGATGTCCGATCCCGATGGAGGCGTCGTCGACATGCCGATGGACGACGCCGCGATGGACGACGCAGCGATCCTGCCCGATGGCTTCGCGTTCTCGGCGCCGGTGCTCGTGAGCGCCGTGGCGTCGGTGAGTGGGCGCTTCGGCGACGACGTGCGCGTGTCGGTGCGCGCGTCCGATGCGGACGGCGATGCGACCTCGCTCTCGCTCGGCATCCTCGATCACGCCGGCACGCCCGTCGTGCTCTTCGACGGCAACGGCGACGGCGTGCTGGACTCGAACACGACGATCGTCCCGATGGCGGAGCCGATCGCGGGAACGGGGGAGGGCACGGGCCTCGTGATCCTTCCCGACTTCTATCGCGACGTGCTGAACGTCGACTCGATCGTGGTCGCGGTCGTCGATGCGCGCGGCGCGGCCTCGGCCCCGCAGACGGTCGCGCTCGCACCGCAGCCGGTGATCGCGCTCGATGGTGTCTGCGATCCGAGCTTCGTCACGAATCGCTGCGCCGACGGCCTCGGATGTCCGAGCGCCGTTCCCGCGGTCTGCGTCGCCGGCATGGCGCCGATGCTCACGCGCGTTGCGTACCTCGGCGATCCGGGCGCGGTGCGCGTGCTCGTCGAAGGCAGCGACGTGGACGACGACGTCTCGGAGCTCGACATCGCGTTCTTCGACGCGACGGGGTCCGCGGTCTCACTCGATCTCGACGGCGACGGGATTCCCGAGTCGACGCACTTCGGCGCGAGCCTGCGCGACGTCGCGAGCGGCGGAACGTTCTTCTACGCGTTCGACGCGAGCGACGTGTTCGCGACCGAGGTCGCTGCCGTGAGCGTGGTCGCCGTCGATCGCGGCATGCACTCGAGCGCGGCGGTGCGCGCCAGCATGACGCTCGCGCCGCACCGGACGGCCGGACAGACGTGCGATGTGCACGGCTTCGATCGCTGCACGACGTCGGTGTGCATGCCGACGAGCGCGACGGCGTACCACTGCGTCGCGACGTCGTCGGCGCGCTCGATGGAGTGCAGCGCGGCGACGATGCTCGATGCGCTGACGGGGCCCGGCTACGTCGAGGGTGTCGCGCAGGGCGTCTCGCTCTGGGACGCGCCCGCGGGCTGTTCGAGCGGCGATCCGGTCGGGCGGCCCGAGGGTGTCGTTCGCCTGCATCTGCCGCGTCACGTCTCGAGCCTCGTGCTCTCGACCGACAACGCGTACACGACGTTCGACACGACCGTGTACGTGATGGCGAGCTGCGGCGCGGCGCCGGTGCTCGCGTGGTGCGCCGACGACACGACCTCGATGCGCAGCTGGCTCTCGCGTCTCGAGCTCACCGACGTGCCCGCGGGCGACTACATCGTCGTGGTCGACTCGTTCTCCCCCACGGGCGGCCGCTACCGGCTCGACGTCACCGCGACGGAGTGACGCTCAGGATCAAGACGAACGAGGAGGCGAGGAGAACGAAGAGGCGAGGACGGGGAAGAAGTGGGAGGCCGAGTCAGGGACTTTGCCCCGCCTCGCCTCCTGTCACTCCTCGCCTCCTCGCTTGTTCCCATTGCCGAGGGCGGGGGAGGGAAAGAGGTCAGCCCCTACCGATCCACTTCGCGAGCACGACCGTCACGTTGTCCGGGCCGCCGTTCGCGTTCGCGCGCTCGATCAGCTTGGACGCCAGTCCCTTCAGGTCGGTCGTGTTCGCGGCGATCTCGGTGATCTCCGCATCGCTCACCGGGCCGCACAGTCCGTCCGAGCAGACCAGGTAGACGTCGCCCGGCTGCGGGGGATCGAGGCGCGTGTCGACCTTGACGGTCTCCTTCATCCCCAGCGCGCGAACGATGACGTTCTTGTGCGGGAAGTTCGCGATCTCTTCCTCGGTCAGCCGCTTCATCTTGATGTAGTCGTTCAGCAGCGAGTGATCCTCGGTCAGCTGTTCGAGCTTGCCCTGACGAATGCGGTACACGCGCGAGTCACCGACGTGCGCGACCAGCACGCCCTCGTCGATCACGAGCACGCACGCGAACGTGGTGCCCATGCCGCGCAGCTTCGGCTCGCGCTGCTGCGACTCGTGGATGCGCAGGTTCGCGAGCTTGATGCCCGTGATGAGGCGGTTCTCCTCGTACGGGCGCGACTTGTCCATCTTGTACGGCCAGGTCGCTTCCGGATCCTGGCTCGTCGAGAGGAAGAATTCCTTGAGCGTGTCGATCGCCATGCGGCTCGCGACTTCGCCCGAGGCATGGCCACCCATGCCGTCGGCGACGAGATAGAGGCGCTCGTCGTCGAGGATCTCGTACGAGTCCTCGTTGTGCGTGCGCTTCATGCCGACGTTCGTTTCGCCGGCTACGAGCACGCGCGCGCTGGATGCCACCCTCGACAACCTTTCTCCACGGACGAGTGTCCGTGCGATGGGACGAGAAGCTATCAACTCGTCCGGCGACCGGTCAACGATGCGGTGACCGGGCCCCGTTTATTTCGTCGGCTCGCCCTCGGGCCGCAGTCAATTGTCGCGTGACGCGCTGGGTCGAGCCTTGGGCTCGGGGGGCGTCGTGGAGGCCCGCATCGAGGGATCGTGCTGTCCGCCGGCCATCCGCGCGGGGATGCCGTAGCGCAGGATGCAGTACGCGGCGCGGAATGCGTCCTTGAGGCCGATCTTCTTACCCTCGGCGTAGGTTCGACCGTGATAGCTGATCGGGACCTCGTACACGCGCACGCCCAGGCCGGCGACCTTCGCGGTGATCTCGGGCTCGATGCCGAAGCGGTTCTCCTGCAAGTCGATCTGCTGCAGCACCTCGCGACGGAAGACTTTGTAACAAGTCTCCATGTCCGTGAGGTTCAGGTCCGTGACCATGTTCGAGAGCGTGGTCAGCATCTGGTTGCCGACCGAGTGCCAGAAGTAGAGGACGCGGTGCGGGCCGCCGCCGAAGCGCGTGCCGAACACGACGTCGGCGCGATCGGCGAGCAGCGGCTCCAGCAGGCGCGGGTACTCCATCGGGTCGTACTCGAGGTCGGCGTCTTGCACGACGACGAAGCGGCCGCGCGCCTCGCGGAATCCCGTGCGCAGCGCCGCGCCTTTGCCGGCGTTCTTCTCGTGGAGGATCACGCGGACGCGGGGATCGCGCGCGGGCCCTTCGGTGAGGAGCGCGCGCGTTCCGTCGCGGCTGCCGTCGTCGACGACGATGACTTCCAGCGGATCGATCCCGCATGCGAGCACGCGCTCGAGCGACACGTGGATCGTGTTGCGCTCGTTGTAGCAGGGCATGACCACGGAGAGCGTCGGCGTCGTCGAAGGCATCGCGCCGGTCTGTAGCACGTGGTAGGCGGGCGATCGCGTGGACGAAGACGACGAGCGCCGAGCCCTCGTAGAAGAGGTGCGGGCCCACCTCGAGTGGGAAGCGGAGTGGAGCGGCTTTCCGGTGCCGGAAGCCGAGCTCGCCGCGGTGGCGTACCCTGGGACCGTTTCGTCCTCGGTCTCGCTCGCTCCCGCTCCCCCGCCCGCTCCCACTCCCGTCGAGCAAGTCGCCCCCGGCGATCGCGCCGGCCGCCTCCGCGTCCTCGCGACCGAGGCCGCCGCGTGCACACGCTGTCGCCTCCACGAAGGCCGCCACAAGAGCGTCTTCTCGCGCGGCTCGTTCGACGCGAGCGTCGCGTTCGTCGGCGAAGGCCCCGGCTACAACGAGGATCAACAAGGCGAGCCGTTCGTCGGGGCCGCTGGCCAGCTGCTCGACAAGATGATCGTCGCGATGGGCCTGACGCGCGACGGCGTCTACGTCTGCAACGTCGTGAAGTGCCGGCCGCCCGAGAACCGCACGCCGCTGCCCGACGAGGCGGGCGCGTGCTCGCCGTATCTCACGCAGCAGATCGACATCGTGAAGCCGCAGGTGATCGTGGCGCTCGGCCGCTGCGCCGCAGAGAATCTCGGCGTCGCCGAAGCGGGCCGCAGCTGGCGCGGCCAGTGGGGCGCCTACCGAGGCATTCCGGTCATGCCCACCTACCATCCGGCGTATCTGCTCCGCAGTCCCGAGATGAAGAAGCCCGTGTGGGAGGATCTCCAGCTCGTCATGCAGCGCATCGGCCTGAAGAAGAGCTAAGATCAGCGTGTGACGGAGATCGCTGCAGCAGTGGGCGGCAAGCCGGGCCGACACGAATGTGTCGGGTCCGCTTCGCGGACCACTCCGGCAGACCCGCGGCGCCTCCCGAAGCCGCACCCGGACGACGATGCTCCGGGCTTGCCCTCGCTCGATGGCGACGGCGACGACAACGGTCTGCAGCACGACCCCGATCTCGACGTGCGCGACGACGAGGCGAGCGCGCTCGACGATCGCGTCGGCGGCGAGACGTTCGGTCACTTCGAGACGGATCCCGACGTCGATGCGAGCGTGCTCGACGACGACGATCGCGCGGCGCCGCTCGAGGCCGATCCTTCGCTCGGACACGGTGGCGAGAACGAGCGCTGGACCGAAGGCTCCGACGCGTCGGAGGACGTTCCGTGGCAAGAGCCCGCGGCGCCCGAGGCGACCGGCAGCTCGATCGATCGCGGTGAAGAAGGCTTCGATGATCTCGGAGGCGGCGTGGGCGATGCGCTTCCCGGGCTGCCTGCGGCGCGCACCGGCGATGCCGACGACGAGGAGGCGGACGAGCTCGACGTCAGCGAAGGAACGAGCCTCGCGCTCGAGCCGAACGAGGTCGACACCGGAGCGAGCCTGCCGCGCGCGAACGTCGTCACTCGCTGGCACGGGCCGCCGGGCGAGGCCGCGCGCGCGGTCGCGGCCAGCGACGGGCTGGTGCTCGTCGCGGCGCGACGGCTCTGGGCGCTCGGCGATCCACCGCACGCGCTGAAGGTGCCCGCCGAAGGCGAGGTCACCGCGCTGCTCACGACGTCGAGCGGCGTGCTCTTCGCCACCGACGCGGGCGAGGTGTGGACCTACGCGAGCGATGGTCAGGCCGTGCGTCTCGCGCGCCCCGGCACCGACGATGCGAGCCTCGGTGGCCTGCAGCTCGCTGCGATCGGTGAGACGGTCGTCGCGCGCACGCGTGGCGGCGCGCTCTTCCGCGCGCAGGGCGAGGGCTGGGTCGGACCGATTGTGGCGAAGAACGTGCGGCGCATCCGGCGCGCACCGGGTGCCGACTGGCTCGCGCTCGTGGTCGGCAGCGCGACGGCGCCGGAGCTGCTCGCGACGCGCGACGCACGCACGTTCGAGCGGCTGCGCGGGCCAGGCAGCGAGGTTGCGATCGACGTGGCGCGATGCGGATCGCTGGTCGCGGTGGCGACCGTGGGCGGGCATCTCTATCTCTCGCACGATGCGGGCGCGTCGTACGTGCTGGTCGTGAGCGTCGACGACGTCGAGCGCGTCTGGGCGTTGCCCGACGGCGTGGTGCTCGCCGCGACGTTCCACGAGGCGACCGATCGCGGCCGCTTGATCCGCATGCAGGACGGCGTGTCGAGCGTGTTGCTCGACGTCGACGCGGAGATCTCGACGCGGCGGCTCTCGGGGCCGGGCGAGCACGACGGCGATGGGCGCATCCACGCGCTCGATCGCACGCCCGACGCGCTCTGGGTCGCGACGGGCGTCGGCGTCTTCGAGATCAAGCCCGCATGAATCGCGTCTTCGACGCCTCGGGCCGCGCATGAATCGCGTCTTCGACGCCTCGGGCCGCGCATGAATCGCGTCTTCGACGC
>CAYSCF010000254.1:0-909 GCA_964429305.1 uncultured Sandaracinaceae bacterium | reverse complement strand
CTCGGGCCGCGCATGACATCGCGCGATGCGCTGATCGAGCGCCTCGCGGCCGGTGCGGGAACCGGCGATGCCCAGCTCCGGGGCACGCTCGAGGCGCACGACGACGACCGCGCGCTCGCCGCCGCGTTGCTGCGCCAGATCGCGACCGAGCCGGTACGGCTCGCGCCTGCCGATCCCGAGCCAGCGCGGCCGAGCGGCGGTCCGCCCACGGCCGACGCGTCGTTCCTCTCGCGACTCGGCGCGGGCGGCCGCGAGATCGGCAACGTCGACGACGTGGACACGCTCTTCGGTGTGCTCGAAGGCGGCAGCCTCGCGCAGCGCCGTGCCGCGGCGCTGCGGATCGAGCAGCGGATCGAGTCGGGCGAGCTCGCGCCCGAAGATCTCGAGCGCGTGGAGGCCGCGTTGACCGCGCCGCGCGATCCCGACGTGGCATGGGAGGTCCTGCGCGCGCGTGGCGCGCTCCCGGGCGCGGCGGGGCGCGACGTGCGCACGGAGCGCGATGCGTTCGACGTGCTCGTCGCGCGCTTGCGTGATCAGGTCCGCGCGTTCTGGGAAGAGGATCGCCCGCACGAGCCGCTCTCGGATCTGGGCGCCGAGGATCTCTCCACGCTCGCGCTCCACATGCGCGAGCTGCCGGACGCGGTCGTCGCGCACGTCGCGACGGTGCTCGAAGGCAGCGACGGCGTGTCCGATCTGGCGGCGCGGACGCGGCTCGCTTCGATGCTCCGCTCGGCGGCCGATCCGCGCTTGGTCCCCGCTCTCTCTTCGCTCGCGACCGATCGCTCGGCGGAGCTCGCGCGTGATGCGCTCCGCGCGCTCGGTCGCATCGACGATCCGCGCGTGCGTCCGGTGCTCGTGCGCGCTCTCGAGCGCAGCGCCGACCCGACGCTGCGCGCGCTCGCGGCCGGC
>CAYSCF010000253.1:0-10059 GCA_964429305.1 uncultured Sandaracinaceae bacterium | reverse complement strand
ACGCCGATTCCCGTGTCGACGAGCACGAGCCCGTGCGCGTCCGTCTCGAGCAGTAGGCAGTGAGACACGAGCCTGGCGCGCTCGAGCAGGCTCCCCTCCCCGCTCACGGCGCTCTTGCCGCGCGGGCACATGGTGCAGCAGTCGAGATGATGGACGCGCACGTTCAGCTCGCCTCTCGCGCCCTGGACGCGGCGCTCGCTTGAACCGCCTCCTCGCTGAGCTGCCACAAGAGCGCGCGGTTCTCTTCGGTGTCGTAGCGGTTGTGGGCGATCGTGGGCTTGCCGCTCGCGAAGTACTCGCCGGATACGCCGCGGAGCTCCGGGGACGAAGCGAGGTGCAGCGAGGTGCGCGCGCCGCGCTCGGGAGAGACGGAGAAGGGCAGAGAGAGGTACGAGACGACACGCAGCACGCCCGGTGCGCTCAGCATCATCTGTGTGCGGACGATCCCGGGATGCACCGCGTTCGCGGTGACCGCCGTGCCGCGTAGTCTCTTCGCCAGCTCCCTCGTGAACATGAGCATCTCGAGCTTCGTCGCGGCGTACGTGCCGAGCACCGAGTAGCGTCGTTTGCTCTGGAGGTCGTCCGGTTCGAAGACGCCCATGGAGTAGACGCTCGAGCTCAGGTTGATGACCCGCCCTTGGTCGCTGCTCTTCAGCGCGCCGAGCAGGAGGCTCGTGAGCAGAAAGTGCGAGAGGTAGTTGACCTGGAACGTCGTCTCGAAGCCGTCCTCGGTCTCGGTCCGCGCCCCCAGGAACACGCCAGCGTTGTTGACGAGGACGTCCAGCGCGCCGTGGCGGCGTTGAAAGGCCTCGGCCAGCCGACGTACCTGCCGCAGCGACGCGAGATCTGCCGGGATGAATTCCGTGCGCACGTTACCGGTCGATGCGGCGATCTCTTTCACGAGCGCCTGCGCCTTGCTCGCGCTCCGTGCCGCCAGGACGACGGTGTAGCCACGCCTCGCGAGCTCGATCGCGGTGACCTTCCCGACGCCGTCCGTCCCGCCCGTGATCAGGCAGACCGGCGGCTTCACGACCCTCCTCGGCTCGTGTGCACCGCAACACTCGTCGTGCATTCGATCTCGATCGTCATTTCGTTCCTCCGCGATGGATCCAACGTTGAGGTCGAGACGACTTGCGTCAACTCGTGCGAGCTGGGGAACAGCTGCTACGTTTTGATCCAAATGCGCGAGCCCCTCGAGAACATCGAGCTCCTCGTCTTCGCCAAGGCCGTCGAAGCGCGATCCCTCTCGCGTGCAGCGGCCGAGCTGGGCATGCCGCGCGCGACGCTGGGACGACGTCTCGCGCGGCTCGAAGAGCGACTCGGCGCCCGCCTGCTACGCCGGACGACGCGCAGTCTGACGATCACCGACGCGGGCGAGGCGCTCTACCGTCACGCGCGCATCGTGCTCGACGCGGTCGCCGATGCAGAAGCGAGCATCCGTGGCAGCGACGACACCGTACGCGGCAACCTACGCGTGTCGCTGCCGCCGCTCGTGAGCTCGGTGCTCTCCGAGCTGCTGGCGGAGTTCGCGGCGAGGTATCCACAGGTTCGGCTCCAGGCTCACTTCTCCACGCGGCACGTCGATCTCCAGCGCGACGGCTACGACGTCGCGCTCCGGGCCACGAGCCAGTTCGAAGAGGGAGTGGTCGCGCGAACGCTCGTGCGCTTCGAGTTCGTCGCGGTGGCCGCGCCGGCCTACCTCGAGGCGCACGGCACGCCGACGTCTCTGCGGGATCTGCGTCGGCATCGCTGCCTGATGGGGTTCGCGCGTGGCGAGCTCCCCGAGACGCAGTGGACCGGAGCGGGGCGCAAGATGCAGCTCGAAGGTGCGCTGTTCTCGAACAGCCCCGAGCTGCTCGTCCGAGCCGCCGAGCGGGGGCTGGGCATCGTGCTCGTGCCGAGCCTCGCGGCCGAGAGTCGCATCGCGAGCGGCAAGCTGGTCGTCGTGATGCCCAACGTGCTGCGCAGCGAGGGGCGCATCGCGCTCGTGTATCCGGAGCGAGAGCTCGTTCCGCCGCCGGTTCGTACGTTCGTCGAGTGGATGGTGGCGCGGGCACCGACGGTGCTCGACCGGCACGCATCATCGCGTGCGGACGCCGCGCCTCGCAACCGCCGAGAGCCGGCTCGGCGCCGCGCATGAACGACGGCGATGGTCGAACGACCGACCTACGGAGAGAAGCTCGGGCGCTCCCAGTAGTGCTCCGGTGTCTCGCTGTCCTCGCAGGCCACGTCGTCGACGGGCTGGCCCTGGATGGCTGCGGCAAACCAGTCGAGGAATCTGACGCCGCGGGTCTGACGGGTATAGAGCCTGTCCAGTACGTAGGGCCGGCCGCGGTTGTCCAACGCATTCTTGGCCAGCACCGCGTCGTAGTACCCGCCGATGATGCCTTCATCGTGCCCCCAGCTGGTGTAGGTCCGGAAGTTCGCGACTCTCGAGCGGACATAGGCGTGCCCGCGGTCGATGCTCGCCGCGACATCGGGGCTGTCCACACCCATCAGGCGCATGAAGAGCCCCTGAACTGCGTCCCGCCTTTCGTTGTATTGATGGAAGGTGATCTCGGGATGCAGCTCGGCCGCGCGAACGTAGAGGTCCTCGATGGAGAGACCGTCCGCGCCCAGATCTTCGAAGCCCGGGACGCTCCGCAAGACGTTCGCGGTGCCCCAGGACCGCAAGAGCGGCGTCAGCTTTTCGCCTACGTGATAGGCGCCCCCGCCGTCGGCAAAATGAGTGACCAGAGCGTCCGGATAGTGCCGCGCGACGAGATGGGTATAGAGGGGCGATGCGAGAGCCCCGGCGCTCCATCCCATGACAGCGACGGTCTCGGGGTGCCGGTAGGTCCCGAACATCCAGTCCAACGCGGCCACCGCGTTCGCGTAGCCTTTGTGCAGGATGTCGAGCTTGCAGGCAGCCCGGCCGCCCATCGGCGGGACGTCGTAGGTCCTGACGGCGTCGCCCAGAAAGACATCCCCATTGGCCGTGGGGATGTAGACGAGAGTGGCGTCCGCGAGCGGATTCTCGGGGTGGGCTGTGTCGAAGATTCCCCCGAAGTCGGTCGGATCCCGCTCGAGCCCAGCGGTGGGACGGTAGAAGGGCTTTCCATGTAGTGCGGCGTTCTCGCCCGTCCAGCACGCGCCACCGCCGCTGAACACGACCGCGAGATGGGCGGGATCGCCCTCTTTCACCCAGAACGAGTAAGGAGTGCCATGCGAGCAGCCAGGGGCGGCTGCCGGCAGGACGTTCCGCCAGATGCGTGGGGCCCGGCCAACGTGGTTGTCTTGCATGCTCGTCTCCGTTCGCCTCAGGTGATTTCCCGTGCGTGTGTCTTCAGCCAGTACTCCCACGGTCGGCCGAGCACGGCGTGATGAAGCTCGTCCGCGAGCCTGGCCTCTGCCGGATCGAGAAAGGTCGGCGGCCCGAGCTGCAGCGCGACGGGCAGGAGCTGCGCGTTGCGCGTGGCGTAGACGGAGCGGAACACTGCTTCTTTCAAGGACGTCCCGACGACCGTCGCGCCGTGGCCACGCATCAGCACCAGGGCGCGGGCGCCGAGCGAGGAGGCGAGTGACTGCCCGATCTCCGGCGTGGTGACGAGCATGTTCGTGACGCCATGCTCGATGCGAATGTCGAAGACCGGCGGCCCGTCTTCGAGGAATCCGGCCATGTGATAGAGCGGACGAAGCGGCACGGCGGACACGCCGAAGGGAATGAGGGCCGGGGCGTGCGTGTGCACCACGGCCATCACATCGGGACGTCGTCGATAGACCTCGCCGTGGATGAATCGCTCGATCGAGGGTCGGGTGTCATAGGGCCAGACGGGACGGCTCTCGGCGTCGAGCTCCAGAGCTTCGCTCTCCGAGCCCTGCCGCGCGAAGTTGCTACGCAGCATGAAGTAGCGCGCTGGATCGTCGGGATGCCGAGCAGAGACGTGCCCGAATCCGTCGAGGATGCCTTCGCCTACCAAGATCCGAGTCGCCGAGACGAGCTCGTCGATCGTCTGCCCTACGCTACCGCTCATGCCACCTCCGTCGTCGTCACGACGAGAAGGGGTAGCGTCCTGGTGACTTTCGGGAAGACGCGCCGAGCGCACTCGATTCGTGCACCGGACGCCGCGTCCCGAAGCGGCGTGAGGGTGCGCGCGAGGTGTTAGGATCGCGGCCAGGGCGATGGTCGAACCGGATCTGAACCTGCTCACGGCTCTCGAAGTCCTTCTGGCCGAAGGCAGCGTGGCGGGCGCGGCCCGCAGATTGGGCCTCAGCTCTTCGGCGATGAGTCGCACGCTGACTCGCCTCCGCGCGTCGACGGGTGATCCGCTCCTGGTTCGTGCGGGCCGTGGTCTGGTCCCGACGCCGCGCGCGAAGGAGCTGCGCGAGCGCGTTCACGACCTCTCTCTGCAAGTGCGCGCCGTCCTGGGTCCTTCGCCCGACGCACTGGACATTCGGACCGTCGAGAAGACCTTCACGATTCGCACGAACGACGGCTTCGTCGAGGCCTTTGCCGCGCGGCTCGTGCCTGCGGTGGCCGCCTCCGCTCCGGGAGTGCGTCTGCGCTTCGTCGCCAAGGCGGACAAGGACGTACGTGCGTTGCGAGAAGGGCTGGTCGATCTCGAGGTCGGCGTGGTCGGCGTGACGGGCCCAGAGGTCCGCGTGCAGACGTTGTTCAGGGACCACTTCATCGGTGTGGTGCGAGAGGGCCATCCGCTCGTCGGCGAGGGCGAAGTGACACCCGAGCGCTACGCGGCCTGCGGTCACGTGGTGGCCTCCCGCGGGGTGCGCCCCGCCGGCCCCGTCGACGAAGCGCTGGCTGCGCTCGGTCTCGCGCGCAAGGTCGTCGCCGTGGTCCCGGGCTTTCGCGCGGCGCTCTCGATCGCACGCGCGTCGGACCTCGTCGCGCTCTTGCCGGCGTCGTTCCTCGAGACGGTGCGTCGGGACGAGGCCTTCGGCGCGAGCGCGGGAGTCGCGAGCTTCGCGCTGCCGGTCTCGACGCCGCCGATCGTCGTCTCTCAGATGTGGCACCCGCGCTTCGATGCCGATCGCGTGCACCGATGGCTGCGCGGCGTGGTCTACAGAGTGGCCCGAGAGCGGAGCGCGGCGCAGCTCGCAGCGCGACCACGGGGAAGCAGGAAGCGAAACCGCTGATCGCTCGCGACCGCGACGCCGCGATTCAGCCTCCGAAGCGCGGCTGGAGCCTCAGCGTCGGCGCGCCCTCGTCGGCGTGCTGCAGCTCGCCGAAGAAGCTGGTGATGGTCTCGATGCGTCCCGCCGCGTCGGTGGTGACCACGTCGAGCCCCGAGAACCGCAGCTGGCCATCGGCCTCGAAGATCCACGCGTAACGAAACGTCGAGCCGTACCCGTCGATCGTGCTGACGACGTTCACGCGATACGCCGGCGCGCGCTGCCGCGTGCGATGAATGTGCGCTGCGAGCGAGCGCGGTGACGCGCACTCGTGACCAGGGTCCGTGTACGCGACGTCCTTGGCGCATGCGTCCTCGAGCGCCGCGAGCGCCTGCGCCTCCGTCGCCGCGTTCCATGCCTCGAAATAGCGAGCAACGATGGTGGTGATCGATTTCATGCACCGACGATAGCGGCGCGTGTGACAGCCCTTTGTCAGGAGCCGCGCGTCGTGCTCCGCGCGCCGTGCCCGAACAAGCGATGCGAGAGATGCGCATCTCGTACGACGATCTCTTCGAACGAGAACCCATCGCGCGGCGCGAACGACCCGAGCGATTTCCACACCGCGATGTCATCGAGGCGAAACGCGCGCGCGTCGCGACGCAGTCTGCAATACGCGAGCAGCCACCACGCATCGCCGCGAGAGACGAGCCCGAGCGGCTCGATGGTCCGTACGGTGCGCGGTGCGTCGGGCGGCGCGAACGTGATGCGCGCGGCGCGGCGATCGCGAATCGTCGCGAGCATTTCGGGGCTGGGCATTCGCGCACCTCCGGCGGGCGGGAACACGATCTTGCGGGCGATAGCTCGCGTGCGCGCGGCGGCGACGGGGCCCATCGCCGCTTCGATCTTCGTGGTCGCGCTCACGAGCACCTCGCGGGCGCGCGAGTCGACCGACGCGCGCGCACCGTACGCTGCGAGAACCAACGCGTCCGCCTCGTCCGGCGTGAGCGCGAGCGGGCGTAGATGCGCGGTGCTCGCGAGTCGATAGCCGTCGCCCGCCACGCCTTCGATCGGGAAGCCCGCGGCCACGAGCGCGCGGACGTCGCGATAGATCGTTCGGAGGGTGACGGAGAGCTCCGAGGCGAGCTCACGCGCCACGAGCCGACGCCGCGCGCTCAGGAGCAGCGCGATCGCGAGCAATCGTTCGAGTCGCTTCATCGTCGGGTCGCGCCAGGGTCGAGCGCCCTGCGTGCGTCGTACGTACAACGGCAGGGCGCACTGCGGAAGAACCACCGTCAGCTCGGGCCTGCGACGGCCGCCTTCGACGTGGGATTCGACAGTCCCCGAAGACCCGCGCGCGCAGACGCATGGCGGTCCTCGCTCGCAGGCGCTGGATCGAACGGGAACGACTTCCGTGCGTCAGCGCTTCGCGAACCGATAGGCGAAGCGATCCGTCGCGCCCTTGATCGAGGGATCGAACGGTTTGATCGAGTGCGCGTCGTCCGCGTTCGCGAGCATGGTGCTCTGCGCATCGAGCACGAAGCCAGCCGCCTCGATCTCCGCGCGGGCCGATGCTGGCTCGATGCGATGCAGCGACGGCGCGTCACGCGTGCCCGCTCCGGCCGCGGCGACGTGATCGACGACGACGTAGAATCCACCCGGCTTGAGCCGCTCGTAGACGGCGCGATTGAAGAGCGCCGCGGTCGCGCCCTTGGACTGCATCAGCGGCGTGTGGAGGTCGTGATAGAAGAGGTGCAGCCACACGACGTCCGCTGCTCGAGTGACCTCCGGCATCGCCACGAGGTCCGCCGAGACGGCTTGGACGTTCTCTCGGCCCGGCTCCTTCGCGAGCGCCTGCATCCGGCCGACCGGATCGTTCTTGAAGTGGGCGACTTCAGCCGGCACGAAGCAGTAGATGCGTCCTTCGGGCCCCACGATGCCCGAGAAACGACGCGTCCAGTCGCCGTCGCCTGGATAAACGTCGATGACCGTGGAGCCCGCTTCGACGCGTGCAAACCGGGTCAGCTCGGATGTCTTGGATTCGTCGTACATCGAGATCTCCTACTCTCCTCGGGCTCACCGAGTCCGAACAATCGAACGCTGGGGCACGATGCGTCAGAGCTGCGCGAGGCCGCCGTCCACGGCGATCACGGCGGTCTTTCCATTCAGTCTCTTCATGACGTTTATCCTTGCTGGGAGTCTGGTTGAATCGACCCCTCAGCGCGCCGACATTCCGCCGTCGACGTCGATTATCCCGCCCGTCATCCACTTCCCGCGGTCCGACGCGAGCAATGCGACGACTTCCGCCACATCCTCTGGCGCCCCATAGCGGCCGAGCGGCACGTCCTTGGCGAAGAGGTCGGGCGGAGCGCCCATCGCGTCGCTGAACGCCCTGCTCCCAGGTGTCGTCACCGGGCCCGGCGACACGACGTTCACACGGATCTTGCTCGGCGCGAGATCGATCGCGAGCGTGCGTGAGTAGCTGTTGAGCGCGGCTTTGGCGGCGCAGTAGTGCGCGATAGGCGCCACAGCCATCGTCGCCGCGCCCGACGAGATGTTCACGATGGTGCCGGCCTTCGACTCGCGAAGCGCCGGCAAGAGCGCGTTCGTGAGCCGGATCGCAGCGAACAGATTGAGCGCGAAGCCGGCCTGCCACGCCTCGTCCGGAATGGACGCAATGCCCTGCGGGAACCCGCTGCCCCCGCCCGCGTTGTTCACGAGGATGTCGAGGCCACCCAGAGCGTCGAGCGCGCCGGCGGCGATGGCCGTCACTCCGGATGCGGTGGCCACGTCGCCCGCGACGAACGCAGCGCCCGCGGGCAAGGCCTCGCCAGCAGAGCGCGCCGTCACTACCACCTTCGCGCCGGCATCGAGCAGGCGCTGCGCAATCGCCGCACCGATGCCGCGTGTGCCTCCCGTGACGAGCGCACGACGACCGATGAGCTCCTGGGAGAAATCGAGCTTGTGGGACATGAGATTTCCTTTCGACGAAGAACGATGCGTCCTACGTGCGGCTCGACATCCACACGGACCATCCGAGCTCGTCCGAGAAACTTTCGAAATCGTCCGCGATGCATGGATGGCGAGGCTCGGGCCCTGCACGCTGTTCCGGATGGACGCTCTGAGCGCGGTGCTCGCCCCGGTTCGGCTGCAGCAGACCTGTTGGGCTTTCACGGTCGGTCGCGCCCCGTGGGGCATCGCCTTTCCGAGCCAGGCGACCTGCGTTCGGTTTCACTACGTGGTGCGCGGCAATGCTTGGCTCGGACTCGAGCGCACGAACGAGCCCGACATCGCGCTGTCGGGCGGCGATCTCGCGGTCCTGCCGCTCGGTGATGCGCACGTGCTGCGCGATCATCCATGCAGCACCGCGGTGCCCGTCGACGAGGTCGCGCAGTGCGGCTCGCGCAGTCTCGTCATGCAGCTCGAAGTCGGAGCGAGAGGTCCGGAGACGAGCTTCGTGACTGGCGCATTCTTGCTCGACGATCCGCTCGCGCGGCAGATCCTCGCCGTGCTGCCGCCGGTCATCCGAATGCGGCCCGAGGAGGAGCAGGACGTGCCGTCGTTCCTCGAGAACATCCAGTTCATCACGCGCGAGGTGGAGGCGGACCGGCCCGGCTCCGAGCTCGTCCTGCTCCGGATGGCGGACGTCATCTTCATCCAGATCCTCCGCGCGTATCTCGCGCGCGTGCCCGCCGACGGCGGCGGCTTCCTCGGCGCGCTGCGCGATCCGAGCACCGCAGCAGCGCTCGGCGCGATGCACGAACGCGTCGAAGCACCGTGGACCGTGGCCTCGCTCGCCGAAGAGGTCGGCCTCTCGCGCTCGGTCTTCGCGGCGCGCTTCACACAGCTCGTCGGCGAGCCACCGCTCGGCTACCTGACGCGCCTGCGCATGCAGAAGGCGGCGATCCTGCTGCGCGACGGCGCGACGCTCGCGAAGGCCTCGCACCTGACGGGCTACGCATCGGAGGCGTCGTTCAGCCACGCGTTCCGCCAGTGGGCCGGCGTCGCGCCGGGCGCCTACCGCAAGCAACGCCGCGAGGCATCGCCGGGCGCCGACTGACGGGGACCGTCCGGATTCTGTACGCACCGTGCCGATCCGCGACGAGGGCTCGCAGCCTCCGAGCGCGGCCCGGGCCCAGAAACGGGCCGCGATCGGCTCACGAGCGGTCTCGAGATCGCACTCGGAGCGCGCTCGCGCTGGCATCGAGGGTGCGAGGGATGACCCCATGCCGCGCTTCTCCTTGCAGCTTCGCCCGGCCATCGCGCTGCTGGTGGCGTTGCTCTCGATCGCGAGCGCGGGCCGTGCATCCGCGCAGCCGACGGCGGACGCCGTGGGCGCGCTGGCGTTGGCGAACGTGGGCAAGGGCGCCGGGTACTGCTCGATCGTGAACAGCTCGAACAACACGCTCGGTGGCAACCAGTTCGCGACGAGCTGCTCGGGCAACGGCGGTGCTGGCGAGTACTGGTGTGCGGACTTCGCGATCTGGGTGTGGCAGCACGCAGGTGGTGGCGGCATCGCGGTCGGCGGGCTCACGGCCGCGGCCGGTAGCTTCTACGTCTACGGTCAGAACCACGGCACGCTCCACACGTCGTCCGACTACACGCCACAGGTCGGCGATGCGATCGTCTTCGACTACGCCGGTGGCGGCCGCGCCGATCACGTCGGGCTCGTCGGCGCGGTCTACTCGGACGGATCCATCCAGACCGTGAACGGAGACTTCGGAGGGCGCGATGGCACCCAGGGCTACTTCGCGGAGACCTCCAGTGTCGAGAGCGTGAGGGTCGCCGCATCGCAGCGCTCGGTCGGCTCGACGCCGAGCTCCATCGGGATGCAGATCAGCGCGTACGTCACCGCGTACGGGCTGGCGAGCGCGAGCGTCGACGCCGACGGCGACGGCTCGCCCGAGGGGCAGGACTGCGACGATCACGACGCGCGCCGCCATCCTGGCGCGG
>CAYSCF010000252.1:0-10096 GCA_964429305.1 uncultured Sandaracinaceae bacterium | reverse complement strand
CCCATCACGCGTACGCGATGCGCCGAGCGCTCGGCGCTCGACGTCGTGAGCCCCGCCAGCTCCGAGACGCGCAGCCCGCATCCGTAGAGCAGCTCGAGCATCGCCGCGTCGCGTCGCTTGAGTGGCTCGGCGCGCGCGACGTCCTCGCTCGGTCCTTCGACGACGTTCTTCGCTTCGTCGACGGTGAGGAAGCGCGGCAGCGGGCGCACGACCTTCGGCGTATCGAGTCGAGCGGCGGGGCTCGCGTCGGCGATGCCTTGGCGGCGCAGGTACTTGTAGAACGAGCGCAGCGTCGCGAGCTTGCGCGCGATGGTCGTGTTGCCGTTGCCGCGGCGCGACAGCTCCGCGAGGAACATGCGCAACATCACGTGCGTGAGCTTCGTCGCGTCGAGCGGCAGCTTCTTTTCGACTGCGAACGCGCTGAGCTCGTCGAGCGCGCGCCGGTACGTCTCGATCGTGCGCTCGGGCGAGCGCTTCTCGTGCGCGAGGTGGCCGAGGAAGCGGGCCATCTGATCGGCGAGAGGTGAGTCGGTCACGCGGCCGATCGTCGCCCGCTCGTCCCGATCAGCGCGAGCTTTCGACAGCCCGCACGTTCTGCAGATAGAGCGCTTCCACCTGCGCGCGCGCCCACGGCGTCCGGCGCAGGAACTTCAGGCTCGAGGCGATGCTCGGATCGTGGGTGAA
The DNA here is from genome assembly GCA_964429305.1 of uncultured Sandaracinaceae bacterium. Taxonomy (GTDB): domain Bacteria; phylum Myxococcota_A; class Polyangia; order Polyangiales; family Sandaracinaceae; genus JBBSAT01. The sequence continues at coordinate 9,412 of CAYSCF010000252.1, read as the reverse complement.
GCAGCGGATCGGAACCGCCATCCCCATCGCCTCCCAACCGATGCGCTCGACCAGCCGCTCGAGCAGCGTCTCGAGCGTCACGCCGTGGAGCGGGTTCTTCGGCTGCGTCTGCATCGCGAGAGCGAGCGTGACACGGTCGACCGCGGCGCGCTTTCGGCGTACACGACGCGCATGGCGGAAGACGATTCGAAGTTCCGATCCACCACCATCGTCGCGGTGCGCCGCGGCCAACACGCAGCGATGGCGGGCGACGGACAGGTCTCGCTCGGCCAGACCGTGATGAAGACCGGCGCGCGCAAGGTGCGACGCATCGCGGGCGGGCGCGTGATCGCCGGTTTCGCGGGCGCGAGCGCCGACGCGTTCACGCTGCTCGAGCGCTTCGAGGCGAAGCTGGAAGAGCACAAGCTCGGCCTGGTGCGCGCAGCCGTCGAGCTCGCGAAGGACTGGCGCACCGATCGCTTCTTGCGGCGCCTCGAGGCGATGCTCGTCGTGATGGACGCGTCGCACACGCTGCTCATCTCCGGCACGGGCGACGTGATCGAGCCCGACAAGACGGGCGACGGATCGATCCTCGCCATCGGATCGGGCGGCAACTACGCGCTCGCGGCCGGTCGCGCACTGCTCGTGCACACGCCGATGAGCGCGGCGGAGATCGCGAAGGAATCCCTCCGCATCGCAGGCGAGATCTGCGTCTACACGAACGGCGAGATCACGGTCGAGTCGATCTCGTCGTCGGAAGGGAGCGCGTCGTGACGCGAGACTTCACTCCGCGCGAGATCGTGAGCGAGCTCGATCGCTACGTCGTCGGACAGAACAAGGCGAAGAAGGCCGTCGCGGTCGCGCTGCGCAATCGCTGGCGTCGGCAGCGCGTGGCGCCCGAGCTGCGCGACGAGATCGCACCGAAGAACATCTTGATGATCGGGCCGACCGGCGTCGGCAAGACAGAGATCGCACGTCGCCTCGCGAAGCTGGCGAACGCGCCCTTCGTGAAGGTCGAGGCGAGCAAGTTCACCGAGGTCGGCTACGTCGGCCGCGACGTCGAGTCGATCGTGCGCGACCTCGTCGAGAACGCGATGAAGCTCGTGCGCGCGGAAGAGACCGAGAACGTGCGCGTGCGTGCGCAGGACGCCGCCGAAGAGAGGCTCGTGTCGTTGCTCTCGGGCCCGGCTCCGAGCGCCGCGCCGGTGCAGGCGACGCGCACGCAGCCGTTCGGTCCCTTCCTCGTCACGCCTGCGCCGAGCGCGCCGAAGGTCGACGAGGCGAAGGCGAACGACGTGCGCACCAAGCTTCGCGCGGGCGAGCTGGAGGAAGAGCTGATCGATCTCGACGTCGTCGCGGAGGGCCCACCGATCCTCCAGATGTTCGGCGGAGGCGGGCAGGGCATGGAAGAGATGCAGCAGAGCCTGAGCGAGATGTTCTCGCAGCTGCCCGGCATGAAGGGCAAGACCAAGCGCCGGAAGATGAAGGTCAAGGAAGCGCGCCCGCTGCTCGAGGCCGAAGAGGCCGGCAAGCTGGTCGACCCGGACCGCGTGAAGAGCGAAGCAGTGCGGCGTACCGAAGAGAGCGGCATCGTCTTCCTCGACGAGATCGACAAGATCGCCGGTCGGCAAGGTGCGCACGGCGGGCCCGACGTGTCGCGTGAAGGCGTGCAGCGAGATCTGCTCCCGATCGTCGAGGGCAGCACCGTCAGCACGAAGTACGGACAGGTGAAGACCGATCACGTGCTCTTCGTCGCCGCAGGCGCGTTCCACGTCGCGAAGGTCAGCGATCTGATCCCCGAGCTGCAGGGCCGCTTCCCGATCCGCGTCGAGCTCGACTCGCTCGAGAAGGGCGACTTCGTGCGCATCCTGAAGGAGCCGAAGAACGCGCTGACCAAGCAGTACGAAGCGCTGCTCCTCACCGAGGGCGTGAAGCTGCGCTTCACCGACGACGGCGTGGAAGCGATGGCCGAGGTCGCGACCGAAGCGAACAAGCGCGCGGAGAACATCGGCGCCCGTCGCCTGCACACGATCCTCGAAGCGCTGCTCGAAGATCTCTCGTACCGCGCGCCGGAGCTCGGTGACGTGGAGATGGTGTTCGATCGCAAGCGCGTGGAAGAGACGCTGCAGCCGCTGCTGAAGAACGAGGACCTCTCGCGCTTCATCCTCTGAGGATCATCGCGTCAACGAGGCCGGCGGCTGGTACGTCGCGGGCTTCTTTCCTGCGTAGCGCTCGTAGAAGCGTCGTGCTCGATGCGTGGCCACGCGATCGGCGACGCCGTCCAGTACCGGAATTCTCCGACGCAGCGTCTCGGCGGTGAACACGAACGGGAACATCGCGAGCGGTGCGAGCGCCCACGCGCCGGCGGGCGGCAGCTCGTTCGCTTCGTACGTCTGCTTCGACAGGAAGAAGCGTGTGAAGCCGACGTGCAGCCCGCGATCGATCGGGCCCACGTCGTCGAACGCGTGCGCGTACGATCGACACAAGCGCTGCCCGTCCTCGCCGGCACGACGCACGCCTTTCAGGCGCGCGATCCACAGGATCTGCATCGCCTCTTCGATCGTCGCCGGATACCAGCGCGGGCGCACGCCCATCAGATGCCCGACCCAACGCCAGAAGTGGAGCGTCGCTTCCACGTCGGCGCGGCTCGGGCGGTGGCCGAGCAGACGCATCAGCACGCCGGGCACGACGCTGCCTCCGAGCAGGGTCAGCAGTGCATCGGCCTGGCTGATCGGTACGCCCCACGCGTCTTCGTTCCACTCGCGATGCGCCGCGACGCGACGTCGCACGAAGACGTGCATGATCCGGACGCGCAGCGCGGCGGCGCGACCTTCGCCACCGAGCTCGAGCGCGCCCGGCGCCGACACGGCGATCCAGAACGCGACGGTCTCGAGGAAACGTTTGCGCGTCGAGTCGCCTTGGTATCCGCCGCTCAACGCGAGAGGCTTGGCGACCGAGGACTCGGAGTAGGCCTCGAGCGTGACCGCGCCCGCGAGCCGGAACATCTCGGGGCCGTAGCGACGGAACACGCGCGCGCCGTGCGCGACCTTCTCGCGATCGAGCCACGCCGGCGCCTCGTCCAGATCGGCGAAGAGCGCGCGCAGCGAGCGGGGCGCGTTCTCGACCGAGCCCGCTCCACCGCGCAGTGCAGCGTCCAGCATCGCGCGTCCTTCGCTCGGGCTGCGCCCGAGATACACCTCGTCCACGAACGCTTCCGCGAGCGGATCGGCGTCGTAGTACATGTCGCGGAACTGCGCGACGTGCTCCGCGCTGGGCCGCAGGTCGAGACCGAAGAGCGCCTCGACGACACGCCTGATGCGTCGTGCGCCAGGCCGCGCTTCATGATCGGCGTAGCGAAATTCCGTCGGCCGGATGCTCACACGCGAATGGTACCTTCGCCTTCATGCGCGACCTCGTCGTGGGATGCGTCGTCTCACTGTGCGTGCTCGTTCTCGGCCTCGTTCCCGGCTGCGAGTGCGCGGGGCCGAGCATCTCCGTGGACCTGCTCACCGATCTCGTTCCCGTCAGGCAGTTCGTGCGTATCGAGACGACCCTCGGCGCCGCGACGACCGGCGATGCGCAAGGGATGGACGCCGGCGCGGCGCCCCTGAGGCAGACGGCTCACAACGTCGGAACGGACGAGAGCTACCTCCACGGCGTGCGCGTCGCCGAGCTCGGCACGCTGGCGCGTGGCGACTACCGGCTGCGCGTGAACGTGCTCGATTCGAGCGCCAACGTCGTCGCGTCACGTCGCGTCGACGTCACGGTGACGGGACACACGGCGATCACGGTCACGATCACGCGCAGCTGCATCGGTGTCTCGTGCCCACCGTCCACCGATCCGACGCTCACCGAGTGCGTCGACGATCAGTGCGTCGATCCGCGCTGCTCGGCGAGCACGCCTCGGTTCTGTGGGACGCCCGCGTGCACGCAGGACACGGACTGCCACGCCGATGGCTGTGGTCATGCGACGTGCGCGAGCGGCTCGTGCCTCGTCGCGCCCGACGACACGCTCTGCAGCGCGGACCAGATCTGTTGGGTCGACTTCACCTGCATCCCGAGGCCGCCCGACGGCGATGCCGGCGCGACTCCGGACTTCGGCTCGGACCTCGACGCCGACGCGTGGGCGCCGGATCCCGACGCGTGGACCGCGGACGACGTCTCCACCGCGACCGACGACGACGCGTACATCATCCCCGAGCTCGATGCTGCGGCGTGCATTCCGGGCGCCGACTGTGCCGCGCTCGGGTACGAATGCGGAGACGTCGTCGACGCTTGCGGCGTCGCGCACATGTGCGGCGCGTGCGGCACGGGCCTCGGCTGCAACGCGTACCATCGCTGCCAGTCGGCGTGCATCCCGGCCGCGTACGACACGACGAACGGTGGCGGCCTCTGTGGCGATCTCAACGAGGCATACACGGCGCGCGGGATCAACGTCGGCTACTACCCGTTCCACGTCCGTTCCAGCATCCCGATGTACAGCGGTGACTTCGACGGCGCGCCGGGTACGACGTTCACACGCGGGCCCACGCACGGCGGTGTCGTGCTGCAGGTCATCCGGCCGGGCGCGTACGTCGGTCTCTCGTCGACCGGGCCTTGGTACGACCCGCCGAGCGGCGACTGCCTGCCTTCGGGACAGAGCTGCGGCGATCCGTCGCGCGCCGCGTGCGACAGCACGATGCCACCTCCGATGCGCCCACCGCAGGGCGGCTACGTGTGGGGCTACGCGTACTCGGGCGGCAGCCACATGCAGGGGTGGATTCCCGCGGACTGGGGGCGCCTCGTGTTCGCGGGCTTCGATCACAACCATCCTTGCGCGCGCGGCCCGGCGGGCCTCGACTTCGAGGTGTCGAGCGCGTGCGGCATGCGGACGTCGTGTCACGGCAGCCAGTCGAGCTGTCCTGCGACGAATCCGTGCAGCGAAGGAGGCGACGACTGCGGGCGCACGGAGTGCGGCGCGATGGCCGGCGGGGCGCTCACGCCGAGCGCGTGGCAGCTCACCGTCGTGAACCCGCACGGCCACGTGTGCTCGATGCACGTGCCCGACGACCGCATCCGCTGCCTCGCCAACGGGGCCGATCAGGACTTCTTCCTCGTGTACCCGCACGGGGCCTATCTGTACTGGGCGCAGAACAGCACGACGAAGGCGTGGCTGCACTACGGGGATCACGTGCAGGCGTACTTCCACTCGCGCGACGCACAGGACGTGCTCTGGGACTTCGTCGAGGTGACGCAGTCGAGCGCGCCGGTGCTGACGCCGGCGAGCGATGGCGCCGGAGCCGCGACGATGCGGCCGTGCCTCCACGGCGGCACGTGTGGTTGGGTGCAGGACGTGTTCCTCGCACCGTGATCTCTCGGACCCCGTGCGAGCACTCGTGCATCGCTACGGATTCAGTAGCAGCTTGCCGACGACCTTGCCGGCGCGCGATCGCTCGTGGGCGCGCTCCGCATCGAGGAGCGGGAACTTCTCCTCGATGATCGGCTCGAGCTTTCCGGAGGCGAGGCCCTCGAGCAGTGGCGCGAGGCGCTCGCGGGTCGGCTTGCCGAGCACCGTCTTGACCGAGGGAAGGAACGCGGCGGCGAGAAAATCGGCGGGTCGGATCACGACGAGCTCGACGAAGCCACGCGGTCGCAGCAGCGAGCGGCACTTGCCGAGCGGATACGTCGCGGTGCCGACCGCGTGCAGCACCACGTCGTAAGGGCCGTGCGCGCGCGCGGCCTCGAGGGGATCGCCTTTGCCGTAGTCGATCGCGATGGCGCCGAGCCGCTCGACGAGCGCGACGTTTCGCGCAGAGCACACGCCGACCGCGCTCGCACCGAGCATCTTCGCGATCTGCAGGCCGAACAGGCCCACGCCGCCCGACGCGCCGAGCACGAGCACGCGATCCCCGGGCCCCGTCTTGCGATGCTCGGCGAGCGCGATCCACGGCGTGACCGCCGCGACCGGCAGGCACGCGGCGGCATCGAACGACACGTTGTCGGGCAGTGCGACGACCTGATCGGCGCGCACGACCACTTCGTCCGCGTAGCTGCCGTGCTGGCCGCGCGAGAAGTTCGTCCCGCCGACCACGCGCGTGCCGACGGCGATCGATCCGGCGCTCGCCTCGATCACCTCTCCCGCGAAGTCGATGCCGGTGATGAACGGACCGCGTGGCCCGAGCAGCTTGTACGCGAGGTGCAGCGGCCCGCCCTCGCGCATCTTCCAGTCGACGGGGTTCACGCCGATCGCTCGGACCTTCACGCGCAGCTCGTCCGCGCGGAGTGGGCGGCTCGGGAGTGTGAGCGCTGCGAGCGGATCGCGATGAGAGCGAGAGGTCATGACGAGCATGTCGCAATGTATCCGCAGCTCGTGATGCACCGCCCGCGGTTTCTCGCGAGCCTGAGTTGCATCGCCCGAGCGGCGATCGTCGGGGCACTCGGCGTGATACACATGTTCCAGCACGATGAGCGCGTTGCTACGCACCCTCGGCGCCGTGGGCCTCTCGCTCTGCGCTGTCGGATCGAACGGCTGTGCTCTGGACCACGAGCGCGACGAGATCGCGGTTCTCGATGGGGCCGTGAGAGGGCGCGAGCTCGACGCGACGCCTCCGCGCGATGCGGCAGCGAGCAGCGATGTACCCACGTTCCCCCTCGACGACGCTCGTGGAGACTGCGTCGGCTCCGGCGCGACGACGTGTGTCTCGCCCGGGCTCGCGGCACACGCGATCCACGCGTGGGACTTCGACGGCGATCTCGGCGATCGCGGCACCGTGGGAGGCCTCGACGCGGTCGGGAATCTCGGCGTGTTCGTGCCCACGCGCTGCGGTCTCGGAGTGAACGTGAGTGACCAGCCGGTCGAGCTGCGCGGTGCGGGCGCCGTGCTCGCGACCGCGCCCGAGCTGACTCTCTCGATCTGGTTCTCGCATGGACCGACGCCCTCGCACGGCGGCATGCCGCTGGTGGACTGTCGCTCGTTCGGCGGTGGCGGTTTCCAATCGTACGTCGGCTACGACGGCCCGGACCTGACGACGTGCTGGGGCGGTGTCACGGCTCCGCCCTACGGTTGCGGATCGGTGGGGCTGCCCAGCTGCGGCTGGCATCACCTCGGCGTCACCTATCGAAAGCCGCCCGATCCGTCGACGCCCGCGACGTTCGAGATGCGCCTCGACGCGACGTACGTGTTCGAGTGGGCGACGAGTCCCCCCTACGGACCGCCGCCGCCCGGCTACGACGTGATGGCCGGAGCGATCGACCCAGCGCTCGGCATGGGCCACGTCGGCGAGTTCGAGTACGTGCCGGGCGAGTGGACGGTCGACTCGGTTCGCATCTACGACGTCGCCGTCGACGCGCGGACCGAGTGCACCGAGATCATCGGCGGAACGTGGGCGGGAGCGGCCTGCGCGCTGCCGTGAGGCCGTGCCTCGGACGAGATTCATGACGTGCTCGTCCGCGATGTATCCTGGGACGATGGTGAGGCGCGCGTCGTTTCTCGTTCTGGCTTGGTCTCTCGCTGCTTGCTCCTCCGATCCCACCGCGGGCCTCGACGCGGGCGCCGACGGAGGAGGCGGGGTCGACGCAGCGCGCGTGGACGCGGCGCGCCCGTGCGCGGCCGACACGGACTGCGACGATGCGCGCTATTGCAATGGCCGCGAGACGTGCGTCTCGGGCGCCTGCCATGCGGGAACCGCGATTCAGTGCGACGACGGGATCGCGTGCACGATCGACACGTGCATCGAGTCTCGGCAGACGTGTCAGAGCCAGCCGCCCGATGCGGATCACGATGGGTCTTTCGACGCGAGCTGTCACAACTCTCTCGGCGTCCCACTCGGCGACGACTGCCTCGACTCCGATCCGAACCGCTTTCCGGGCAACCAGGAGATCTGCGATCCCGGTCACGACGAGGACTGCAACCTCACGACCGTCGGCACGACCGACATGGATCTGGATGGCTACGTCTCGAACGCGTGCTGCAACACGGGCGGCCTCTGCGGCCCCGACTGCGACGACACGATGCTCAACCGCCACCCGATGGCGCCCGAGCTCTGCAACGGCCTCGACGACGACTGCGACATGCTCGTGGACGAAGGGCTCGCGACGGTCGGGTACTACCCGGACTGCGACATGGACGGCTACGGCAACGCGTCCGCCACGCCGATCATGACGTGCACGGTGCCACCGACGGCGGCATGCGCATCGGGCGGCCAGTGGGTGATGCAGGCGGGCGACTGCGCGGACAACGATCCGATGCGGCACATGGGTGCGACCGAGGCGTGCAACGGCGTCGACGACGACTGCGATGCGATGATCGACGACATCATCCACGGCACGGTCGTGTGCACCGCGGGCCAGACACGCAGCTGCAGCAACATGGCGTGCGGCACGATGGGCAGCGAGTCTTGCTCGGCGACGTGCCTCGCGTGGAGCGGACGCTGCGTCGCGACCGAGATCTGCAACGGTTGCGACGACGACGGCGATGGCGCGCCCGACAACGGCTTCACGTGCGCACGCGGATCGAGCCAAGCGTGCACGGTCGCAGCGTGCGGCTCGCCGGGCACGCAGGTCTGTGGTGCGACGTGCGGCTGGGGCACCTGCACCGGCGCCGAGATCTGCAACTACTGCGACGACAACGGCAACGGGAACTTCAACGAAGAGCGACCCACTGCCGTGGCGACGTCGAGCGATAGTCCCGGCGACTGCACGTCGGGCCCCTACGCGAGCTTCGGTCCCGCAGCACGCTGCGACTACCTCGGGACGGCGGACGACATCTCGTCGTGGGAGACGCTGCTCGACGGAACTTCCGCCAACCAAGCGGGGGCGTTCTGGTGGTCGCCGACAAGCTTGACGCAAGGCTGGGGCACGACCGAGATCCAGGTCGACATGGAGGTCACGGGACAGACCGCTGGCGCCGGCGCGATGCACGTCGACGCGCCGCTCGGGGGCTGGTCCGTGATCATCGCTCGCAGCGGCACGCCCGGCGTGGGGACACCCCAGAACCGCGGCATCCCGCTGACGGTCACGGGCGTTGCTGCGAGCTGGTACTGGAGCGTGTTCGACTGCATGGGACACCCCCCCAACGCGTCGGGCACGGTCAACGCTACGCGCTTCACGCCGATTCGCGCTGGCGGGATCGTCACCAACATCACGCCGGTGGGGATGGCCAGCGCCGGCTGTACCGGCGAAAGTGTCGGCGGCGGCGTCCTCAGCGGACCCGGCTCCGCGATCGTCCAGCACATCACGCTGCGCTACACACCGGACGATCCGACCGTTGCCGGCAACCAAGAGCAGGTCCAGATCCTGGCCGGCTCGGGCGGCACACTCAGCACGAACACGTACCTGCCGAGCAGCGAGATCCCGGTCGGTAGTGCGCCGCTCCGCATCGGCATCACCGCCGGCACGTACACGCAAGGCGGGTTCATCGGACCGCCGGCGGGCTGGACCTACGGCATTCCCGTCC
>CAYSCF010000251.1:0-10111 GCA_964429305.1 uncultured Sandaracinaceae bacterium | reverse complement strand
CCAAGCGCTCGCCGCCGCCGCGCCGCACGTCGATGTGAAGAGCGCGCTCATGCGTGCCGACGAGTTCCTCGCTTCGCAGCAGATCCAGCGCGGCACCGGTCGCGAGGCCGAGTTCCACCGCATCGATCCGGCCGGCGGTTACTGCTTCGCCGGCGTCTGGCACGGATGGCCGGTGAGCGACTGCACGGCCGAGGCGATCCTCGCGCGCATGGAGTCGCCTTGGGCCAAGGCGAGCACCGCCGAGCTCACGAGCGCGGTCCGCTTCATCCTGCGCACGCAGAACTCCGACGGCGGCTTCGGCAGCTACGAGTCGCGTCGCGTCGATCTGCCGCTCGAGTGGCTCAACCCGGCCGAGATGTTCGGCGACTCGATGACGGAGAAGTCGTACTCGGAGTGCACCTCGTCGTGCATCGCGGCGCTGAGCCAGTTCCGGACGCGACACCCCGGGATCCTCAGCAAGGAGCTCGATCAGGCGATCGCGCGCGGCGTCGCGTGCCTCCGATCGCAGCAGCGCTCCGACGGCTCGTGGGAGGGCTGCTGGGGCGTGCACTTCATCTACGGCACGATGTTCGGCGTGCGCGGTCTGATCGCGGCCGGCGTTCCGTCCCACGATCCCGCCATCCGCCGTGCGTGCGCGTGGCTCCTCGCGCGGCAGCGTCCCGACGGCGGCTGGGGCGAGCACTTCACGAGCGGTGAGGTCGGCCGCTACGTCGAGCACACGGAGACGCAGACCACGCAGACGGCGTGGGCGCTGCTCACCCTCGCCGATGCGCAAGATCCCGACTTCGCCGCGATGACGCGCGCCGCGACGCTGCTCGCCAAGCGACAGAGCGACGACGGCACGTGGCCCAAGCAAGATCCGGAAGGCATCTTCTTCCACACGGCGCTGCTCGATTACGTGCTCTATCGCCGGTACTTCCCGGTGTGGGCGCTCGGCGCGTACGAGACGCGCAAGAAGACGCGCTCCATCGACAGCGGTGTGTCGACGTCACCGCCCCAGCCCACCTGGCACTAAAATGACTCTCGACCTTCGCTCGATCGTGCTCGGCAGCCTGCTCTTCGTGGGCTTTCTCGTCTTGATGTTCGTGCTGACGATCGTCGTGCCCGGCAAGAAGCAAGAGGGCGCGGTGCTCGCCGACGGAACGCGGCGCGTCTACAAGCTCAACGGCCTGGCGATCCTGATCGTGACGGCGCTGCTGCTCGGCGGCGGGCAGCTGCTGCATCTCTTCACGCTCTCGGTGATCGAGGACAACTTCCTCGGGCTCTTCCTCGCGGCGAACGTGATCTCGTTCGGTGGGACGTTCTGGCTCTGGCTGCGCGGCAAGGACAAGCCGGGCGCCGAGCTCCACTCCCATCCCACGCCGAAGATCGACGCGGACGGCACGGCGACCGCGAGCACGCCGTCGATGCTCGGGTCCATCCTCGACATGTGGTACGGCGTCGAGCTGAACCCCGAGCTCTTCGGCGTCGATCTGAAGATGTGGGCGTATCGCCCGTCGCTGATCGGCCTCGCCGTGATCAACGCGTCGTTCGCCGTGGTGCAGTGGGAGCGCGACGGTCAGCTCTCGACCGCGATGATCCTCTATCAGTGCTTCACCGCGATCTACGTCTTCAACTACTTCCAGTTCGAGTACGGGATGCTCTACACCTGGGACATCGTCGCCGAGAAGTTCGGCTTCATGCTCGTGTGGGGCGACCTCGCGTTCGTGCCCTTCGCGTACTCGGTCGTCGGCTGGTATCTGCTCGACCGCACCGAGCCACTCTCGACGATCGCGACGATCGCGCTGCCGATCATGTTCCTCACGGGGCTCTGGATCTTCCGCGGCGCCAACCAGCAGAAGGACGAGTTCAAGCGCGATCCGAGCGTGAAGATCTGGGGCAAACCGGCGCGCACGCTGGGCGGGCGCATCCTCGTCTCGGGCTTCTGGGGCATCGGCCGCAAGCTCAACTACACCGGTGAGATCCTGGTCTATTGGTCCTTCACGCTGCTCTCGGGCACGGGATCGCTGGTGCCTTATCTGCTGCCGATGTGGCTCTTGGCTTTGCTCACGCATCGCGCGTGGCGCGACGACAAGAAGTGCCGCGAGAAGTACGGCGCGCTCTGGGAAGAGTACTGCCGCAAGGCGACCTTCAAGATGCTCCCCTTCGTGTACTAGTTTTCCCGGGGCCGATGCCGGCCCCGCCCCGCCCGGCAAAGCCGGATCGGGGCCCCACCCCTGCTCCGTTCGCTTCGCTCACGAGGGACTCGCCCTCACTCTCGCAGACAACCGTTCTTCCCCGTCACTCGAAGGTGTGACGGCGCGCATGACGAGGCATCCATGAAGTCCAACTACGACGTCGTCATCTCGGGGGGTGGGCCGGTCGGCTCCGTCGCCGCCGTCGCGTTCGCGCGGCGCGGCGCCTCCGTGCTGCTCGTGGAGGCCGATCCGAAGGTCGCCAATCGCTTCGCGGGTGAGTGGCTTCATCCGCCGGGCGTCGAGGTGCTCGATCGGCTCCGCATCGGGCGGCTCGAGGGATGGCACGCGCGCACGGGCTACGGCTTCGTGATCATTCCCGACGACGGGAGCGCGGCGATCGAGATGCCTTATGCGCACGGCACGGCGCTCTCGTGCGAGCACTCCGGCATCGTCGCGGGCCTGCGCGCGGCAGTGCAGTCGACGCCCGGCATCGACTGGCTGCCGAACGCGCGCGTGAAAGACATCGACGGCTTCGTCGTGCGCATCGATCGCAAGGAAGGCGGGCCTCTCGAGGTGCGCGCCGAGCGCGACGGCGGCGCCGACGGTCGCGCGTCGACCGTGCGCGAGAAGCTCGGCATCGCCGATCACGGCACGCTGCTCTCGTACATGGCGGCCGTCGAGCTCCACGGTGTGACGCTACCGAGCGAGGGCTTCGGTCACGTCGTGCTTGGCGGCCCCGGACCGGCGCTCTTCTATCGCATCGCCGACGACGTCGTGCGCGGCTGTCTCGACGTGCCGATCTCGTACGGAGCCGGCGCGCGCGCGCCTTCGTTCATCTGGGACGCGTTCGCGCCCGTGCTGCCTCCTTCGATGAAGCCGGCGTTCCGCGCGTCGGTCGAGCGCGGCCTGGCTGGCTGGGCGGCCAATCGCTTCCGTCCGCGCACGCACTTCGGTCGCGAGGCGGGGGCGGGTCGCGCGCAGGTCGCGCTCATCGGCGACGCCGTCGGTCACGTGCATCCGATGACGGCCAACGGGATGACCAACGGCTTCCTCGACGTCGAGGCGCTCGTCGCCTCGAGCTCGATCGCGGAGTACGCCGAGCAGCGTCGCGCGTACGTGCCCGAGGTGCTGAGCAATGCGCTCTATCACTGCTTCCGTCGCGAGGACGAGAGCGCTGTGCAGCTGCGTCGCGCGATGTTCGACACGCTGCGCAAGAGCGGCGAAGAGCGCCAGCGCACGATGTCGATCCTCGCCTCGCAGGATCTCCGCAAGCGCACGTTCTCCAGCTCGTTCGTGAAGATGGCGGGCCGCGCGATCGGCGAGACGGCGACGAGCTCGGCCAAGAGCGGATCGATCGGTCGACTGCCGCAGCAGATCGTGGGCCTCGCCGGCTGGATGCAGTGGCCGGCCGCGATGCTCGTTCCAGCGCGCGTGCGCGAGCGCTATCGCGCCGAGAGCTCGCCCTTCCATCCGATCCCCGCGCTCGCTGCGTTCATCGGCGCAGATCTCGGCGCGCCGCCGCCGAGCGATGCGGGAACGGAGCGTCGCGCAGAGGCCGAGGTCGCGCTCGCGCCCGTGCTCGCGCGCGGAAGCGATGCGCTCGTCGTGGAGCTCGAGAGCATCGCGATGAAGATGGGGACGATCCCCGACAAGACGATCGCGATCCCCGGCGTGCGCATGATGCGCGCGATCACCTCGCGCTCGATGCGTCCGGCGCTGGCGGCGCGCATGACGATCGGTCGTCGACGTCTCGCGCTCGAGGGATTCCCACGCCTGTTCGAGGCAGGATCGCCGATCGAGACGGAAGCGCTCGCCGGCCTGCTCATCCTCTTGCTCGACGGAGCAGCGTGGGCCGAGGCGCCGATCACGCAGCTCGGCGATGCCGTGCGCACGCTGCTCACGACCGAGCGGCCCGGCGGTGGCTTCGCGACGACGACCGAAGCGCAGACGCCGAATCTCTTCGCGACGATGCTCGCGTGTCGCGCGCTCGACGTCGTGATCCGACGCCGACCGGAGACGACCGACGCGGATCTCGAGAGCGTGCTCTCTCGCGCGGCGACGTTCGTGCGATCGCACCAGGGTGACGACGGATCGTTCGACGGCTCCGTGCTCGCGACGGCGTACGCGATGGAAGCGCTCGTCGCGGCCGAGGCGAACCCGGGCGATCCCGCGATGCGTCGCGCGACGAAGTTCCTCCAGTCGAGGCTCTCGGACGACGGCCTCTTCCACGACGGCGACGACAGCGATGCGGTGCACGTCACCGCGAACGTGCTCGCGGCGCTCTCGCGATCGAGCGTGCCGGCCGAGCCGGTTCGTCTCGCGGCGGCGCGCGCGCTCGCGAGCCTCTTCGGCGACGGCCCGCTCACGCTGCCGTGGCGCGAGACCGCCGAGATCGTCGAGGCATTCGCCGCGTACGAGGCGCACCGCGCCGGTCGTCCGATGAGCACGCGCCAGCGCAAGGCCGCATCCAGCGCGCGACCGAGCGAGCGCGAGAAGAGCGCGCAGAGCTCGACGCTGCAGATCGACGCGGACGACTGGGCCTTCTGCAAGACCTCGCTCGAAGCGGTCTCGCGCACGTTCAGCAAGCCGATCGCGATGCTGCCCGGCCGGCTCGAGGTCGCGGTCTCGCTCGGCTACCTGCTCTGCCGGATCGCCGACACGATCGAAGATCATCCGAACGTCACGAGCGACATCCGCGGAGATCTGTTCCGCACGTTCCTCGAGATCATGGAGACCGATCGCGATCCACTCGATCTCGTGAAGGGCTTCGAGCCCATTCCGGGCGACGACGACGAGCTGCGCCTCGTGCGCGAGATGCCGAAGGTGATGCGCGTGTTCCGCGCGCAAGCGCCGAGCACGATCGCGATCTCCACGCGCTGGGTCACCGAGATGGCGCGCGGCATGGACCTCTACACGCGTCGCCAGCCGCAAGAAGACGGTTTCCTCGCGCTCTACACGGTCAGCGATCTCGATCGCTACTGCTACTACGTCGCGGGAACGGTCGGGCACATGCTCACCGAGCTCTTCGTCGACGAGATGCGCGAGACGGGCATGGACGAGCGCACGGCGGTGCAGCTCGAGCGCAAGCTGCGGCAGGACGCCGAGTCGTTCGCCGAGGGTCTGCAGCTGGTGAACATCCTCAAGGACGTCACCGACGATCGCGAGCGCAAGGTCTCGTTCATCCCGCGCACGGCGGCGGGCGCGGTGGGGCTCGGCATCGACGAGCTCGTGCTGCCCGAGCATCGCCGGCGCGCGCACGCGGCGGTCGCGCCGCTCTTCGATCTCGCGCGCGAGCGGCTCGACGGAGCGCTGCGCTACGCGCTCGCGATCCCGAAGTCGGAGATCGGCATTCGTCTCTTCTGCTTGCTCCCGCTCTGGATGGCGGCGCGCACGCTGGTGATGGCGCGCGGCAACGACGCGATGTTCGTCGCGGGCGCGCCCATGAAGATCCGTCGCGACGAGGTCGAGGCGCTGATCCAGGAGTGTCTGACGCACGTCTCGGACGACGCCGCGCTCGAAACGCGCTACGCCGCGCTCTATCGCGAAGATCCGCTCGCGGATCGCCGTCGTACTGCCTGACGATGTCCCACGTCCTCGATCCGCTCGTCTTGCATCGCATCGTGAAGCGACGCGTCGGTCGCGATCCGATCGAGCTCGTGGTCGAAGAGATCCATGCCGATCTGCGCGCGGAGTACCGCGACTACATCGCCCCGAAGCCCGAGTGGGTGCTCAACGTCGCGGGCGGCGCGATGGGGCACTTCATGCTGCTCCACAGCTCGATCACCGAGTACCTGATGATCTTCGGCACGCCGATCGGCACCGAGGGCCACACGGGCCGCTTCTTCGCGACCGACTACTTCTTCATCCTCGAAGGAGAGCAGTGGGCATACGCGGAGGGGCAGATGACCCGGAGCGTGTTCGAGCCGGGCGACATGCACGTGCTGCCGCAGGGCACGGCGAAGGGCTATCGCATGCCGGGCCCGTGCCACGCGCTCGAGTACGCGCGCGGCTTCATCCCGTCGATGCTGCCGTTCGGCCTGGCCGATGCGTTCACGAGCACGCTCGATGCGCGCAGCGTCGCCAAGACGTTTCGGATGTACGGCACGGCCGTCGTGGGCAACCTGATGCGAGGAAAGATTTGAGCGCCGATTTCACGGGTGAGGTGCGCGAGGCGACGGATGCGCATCTGCGTGCGTTCTTCTCCGCGCGTCGGGCCGAGATGCGGTCGAGCGCGCCCGAGGCCGAGCTGCTCGTCGTCGGTCTCGAAGACCTCACGATGCGCGGCGGCGCCAAGCGTCTGCGGCCCGCGGTGATGGTGGCGGCGCAGCGCGCGATCCAGCCCGAGGCGCGCCTGTCGGACGTGATCGCGGCGTGCGCGGGCCTCGAGGTGCTGCAGTCGTATCTGCTCGTGCACGACGACTGGATGGATGGCGATCTCGAGCGGCGCGGTGGGCCGTCGGTCCACGTGATGCTGCGCAAGCAGGTGAATCAGGATCATCTCGGCGACGCGCTCGCGATCCTCGCGGGCGATCTCGGCAACGCATACGCGTGGGATCTCGTGATCGAGAGCGCCGCGCGCGCGAAGAATCCTTCTGCGGTGCTCAGCGTGTTCTCGCGCATGCAGCGCGACGTGGTCGCGGGCCAAGCGCTCGATCTGCGCGCGTCGGCCGACGTCACGCGCATGCAGCAGCTCAAGACCGGCAGCTACACGGTGGATGGCCCGCTCGCGCTCGGCGCGACGCTGGCTGGTGCGAGCGCCGCGCAGCTCGACGGCCTCGCGCGCTTCGGCGTGCCCATCGGCGAAGCCTTCCAGGTCCGCGACGACTTGCTCGGCACGTTCGGCGACAGCGCCGTCACCGGCAAGCCGGTCGGCAACGATCTGCGCGCCGGCAAGCGCACCGCGATCGTCCGCGAGGCCGAGACGAGCGTCACCGAGCGCGAGCGCACCGCGCTGACGAACGTCTTCGGGCGAGCGGACGCGAGCGAGACGGAGATCCGCGCCGCGATGGCGATGCTCGAGTCGAGCGGCGTCCGAAGCCGTGTGGAGATTCGCCTCGAAGGCCTGCTGAAGTCGGCGCTCGATGCGCTCGAAGCGGCACCGATCGCGCCGGTCGGGCGCACCTTGCTCGCCGGGCTCGCGCGCAAGATCGCGCGTCGCGAGCAATAGGCTCCGATCCGTATTCGAGGACAATCACCGTGAGCCCGGACGCGCGGCCGATCCGGCTTGCCGGTGGGCCTCGGTTCGCGGTATCCGGGTGCTAGCAAAAGGGGCTGATTTCATGCGCCACGCGCTCGTTCGCTTCTCGTCCTTCGCGGCACTCGCGCTGACCTTCTTCCTCGTGGCGTCGAGCGCCCGGGCGCAGCGCGGCGGCATCCCGGTGAACATCGTCTCGGAGCCGGCGGGCGCGACGGTCTACCTCGACAACCCCGACGGGACGCCGCTCGGGATCACGCCCATCACCGCCGCGCGCGTCCCCACGGGCGCCCACACGCTGATCTTCCGCATGCCGAACTTCGAAGAAGCGCGCATGCAGGTCACCGTCGCGCGTCGTCGCGAGACGTTCCGCGCCGTGCTCCGTGCGCTCGGCACGATCGAGGTCTCGGCGGGCAACGACGGCGCGCGCGGCGCGTCGGTCACGATCGATGGTCAGCCCGTCGGCACGCCGCTCGGCAGCCTGCCCGTCCGCGTCGACTCGCTTCCGCCTGGTCGACACCAGGTCCAGGCCTCACACGACGGCTTCGTGGACTTCCAACAGTGGGTCGACGTGCAGGGCGGTCAGACGGTGCGCGTCACCGCGATGCTCGAGCGCGCGGCGCCGACGACGGGATCGATCCTCGTCGACGCGGACGTGCGCGGTGCGCCGATCTTCCTCGACGGGCAGAGCACCGGCATGGCGACGACCACGGTCATCGACAACGTGCCGGTCGGAAACCACACGGTCGAGATCCGCGCCGACGGCCTGCCGCCGTACACGCAGACGATCATCGTGCAGCAGGGCCTGCGCGCCGAGGTCCACGCGACGATTCGTCCCGTCTCGACCGCGCCGACGACCGGCTCGATCGCAGTCATCACCGAGGCGCCCAACGCCGAGGTACGCATCAACGGCACCTCGCTCGGCGCGGGCGTGTACTCGCGCGATGGCCTCGCGCCCGGCACGTACGTGGTCCAGGTGCTGGCGCCCGGCTTCACGACGTTCGAGCAGGAGGTCACCGTCACGGCCGGCCAGACGACGAGCGTTCGTGCGCACGTCACCGCGCCGCCGCTTCCCGTGAGCATCACGGTCATGGGCGCCTCGGGCGCGACGATCGTCGTCGACGGCGGCGATCCGCACCAGGCGCCCTTCGTCGCGAGCGACGTCGCCGCGGGCGCGCACTCGGTCATCGTGCGCGCCGAGGGCTTCGACGACGTCAGCTTCACCTGCAACAACACCTCGGGTACGCCCGACGACGAGGACTGCAATCGCGCGGTGCAGATGACGGCCGAGGCCGTGCCGCTCCACGTCACGCTGCAGCATCCGGTCGAGGGCGGCGCCACGGTGTCGGTCGACGATGCCGAGGTCGGTCCGGCGCCGTACGAAGGTCGCCTCACCGTCGGAAGCCACGTGATCCAGGTCAGCGCGATCGGTCACGAGACGTTCCGCCGTCAGCTCGTCGTCGATCTCGGCGGCGGCGACATCCACATCGACGCGGATCTCGTCGACAGCTCCGTCGCAGCGAGCGGCGCGGCCACGACGCACTCGGCGCTCCCGACGCCGGTCAATCACCCGTGGGTCGACGCGTCGATCGGCTTTCCGTACTTGATCGAGGCGCGACTCGGCATCGGTCTGCACGAGCTCTTCGATGCGGGCTTCGCGGTGCGCACGTTCGGACGCCTCACGGAGTTCGAAGGTCGCGTTCGCTTCGGTGGCCGCGTGATCCGTCAGATCGCGCTCGGCGCGCAGGCACGCTTCGGCGGCGGTATCGGCCCGAGCGTCGCGCTCTCGCGTCCCGGCTACACGAGCGCGACGGGATGCACGCCCTTCGGCTCGGGCACGGGACCGATGGGCACGGCCGGCGAGCAGGACGTCGTGCCCTGCGCGATCGGGAACACCCAGCAGCTCGGCTATCCGGTGAACACCGCGTTCTTCTCGCTCGAGGGCGACGTCAGCTTGCTCCTCGAGCCGGTCGCCACCGTCACGCTCTGGCTCGGCATGGACGTGACGAGCGACGAGTACCCGGGTCACCCGCGCAGCGAGCACGTGTATCTCGAGTACGAGCCCGGCGGCACGATGGGCAATGCGGTGTGCACCGACTCCGCGCCCGCTCCGGCCGACATGCGGCCGGGCATCGGCGGCACGGGCCTGACGTGTCAGCAGCAGCGCCAGACGATGGTCCGCGCGCGCTTCGGTGGCGCGCTCGAGTTCAACATCGATCAGAACTGGGGCGTCTGGGCGATCTTCGAGGGCATCCTCGGCCAGACCGCGCCGTCGCGCCGTATCCTGGGCGGCTTCATCGTCGATGCGCAGGACATCCAGATCTATCCGCGCCTCGGCTTCACCTACAAGTTCTGATTCTCTCGAGCGCCTCCATGACCAAGATCCGATCGACCGTTCTCTTCCTTCTCTCTCTCTTGGCCATCACCGTGGCGTGCTCCGGAGGCGAAGAGCCCCGCTTCCGGCCGCGCGCCTCGGCGCAGGATCACGCTCCGCATCCTTCGACCACGACGCGTCAGGCAGCGCCGCCGCCGTCCACGACGGTGACGGTGGCGCCTCCTCCTCCCACGAGCGCCGCACCTGCGACGCCCGCCGATCCGCGTCTCTTGAATCCCGCAGCACTGACGGCGACCGCGCCCGCGCACTTCGCGGTCGAGCTCACGACGACCGAAGGCGCGATCATCATCGACGTCACGCGCGCGTGGTCGCCGAACGGCGCCGATCGCTTCTACAACCTCGTGC
>CAYSCF010000250.1:0-10158 GCA_964429305.1 uncultured Sandaracinaceae bacterium | reverse complement strand
CCTGTCCGACGGGCCGCGTGTGCCGCGCGGGCACCTGCGTCGATCCTTGCACCGGCGTGACGTGCGGAGCGGGACAGGTCTGCCAGGCAGGGACCTGCGTCGCCGATCCGTGCGCGGCCGTCGACTGCGGGCCGACCGCGCACTGCGTGGGCGGGACGTGCGTGACGAACACGACGGACGCGGGCGCCGTCACCGATGCCGGCCACGCGATGGACAGCGGCGTGCACGGAAGCGCGCCTCCGTCGAACGCCGGATGCGGCTGTCGCGCGAGCGGAAACGGCAGGGGCTCGATCGCGTGGCTCGTGCTCGCTCTCGGGGCGATGTTCGTGCGGCGCGCCTCGAGGCGGTGAACGATGCGCCGTCTCGGGCTGCTCGTCTGGCTCGCGATCGGGTGCGCGGCACCCGATCCGGCGGCGGGCTGCGAGATCTCGTCGCTGCCGATCGGCGAGGCCGATGCAGCGCGCGCTGCGCTCGAGCAGGCCGATCTCGTCCTGCGCACGGCAGAGGCTCCGCCGCGAACGTTCTTCGGCTCGGCGGGAGTCGTCCCCGAATTCGGCGCGGACGGCCACCATGTCTCGCTCAGCCTCTTCGCCAGCGGGCTCATCGACATCGCGATCCCGAACGATCGTGCCGCCACGCTCGCTTCGACGGGCTGGGACTTCACGATCGGCGACGACGGGACGACGATCGGAACCGCGGAAGCCGACGTGCGCGGGCTCGTGACCGGGCTGCAGATCCGCGCGGATCCCGACGGCCTCTTCTTCGCGACGCTCCACGTGCGCAGCCCGACCGGCGCCACGCAGACGCTGATCGCGACGGGACGGTTGACCGGCATCTGCACCGTCGACACCGGCGGCTCGCCCACCGCACCGGACGACGTCGCCGCGTGCAACGCGATCATCGGCGCGCTTCGGCCCGCCACGGAACGTCCGCCGCTCGGTCCGACGCGCTGACCCGACCCTTCGGGGGTGAGACGCGCCCCATTCGACGCGGTAGTCTCGGCCGCGTGGAAGACCCGATCGCACAGATCGTCGCACTGCTCGCGCGCTTGCCCGGCGTGGGCGAGCGGACCGCGACGCGTTACGTGCACCATCTGCTCGCCGAGGATCGATCGCTCGCGATCTCGCTCGGCGAGTCGCTCGCGACGTTGCACGAGCGGGTTCATCGCTGCGTCGAGTGCGGCAACTGGGGCCCGACCGAGCGATGCTCCATCTGTCGTGATCCTCGGCGCGATGCGTCGATGCTCTGCGTCGTCGCGCGCGTTCCCGATCTCGCCGCCATCGAGCGCGGCGGCGTGTTCCGCGGCCGCTATCACGTGCTGCACGCGCTGCTTGCACCGCTCGACGGCATGGGGCCCGAGCGCATCGACGTCGCGCGGCTCGCCGAGCGCGTCGTGAAGGACGGCGTGCGCGAGGTCGTGATCGCGACACCGCTCTCCGTCGAGGGCGAGGCGACCGCGCTCTACGTGAATCAGTCGCTCTCGCACCTGTTGACGCCCGAGGGCGACCCCGTGCGTGTGTCGCGCATCGCGAGCGGCATCCCGCACGGCGGCGAGCTCGAGTACGCCGATCCGATCACGCTCGGACGCGCGCTCGAGGGACGGCGCACCGTATGAATCGCGCCGCGCTCGCCGAGAGCTGGCTCGCCGCGGTCGTCGTCCTCGTCGTCCTGATGATGGTCCTGCCGCTGCCCACGGCGCTGCTCGACCTCTTGCTCGTGGCGAACCTCGCGGTGTCGTTGCTCCTCCTTCTGTCGGCGATCTCCGCGCGCTCGCCGCTCGCGCTCTCGTCGCTACCGACGCTGCTGCTCGTCACGACGCTCTTCCGCCTCGCGCTCAACGTGAGCTCCACGCGCCTCATCTTGCTGCAGGCGGACGCGGGGCGCGTGATCGCGTCGTTCGGCGACTTCGTGGTGCGCGGCAACTATGCGGTCGGCGCCATCGTGTTCCTCGTGCTGACGATCGTGCAGTACGTGGTGATCGCGCGCGGCAGCGAGCGCGTGGCGGAGGTCGCAGCCCGCTTCGCGCTCGATGCGCTTCCTGGGCGTCAGATGGCGATCGATGCCGAGCTTCGCGCCGGCGCGCTCACTGCCGACGAAGCGCGACGACGACGCAGCGACCTCTCGCGCGAGAGCTCGCTCTACGGCGCGCTCGACGGCGCGATGAAGTTCGTGAAGGGCGATGCGATCGCCGGCATCGTGATCTTGGTGGTGAACCTCGTCGGTGGCGTCGCGATCGGCGTCGGCCTGCGCGATCTCGACGTGACGACGAGCCTGCGCACGTACGGCCTGCTCACGATCGGCGACGGGCTCGTCACGCAGATTCCTTCGCTGCTCGTCTCGACCGCCGCCGGTGTGGTCGTCACACGCGTCGCATCGGCGGAGGCGGAGGGCTCGCTCGGTGCCGACATCGCGTCGCAGATGCTCGGCTCACCGCGCGCGCTCGGGCTCGCGGCCATCGCGCTCGGAGCGCTCGCGATCGTCCCCGGGATGCCGGCGATTCCGTTCCTCGTGCTCGCGATCGTCCTCGGCCGGCTCGCCTACCTCGCGTCGCGCGCCATGCCGCGAGCGACGTCCAACGCGTGGGTCGTGATCGAGCTCGGTGTGCCCGAGCGAGAGGCGATCGCGATCGCGCGGCGTGCGGTCGGCGAGGCCGAGAGCGAGCTCGGTGTCTCGCTGCCCGCACATCGCGTCGTGTCGATCGCCGAGCCGAGCGTCGTACGGATCCGCATCGACGGGCTCGTGAGCGCCGAGTCGAAGCTGGACGGCGACGGCTCGGTCGCGCGCGCGCTGATCGTGGCGGTGCGCCGCGACGTGCGGCTGGCGGTCGGTCCCGACCAAGTCGCCGCGATGCTCGATCAGCTGGGACGCGAGCGGCCTGCGCTGGTGCGACAGACGGTGCCGCGCCCGCTCGCTCCCGCGGCCCTCACCGACGTCGTGCGCGCGCTCGTGGCAGAGGGCATTCCGCCCCGCCCGTTCGCCACGGTCGTCGAGGCTGCGGCGAGCGCCGAGCCCGCGCAGCGCGTGGAGCAAGTCCGTTTCGCGCTCAGTCGGGCGATCACGGCGCGTCTCGCCCCGAGCGGCTCGCTGGACGTCGTCGAGCTGGACCCGATGCTCGAGGACGCGATCCGTGACGGCCTCACGCGCACGAGCGGCGCCGTACAGCTCGCGCTCGCGCCGGCCATCGCGCGCGATGCCATCGGCGCCGTGCAGCGCGCGACGACGGGCCAGAGTCAGATTCTGCTCGTGTCCGCCGACTTGCGGCCCCACGTCCGGGCCCTCGTCGCCCCGACGCTGCCCGACCTCCGCGTGCTCGCGCCGCGTGAGCTGGACGGAAGCACACAATTGCGCACCGTCGCCCGGGCCTCGGTGGCGGTGTGAACGCGCAACCGGCGAAAGCACGTCCGGGTGTGAACGCCCCATCACGCGGCAGACCGGGGCGCTCGCCATCCGAGGGGGTGTCGGCCACGATCCTGCGTAGATCCGATGAAAGCACCGCTTGTTTCCCGATTCGCGGCGGTGGCACTACGATTGCTCAAAGGCGAGACAGGGCCTCCAAGAGGGGGTTTTGAACATGAACAACCGCATTCTCAGCTCCGTGTCGTTCCTGGTCGCGATGACCGCACTGGCAGCGCCCTCGTTGGCGTTCGCACAGGTGGACACGCGCTGTCGTCCCGACGACCTGCTCTGTGCCGATGTCGGCATCGGGCCGGTCGAGGGTCACCTCCGCATCGGGCCCGGCGACGCGCCGCCGCCCGTCGTGGTGGAGACGCCGCCTCCGGTGGTCGTGCAGGCGCCGCCGGTAGCGCAGCCGCCGGTCGTGGTCGTCGCGGGCCCGCCCCCGCCGCAGGTCGTGGTGGTGCAGCCGCCGCCGCGTGAGCCGCAGGTCGTCGCGGTCCAGACGCGTCGTGAGCGCCGGGTCGTCTACGATCTCGTCCCGACGTTCGATCTCGGCCTCCACCTCGGTGGTGGCGTGATGTTCTCGGATCGCATCGGCATGGGTGGTCTCAACGCCGCCTTCCGCATCCGCCCCGAGTCGCACATCGCGATCGATATCGGCACCGGCTTCTGGTACGGCAACGACTACAACGGCGCCGACCACTGGGAGATGCCCGTCCAGGCGGACCTCCTCGTGTACTTCAACCCGGAGAACATGTTCCAGGTCTACGGCGTCATCGGCGGCGGCATGAGCTTCGGCCATGCGCAGGGTGGCCTCACGGGCATCGGCCGCGACCTCATGTACGCCGGTGGTGAGGCGGGCCTCGGCGCCGAGCTTCGTCTCTCGCGCTTCTTCGCCATCAACCTCGACGTGCGCGGCTTCCTGCGCCAGCAGGTCGGTGGTGGCGCCCCCGAGTTCTCCCAGATCTCGGCGGCGGGCCTGGAGCAGACCACCAACACGAGCATGGGCATCTACGGCCAGCTCGGCATGACGTTCTACTTCATCGGTCGCTGAGCGTTCATCGCTCGCGAAAGCGGGACAGGGCTCGAGCAGAAATGCTCGGGCCCTTTCTCTTTGGCGGCCAGTTCTCTTTGGCGGCCAGTTCCCTTTGACGCCCGCGAAGATCAGGGCTTGCGCTGGAGGAGCTTGTCGAGGAAGCCGCGACCCTGGGGCGCCTCCGATGGGCGCGTGCCCGGTGGTGGCGGTGGAGCGGTGCGCGGCGGCGGCGGTGGGGCCGTCCGCGGGCGCGCCGCAGCGGCTTCGGGCTCGGCCGTGGGCTCGTCGTCGATCTCGATGATCTCGTCGACCTCGAGCTCGAGATCCCCGCCGTCGTCTTCGTCGAGCGGCGGCGCTGGCCGCGAGAAGCGCTCGGCGTCTTCAGCGCTGAACATCATCGTCGGCTCGGGCTCGAGCTCGGCCGGCGGCGGCGGCTCGGCGGGATCCTCGCGCATCGGATCCGAGTCGCCGAGAAGCGATGCCAGATCCGCGTTCGGATCGTCCCCTTCGAGGGCCTGCAGCTCGTAGCGAGGCGCCTCGACGGGCGGCACGATGCTCGCCGACGTCTTCACCGGCGCGAGGTCGGTGTCTTCCTCGAGCGAGGTGGAACCGTCGTGGAAGTCGGCGCCCGCGAGATCCGCCTCGAGATCGAGCGCGAGCGGCGCGACCGGCTCGGCGGCGGGAGGCCCTGCTTCGAGCGCGAGCACGGCGGGCAGCTCCGAGCTGCGCAGCACGTCGTCGGGGACGTCGATCTGCCCCGAGGGAGGCGCATCTTCTTCGGGCGCGACCGGCGGAGGCGCGACCGCACCCTTCGCGACCACCGCGCGCGGCGTCGTCCCGTTCGCGAGCGCCGCGAGCTCTTGATCGGCGCTCTGCAGCGCGATCTTTCCACGCGCGGCCACGCCCTTCTGCACCTCGGCGAGCAGGGCGGCATCGACGGTGATCTGGTCGAGATCATGGTCGATCTCGCGAAGCGAGGACATCGCGCGGGATCTTGGCGGTTTTGCCGCCTGAGGTAAAGGGTGAGGTGATGTTCACGATCCACGACGAGGTCCGCGAAGCGCTCTCGGCCGGTCGCCCCGTCGTCGCCCTCGAGTCGACCCTCTTCGCGCACGGCCTCCCGGCGCCGACGGGTGAGGAGACCGCGTACGCGCTCGAGGCCATCGTGCGCGAGGCGGGAGCGGTGCCGGCGACGATCGGGATGATCGACGGATGGCTCACCGTCGGCCTCGACCGGGGCCAGATCGCGCGTCTCGCGAGCGAGCCCGACGTTCGGAAGCTGAGCCGATCCGATCTGGCTCACGCGATCGCCACGCGCGCGTGCGGCGCGACGACGGTCTCGGCCACGATGATCGCGGCCCACCGCGCCGGCATCGCCCTCTTCGCCACCGGTGGCATCGGCGGCGTGCATCGCGGCGTGGAGCACACGATGGACGTGTCGGCCGATCTCACGGAGCTGGCGCGTACCCGCGTCTGCGTCGTCGCTTCCGGCGCCAAATCGATCCTCGATCTGCCGCGCACGCTCGAGGTGCTCGAGACGCAGGGGGTGCCCGTCGTGGGGTACGGGACGCACGCGCTCCCCGCGTTCTTCGTCCGATCGAGCGGCCTCGCGCTCCATCAGCGCCTCGACGATCCGAAGCAGGTCGCAGCGATGATCACGGCGCAACGCGCGCTCGGGCTCGAGACGGGGATGCTGCTCGCCGTGCCGGTGCCTGCCGAGCACGCCCTCGATGCCGCCGAGGTCGACGCCGTGATCACGCACGCACTGGCCCTCGCCGAGCAGCGCGGAATCCGCGGCAAGGCCGTGACGCCGTTCCTGCTCGCCGAGATCCGCACGCGTACGGGCGGTCGCTCGCTCGCGGCCAACGTCGCGCTCGTGCGGAACAACGCGCGCGTCGCGGCCGAGGTCGCGGTGGCCCTCGCACAGGCAACCTGAGCAGAGGCGCGCCGAGAAGAAGGGCATGCGTGCCCTGCCCCTCGCCGTGCTCTCGCTCGCCGTCGCCGGTTGCTTGGCGCCACCCACGTTGCCGCCGCGCGCCGACACGGGAGCGCGCGACGGTGGAACGGACGCGTGGCTTCCGCCGTTCCTCGTGCTCGGAACGCTCGTCACCGACGGCACGGGCCGCAGCTGGCGGCCCGACGCGGCGCCACGACGACCGACCATCCGCGTGACGTTCTCCTCGCCGCCCGCGGACGCGAGCCTGGTGCTCTTGCTCACCGGCGATGCCGACCCGGACCTGCTCGACGATCTCGACGCGACGCCTCTGCGCATCGCGACGACGGATCGCGCGATCGACGTCGACGCGGATCTCGCGGGCAACGTCGTCACGCTGACGCCGCGCGCACCGCTCGACGGCGGCAGCGTCGTCACGCTCGCAGTCCCGCGATGGACCGCCGACGCAGGCGGCCACAAGCTGCCCGAGGCGTACACACGCACGTTCACGATCTCGACCGATGCCGACGCCGGCGCGCAGGCGACGGATGCGTGGCCCCCCGATGGCGCGTTCGAGGTCGCGACCGGGCTGGCGCTCGCGGCCGTGCGCTTCGATGGAACGCTCGCCGATCCGCTCCACACCCTCGCGCTGACCGAGACGCACGGCAGCCCGGTCCGGACGACGGCGTCGCTCACTCCGTGCGCGAGCATCGGGTGGCCCGACGGCGTGTGTGTGCAGCTCGTGCCGCTCTCTGCGCTCTCTCCGGGCACCGACCACACGCTCGCGATCGCCGCCGGCGCGCGCGATGCCACCGGCAGCATGCTCCCCGCCTTCGCGTCGCACTTCGGCACCGCGGCCGAGACGCCGAGCCCGCTGGCATGGACGCCGCTCGACTGCAGTCTGGGCGAGACCGCGAGCGCGAGCGGATGCGCGCGCAGCGACGACGAATCGATCGTGTTCCGCGGTCAGCTCGATGCCGCAGCGCGCCTCACGTGGAGCGTCGGCAGCGATCGCGGCGGCCTCGTGGCGCCGCGCGGTACGGTGCTCCTCCACGTGGGCTCGCTCGCACCGAGCGCAGAGGCGACGCTCGTCCTGAGCGCGCTCGACTACGCGGGCACGGCGCTCGATCTCACGCTCCCGCTCACGACGACCGAGCCCTTGCCGACGATCTCGATCACCGAGGTACGCGCGGACCCGGCCGGGCTCGAGCCTCGGCAAGAGTTCGTCGAGATCCTCAACTACGGCGCTGCGGCGGTGTCGCTCGCCGGTCTCGCGCTCTCCGACTCCGCGACGAGCACGGGCGATGCGCTCCCGAGCACGACGATCCCCGCGGGCGCGCACGCGCTGATCGTTCCCATCGACTTCGATCCCGACGACACGGCCGGCGGTCGCGACGTCGCACCGCCCGCAGGCGCGATCTTGGTTCGTGTGGATGCCTCGCTCGGCTCCGGCGGGCTGTCCAACTCCGGCGAGCCCTTGTTCCTGCGCGATTCCATGAATCGATGGATCTCGGCCGCGCCCGCGACGCCTCCTCCGCGCGAGGCGATCTGCATCGTGCGCACGAGCACGAGCCGTCGCACGGGCGAGCCCGGCTCGTTCGGCTACGATGCCGCGCTCACGTGCACGCCCGGACGATGAACGCATGACGACGCGCGAGAGCGGCAAGCTCCCGTTTCCCTCGCGCGAGATGGCGTCGTTGACGGTGACGATCGAGGAGCACCAGTTCACGTCGCGCGATGGCAGCTGGGGCGTGACGAGCGCGACCGTCGAGCCTGGCGGCGAGAAGGCGACGTTGATCGGCGAGCTCGCCTCGCTCGGTGCGGGCGAAACGGCGCGCGTCTCGGGCCGCTGGGAAGAGCACGCGAAGTACGGACGCCGCTTCCGCGTCCTGTCGTACGCGCCGGTCTTGCCCTCGAGCGATCGCGGGCTCGTGCGATTCCTCGGCGGCGGCCTCGTCAAGGGCGTGGGCGAGGCGCTGGCGACGAAGATGGTGACGCGCTTCGGCGATCAGACGCTCGAGATCATCACGCAGCAGAGCGCGAAGCTGCGCGAGATCGGCGGCGTCGGCCCGAAGAAAGCGGAGGCGTTGCGTGCGGCCGTGCTCGCGCGGCGCGAAGAGGCCGACAGCTTCGCGTTTCTCCACGGGGTCGGGCTCGGTCCCGCGCTCGCGCGCCGCATCTACACGAAGTACGGCGTCGGCGCGCCCGGCAAGCTCAAGGACGATCCGTATCTCGCGGCCGAGGAGATCTCCGGCATCGGCTTCGTCACTGCGGACCGGATCGGGCGCGAGGTCGGCATCGGTCCGGACGATCCGCGACGTGCACGTGGCGCGATCCTGCACGCCCTCGCGCGCGCGACCGACGACGGGCACACGTTCCTCGACGCACGCGAGCTGACGGCCGCGGCCGAGCGGCTCGCCGTGCCCACGGATCTGATCGCGCCCGCGATCGAAGAGCTGGTCGAGCGGAACCTTCTCGTCCGCGACGGCACGTCGCTCTATCCACCGCCGCTCCACGAGGCCGAGGTCGATCTCGCGCAGCTGCTCGCCGAGCGATCTCGCGCACGCAAGCCGCACCGCGACGCGGCGCGCGCGCTCGAGGTCGCCACGCGCGGTGTGAAGCTCGAAGCCGAGCAGCGCGAAGCGGTCGAGCTCTCGATGCGCGTGCACGCGATGGTGCTCACCGGCGGGCCCGGCACCGGCAAGACGACGACGGTACGAGCCTTGGTCGCCGCGCACGAAGCGCTCGGTCATCGCGTGCTGCTCGCCGCACCGACGGGCCGCGCCGCCAAGCGTCTCTCGGAGGCGTCCGGGCGCGAGGCGCGCACCATCCATCGCCTGCTCGAGTGGAATCCGTCTCGCGGCGGCTTCGTGCGCGGCGTGGACGAGCCGCTCGATGCCGACGTCGTCGTCGCCGACGAAGCCTCGATGCTGCATCTCGCATTGGCGCTCGCGCTCGTGTCGGCGCTGCCGCGCGATGCGACGCTGGTGCTCGTGGGCGATGCCGATCAGCTGCCGCCCGTCGGCCCGGGCCACGTCCTGCGCGAGATCCTCGCGAGCGGCGTGGTGCCGACCGTGCGCCTGCAGCGCGTGTTCCGACAGGCGGAGGCGAGCGCGATCATCCGCGGCGCGCACGAGATCCTCGCAGGAAGGCCCCCGACCTCGACGCCCGCCGGCACGAAAGGCGACGGCGATTTGTTCATCGTGCGCGCGACCGATCCCGAGGAGGTCACGCGCAAGCTGCTCGAGGTGCTCGCGCGTCTGCCGCTCGCGTACGGCGTCGATCCGCGTCGCGACATCCAGGTGCTCACGCCCACGCGACGCGGCCCGCTCGGCACCGACGCGCTCAACGAGCTGCTCGCGGCCGAGCTCAACCCAACCCGGCGTCCCGCACGCTTCTCGAGCGGCGACAAGGTCATGCAGCTCTCCAACGACTACGAGCGCGAGGTTTGGAACGGTGACGTCGGCTGGGTCACCGACGTGCGCGACGGCGTCACGTACGTCGACTTCGACAGCCGCCGCGTGAGCTACACCGACGACGAGCTCGGCGCGCTCTCGCTCGCGTACGCGGCCACCGTGCACAAGGCGCAAGGCTCGGAGCTCCCGGCGATCGTCGTCGTGCTCACGAACAGCCACTACGTGATGCTGACGCGTCCGCTTCTCTACACCGCCGTGACGCGCGCCAAGCGCGTGCTCGTGATCGTGGGGGACCCTCGAGCGATTGCGCGAGCCGCACACACCGTGACCACGACGCGGACCAACGCGCGGCTCGGCGAGCGGATGCGCGCGGCCGC
>CAYSCF010000249.1:0-10171 GCA_964429305.1 uncultured Sandaracinaceae bacterium | reverse complement strand
GCACGCCCGTGTCGCGACAGCCGAGGCCGGTGTCGGCGCCTGCGTTGCCGGTATCGCCGCTCCCGGGATCGGAGGTGCTGCTGCAGCCGCTGCTCAGCAACGCCATCGAGATCGCCACGCCCAGAACACTCGCGCAAAACAAGCTACGCATGCACCCTCCAGAAGTGAAGCAGGCCCCGCCTCCATGGTACGTCCGCTCGGGCCCGAGGCGCGAGCCCCCTGCAGGGCGCACCTGCCGGTGATATAGCGGCCTCGACGTCATGGCCGAGTTCCGTCCCTGCGTTCTGATCCCGACGTACGACAACCCGCGCACGATCCGCGACGTGGTGATGGCCGTGCGCGCGATCCTGCCCGACGTGGTCGTCGTCGACGACGCGAGCGGCGAGGCCAACCGCATCGAGGTCGAGAAGCTCGGGCAGGAGAAGCTCGCGATCGTCACGCGTCGCGCGAAGAACGGCGGCAAGGGCGCTGCGATGAAGACGGGCTTCGAGCTCGCGCGCAGCAGCGGCTTCACGCACGCGATCCAGGTCGACGCGGACGGTCAGCATGCGCTCGAAGACGTGGCGAAGTTCCTCGAGATCGCGGCCCAGAATCCCGACGCGGCGATCCTCGGTCAGCCGATCTTCGATGCGAGCGCGCCGACGCATCGCATGTTCCTGCGCCGCGTGACGATCTTCTGGACGCGTCGCGAGGTCGGCGACGACCGCGTCGGAGATCCGCTCTGCGGATTCCGTGTCTATCCGCTCGCCGCGTCGATCGCGACGCGCACGATCGGTGATCGCATGGACTTCGATCCCGAGATCGTCGTGCGCCTCGCGTGGATGAACGTGCCGATCGTCCACGTGCCGACGAAGGTCCGCTACTTCACCGCGGCCGAGGGCGGCGTCTCGCACTGGCGAGCGTTCGAGGACAACTGGCTCATCGGCAAGATGCACACGCGCCTGATGTGGCGGCGGATGATGCACCTCATCTTCCGTCGGCCGCTCGCGTTGCCGGCATGACGGAGCCGCCCAAGGCCGAGTGGCTCAACGCACGCGAGCGCGGCGGTGTGCTCGCGATCCGCACGACCGTCTTTCTCACGACCTTCTTCGGTCGCACGATCGGTCGCTTCGTCGCGCGCTTCGTGACGCTCTATTTCGCAGCGACGTCGCCTGGCGTGCGCGAGTCCATCCGCACCTTCTACGCGCACTTGACGCCATCGGCCGCGCGCGCGTCGTTCGCGCAGGTGTATCGGCATCTCTTGCGCTTCGTGCACGCGACGCTCGACGCGTTCTTCTTCGTCTCGGGCAAGCTCGGCCACTTCGAGGTCACGTGCACGGGCAACGACTACCTGGCCGCGCTGCGCGACGAGAAGAAAGGCGCGATCTTGCTCGGCGCGCACCTCGGCAGCTTCTACGCGATGCGTGGGCAGAGCACGACGGAGCGCCTGCAGCTCTACGCGCTCGTGAACACGAAGAACGCACGCATGCTCAACGACGCGCTCGAGAAGCTCGATCCGGAGGGCGCGGCGCGGCTCGTCGAGCTCGATCCCGAGGCCGGGTTCGATGCGATGTTGCGCGTGAAGGAGCTTCTCGAATCGGGCGCGATCGTGGCACTCATGGGCGACCGCATCCCACCGGGCGCGACGGGAGACCGCATCGTGAAGGTGCCGTTCCTCGGTGCCGAAGCGTCGTTCCCCGCGGGGCCCTTCATGCTCGCGGCGATGCTGAAGGCGCCCGTCTACCTCACGTTCGGCCTGAGCCGCGGCAGCAATCGCTACGAGCTGTTCTGCGAGCCGTTCGCCGATCGGATCGAGCTGCCGCGCGGCGATCGCAAGGGCGCGCTCCTGAAGTACGTGACGAAGTATGCCGAGCGGCTCGAGCACTACACGCGCGCTGCTCCGGACAACTGGTTCAACTTCTACGACTTCTGGCGATGAAGGCCGCTGAGGAGCGCGGCGAAGCGACCTTCGGCCGCGAAGGAGATCAGGATCCGAGCCACTTCCCCTGAGGAAGGAGGAAAGCAGGAACGATCCGCCGTGACTCGGGACCGCTCACCGCATCGCATGCAGGAACGGACAGAACGCATCACGAGAGCCCACTCGTCCCTGCCTTTCCGGCCTTCCTCAGGGGCAATTGTTCTCTTCCGATCTTCCTCACGCCTTCGTCGTTTCCTGAGCGGCCTGGCGCTCGAAGAGCTCGCGCTGTCTCTCGAAGCGGCGATCGTAGAGCGCGACGAGGTGCTCCTGGATGCGGCGGCCGTCGCGCGCGTAGTCGTCGGGGTGGATCACGTCGAACCACTCGAACGTGTACGTCGGCGCGATCTTCGGCGGGCGCCAGAGCGGGACGTCCTTGGTGAGGTACGGGCGATCGAGCGCCATGAAGAGCGGGACGATCGGCACGTTCGCGCGCGCGGCGGCTTCGACCGCGCCGCGACGGAAGCGGCGCAGCTGCCCCTTCATCGAGCGCTGGCCCTCGGGGAACACGAGCAAGGGAAAGCCGCTCTGCAGATGCGCGACCATCGAGTCGAGCATGTGCTCGCTCTCGGGCTGCCCGCTTCCGGGACCGGGGAGATAGTTCGTCGAGCGCAGCAAGCGGCCGAGCGCCCAGTGGCGTGACCAGCTCCCCTTCGTCACGCACGTGAGGTTCGGAAACGTCCCCATGATGAGGATCATGTCGATGAACGTCGGGTGGTTCGAGATCAGGACGTAGGGCTTGGTCGGATCGATCGAGCGTGGTAGCGGCGAGAGCTCGTAGTTCGCGACGCCGAGCAGGCGTGCGGACCACATGATGAAGTGGATGCCGTGGCGCAGCAGCGTCGTGCAGCGCCGCTTGTAGTCGCCCTGCGTTCGCGAGGTGATGCGCAGTGCCGGAAAGAGCGTGAGCGCCAGCACCGGGCTGCCGAAGAAGAAGAGCGAGAAGAGCGCGCCCATGAGCGCGATGCGGAGCCATCGCGGAAATCGGAACCGAGCACCACGCGCCGCCACGCGCGCTTCTTACCTCAACGTCGACGGAAGCTCGATTCGCTCGAGGGTGATGCCGTGACCGAAGCCGGTGCGCAGGTAATAGAGCGCGCCGTCGGGCGAGTAAGCGATGCGGCCGCCTGCGCCCGCGGGGGCGAGCATCGCGCCTTCGGTGCCGTCGGCGGCGTACGAGTGGATCGTTCCGTCGGCGAGCGAGACGTAGACGCGACCGAGGAACGGATCGCGCACGAGGCTCACGATCGCCGGCGTCACCGTCGCCCAGTGCGCCATGTGTGCGCCGTCGGTGGAGATGCGCTCGATGGAACCGTCCGCGAGCGCGACGAGGAGCGATGTCGGATCGTAGGTCGTCGTGGCGTACACGCGCTGACCGAGGTCCGCGATCATCGCGCTGGTGCCTGCCGCGAGATCCGCGCGCACGAGGTCGCCCACGTGCTGGACGTTGCCGACGTAGAGCGTGCGATCGCGTCCCCACGTCAGGCCGTAGGGGCCCGAGTCGAGCACGGCGGTGCCGAACGGGCCCGTGCCGGTCGAGGGCATCGCGACGACGACGATCGGCAGCGTGTCGTTCGTCCGATCGAGGTGGGCGACGCCCTGCGGATCGCTGCCGACGCAGCCGCACGTGACGCAGCACGTGTACGTCAGCGCGACCTCACCGGGCGAGCTGCTGAGCTCGCTGGTGTAGGGACGCAGCACGGCGACCTCGCCCATGTTGAGGTTGGTGACGCCGGTCGTGACGGTGAGCGTTCCGTCGGGCGCGACCTGTCGCAGGTAGTCGGGGCCCGACACGACGGTGACGCCGTAGGCGTTGCACGCGTCGTCGAGCTCGAAGTCGGTCAGACCGTTGTCGCCGCCTCTGAGGAAGTCCGCCATCTGCAGGCGTGCGAGCGGCGCGGGCGTGCACGTGGACACTTGCCGCGTCGTCGCGCAGGAGGCGCCCCAGCACGTCGCGTTTCCGGGCGTGCAGTGCTGCAGCGCGCACGGAGGCGCGGGCTCGCACGTGCCAGCGAGCGAGCACTCGGTGCCCGGAAGACAGAGCGGGCCCATCGCTCCACCGCAGTGCGTGCCGGCGCCGCCGAGCGTGGCCGTGCCCGTGGCGACGCAGTGGCCCGTCGCGTAGTCGCACTCGGTGCCCGTCTCGCACGCGCTCGCGCGTGGATCGCCGCAATCGGCGATGCAGCTCCCGGACGCGCAGCTCTCGCCGGCGGCGCACACGCAGGCGGCATCGTGCGGGACGAACGCATCCGCGCCCGCGTCGGGCGGCACCACGCATCGTCCATCGACGCACGCGCGGCCCGTCGCGCAGTCGCTCGCGCTCGTGCACGTGCCGCTCGGTGCGGGCGGCGAGGAGCACGCGAAGCAGAGCAGGGCGAGAGCGAGCAGGCGTTGGTGCATCGATCACGAGGGTACCTCAGGCAGCGATCACGAGCGGCTGCACCGCTGATACGATGAGCTCGTGATCGACGACCCCGCTGCAGCGCGACGACTGGCCCGCGCGATCTGCACCGACGTGCAGCTCTACAACGACTCCACGATCCGGGCCTACGCGCCGGCCGATGCGATGCGCGCGCTCGCGGAGCCGCTGCGCGAGGGTCTGCAGCTCTACCTCTCTCGCGTCTCGCCCGAGCTGCGACCGCTCTTCGACGAAGCCGTGATGGCGATGTGCGAGCGCCTCGGCCTTCCTTATCACCCGATCCCCGACGGACCGATCGCTCCCGTGCGGAGCGAGCCGATGCCCGCGGCGCACCCGCCGGTCCCGCAGCGCGAGCGTGCGCGGGCGAGCGGCGTTCCGCCGATGCTCGTGATGTTCATCGCAGTCGCGTGCGCAATCTTCGGCGCCGCGGCCTTCTTCTTCCTCTCGCACTGAGCGGCACGTCGCGTGCTCCGCCTCCACGTCGAGGCGCGGCTACCGCGTGGAGGCGCGCGCACGAGCGCAGCGGCACGAGGTCGTGCTGCCAGAGCGCGATCGCGGCAGCGATTCACTCGTCGTCGTCCGCGAGCGCTCGCGCCCGCGCGATCGCGCGTCTGCGTCGAAGCGGCGTGGGCGGCCAGCGCGCCGAGCGCGCGCACCCCGAGCTCGGCGTCCCGAGCGAGCGGGGTGATCCAGCCCTCGTCGAGCAGTCGCCGCACCTCGGGGCTCATGGGGCAATGTTCGCCGATTTCCACACACGCGCCGGTTTCGATCACACGATCGATCCGTCGCCAGCGGAGGCGCTGGAAAATCGGTCGCCCCTTCGGTAGCGTGGAAGCTCATGAACACGCGTCCCCGTCCCCCTCAAGCGACGATGCAAGTGGCCGTCACACCGGCCCCGCAGCGGGACGCGGGGCCGGCGCGACGCGGCGTGCTCGTGATCCTCTCGGGCCCGCGGCCGGGATCGATGATCGTGATCGGTGACAGCCAGGACTTCGTCGTCGGCCGCACCACGGATTCCTCGTACGCGATCGACGACGACTCCCTCTCGCGCCGTCACGCGCGCTTCTTTCGTCTCGCGGGCAAGTACGCGATCGAAGATCTCAAGAGCACCAACGGCACGTTCATCGACGGAAAGCGCCTCGCGGAGCCGGCGTTCCTCGAGCCGGGCGCGCACATCCAGCTCGGCAAGGACACGGTCGTCCGCTTCGAGCTGCAGGACGACGCCGTCATCGAAGAGCAGAAGCGTCTCTACGAGGCGACCGTTCGCGACAAGCTCACGGGCGTCTACAACCGACACTTCCTCGACGAGCGGCTGCAGAGCGAGCTGAGCTACGCCAAGCGCAACGGCACGCCGCTCTCGGTGCTCTTCGTCGATGCCGATCACTTCAAGAAGGTGAACGACACGTACGGCCACGCGGGCGGCGATGCCGTGTTGATCGCGCTCGGCAAGCTCTTGCTCTCGAGCATGCGCGACGAGGACGTGGTCGCGCGCTACGGCGGCGAAGAGTTCGTGCTCGCGATCCGCGGCAACGCGCCGGCGAGCGTGCTGGGTCTGGCAGAGCGCATCCGCGAGGGCGTGCAGGCGCTCGAGGTCGTGCACGAAGACAAGAAGATCAAGTTCACGGTGAGCATCGGCATCGCGACGCAGTCGCCCGAGCGCGAGCTCGACGACGTGGCCGCGCTGCTCGCGATCGCCGACGGCGCGCTCTACAAGGCCAAGGAACAGGGCCGAAATCGCGTCATCGTCGGATAGCTCGACCGGAGTGCCGGCGGAGCCGGCCGACACAATTGTGTCGGGTCCACTCCGCGGACCACTCCGGCCGATTCACGGCAAGGGCTGCGAGCGTGGCGTCGGGGCGCCGTACATGTGCGGCCAGCCGCCGGACCACCCGATGCGGTCGACGAGATCGAGCCTTCCGGGCGCCGCGCCGACGTGAGCCGCCTCCCACGCGTGATAGACGTGCACCCACTCGCCGCCGGGGCCGCGCACCACGGAGCCGTGGCCGGGCCCGCCGTACGCGCCGTTGCTGACGAGGATCGGCGCGCTCGCCTTCGTGAACGGGCCGAGCGGTGAGCTCGCGCGTGCGACGCCGATCGCATAGCGCGTCGAGGCATAGGCGTTCGCGCTGTAGAAGAGATAGTACGAGCCGCTCTCGAAGATCATCCACGGGCCTTCGACGAGGCTTCCCTCCCACGCCTGATCGTTGCGGATGAGCTCGGTGCGCGCACCCACGAGCGTGATTCCGTCCGCGGCGAGCGGCTGCGCGTAGATCGGCGTAGGGATGCCGGTCGCGTTGCCGTCGATCTTGTAGAGCAGGTACTGCGTGCCGTCGGGCGCTTCGAAGTGATGCGCGTCGATCACGCCTGGATGCGGATCGTGTACGAGAGGATGACCGATGTCGGTGAACGGACCGAGCGACGTCGGGCCGGTCGCTGCACCGATGGCGAGTGATCCGTCGGCCGCGTCGCGCGCGCTGAAGTACGCGATCCAGTGATCGCCGACGGCGTGGATCTCCGGCGCCCAGAAATCGCCCGAGGCCCACGTCGGTCTGCGACCTGCGGCGAAGATCGTCCCCGCGGCCGTCCAGTGAACGAGATCGGGCGACGTGCGGATCGCGTAGTCGCCGCCGGTGCATGCCATCACGTACTGCGTGCCGTCGTACACGACGCCCGGATCGGGACAGTCGACGTCGACCACGGGATTGGCGAACAGGCCGCCGCACTGCTCGTAGCGGAGCGAGACGTCGCACGCGCTCGCGCCCGTGAAGAACGGCGACCATCCGTTCGAGAGCAACGCCGACGACTGCCCACCGGTCTCCGCGCGGCAGAAGCCGTTCCACGTGACGACGCCCGTGACGTCGTCGAAGTCGTCCGTGTGCCCGGCGGCGCGGGCCCACGCGGCGCCGTAGGTGATGCGCGTGGTGCACGCGCTCGGCGGCGGCGCATCGCAGGCGCCGCTCACGTCGAGCGCGAGGATGCACGACGAGAGACCCGCGAAGTACGGGCGCCACCCGTTGCTCAATACGGCGTACGAGCTCGTCCCGTCGGTGTGACAGACGCCGTCCCACGTGACGCGGTCCATCACCACGTCGGAGTCGCTCGGGTGTCCCGCGCCGTGGATCCACGCCGAGCCGTAGGTCACACGCGTCATGCACGGCGCGGACGCGGCATCGTGCCCCGCATCGGTGGGCGAGACCGCCGCATCGGCGCCGACGTCGCGGACGATCGCAGCGTCTTCGATCACCGCAGCATCGCGCGCGAGGCCGGCCTCTGCGCGCGGCATCACGGAGTCGGTGCAGCCCGCGGCGATCAGCAAGGTGAGAGCAAACTCCCGCCGGTGTCTGATCGCCGAAATCACGGCTCTGGTAGTATCGCAAACCGCCAGAGAACAGGAGCCTTCCATGCGTCACGCGTCGTTGCTCGGCCTCGCGCTCGTCCTCTCGGGCGCGCATCTCGTCGGCTGCAGCTGCTCCGGCACGCATCAGCCGACCAACCATCACGACGGCGGGCCCAACGGCAACGACGATGCGAACGATCTCGGCGACGACGGGAACGTCGTGCGGCCCGACGCATGGTTCGAGCGCCCGGACACGGGCCCCGCGATCGACACGGGCGAGGGCTGCGGCTCGACGACGCCGGTGATGAACCAGATCATCGGCGATCCGCCGGACATGCTCATCGTCCTCGATATCTCGGGATCGATGTGCGATCCGCCGGGCGCGGGCTTCGGCATGAGCAAGCTCGCGATCATGAAGAGCTCGCTCACGACGCTCGTGAACGCGTTCGACTCGCGCATCAACTGGGGCTTGATGGAATTCCCCGGGCCGAGCGACGCATGCGCCCCCGGCATCTTGCGTGTCCCGGTCGCACCGATGAACGCCGCCAACGTCGTCGCGCGCGT
This sequence comes from uncultured Sandaracinaceae bacterium, assembly GCA_964429305.1. Taxonomy (GTDB): domain Bacteria; phylum Myxococcota_A; class Polyangia; order Polyangiales; family Sandaracinaceae; genus JBBSAT01. Next base: position 1,897 of record CAYSCF010000249.1, on the reverse strand, counting down.
CAGCACGTATCCCACGGGCTTGTTCGCGTGCGCCATGTTCGCTTCGGGCGCCACGCCGACCTTCGCGGGCATCAGCCAGGCGCAGGACTACTACCGATCGATCCCACGCAATCCGATCGGTCAGTACGTGCTGCTCGCGACCGACGGCCAGCCGAACTGCGGCGCGCCGACCGACTCGATGGGCGGGACGGCGGACACACCCGACGAGACGGTCGCGGCGATCACCGCGCTCCACGGTGACGGCGTGAACACGTTCGTCCTCGGCTTCGGTGGCGGCCTCGGCAGCGACATGACGACGCTCAATCGCATGGCCGTCGCGGGTGGCACCGTCATGCCCTACAGCGCGCGCTCGGCGACGGAGCTCGATGCGGCACTCTCCGGCATCGCGGCATCGATCATCCCGCCGACGTGCACGATCATGCTCGACGGCGGCGCGCGCGATCCGTCGCTCTTCCAGGTCAGCTTCGACGGCGGCGCGCTCATCCCGCGCGACACGAGCCACGCGAGCGGCTGGGACTACGATTCCGGCACCAACACGATCACGTTCTACGGCGACGAGTGCTCGCAGGTCGAGATGGGCCACGTCACGAACATCGGCGTCGACTACGGCTGTCCCGGCCCCGCGATCTGAGACTCACGGTTCCTTCGAGCGCAGCGGTCCTGCGGTGAACGTCGTGTGGCGCGCGACGAACGCGTCGAACATCGCCAAGCAATCGCGGGCGACCTCGGGCCCTCGCTCACCCTCGAGGATCGCGAGCGCGTGCGCGATCGACTCGAACGTGGAGAGCGCGCCCTCGCGCTTCGTCCGACGCAGCGCGTAGTGGCTCTCGTGGTCGGCGAGCTTCACACGCGTCACGAGCCGGTGAGCGCCGACACGACGCGCGATCTTGCGCGCTTGCGGCCAGTTGCCGTCCGGCACCACGAGCGTCGCGCCGCTCTCGGCGTCCGCGGCGCAGAGCTCGCGCGCATCGTCGAACGGAAAGAGCAGCAAGAGCGGGCCGTCGGGCAACGTGGGCAGGGGCTGATCGGGCAGCCCCCAGCGCTCGAAGCCCGCGCCGAGCGCGATCCTGGCGAGCCGCCCCGTGTTCGTCGTCTTGAACGCCTCGATGTGGTGCACGAGCACGAGCAGGTGCGTACGGACCGCGATCGATGCGAGCTGGCAGAGGCACACGGCCTCCGGCATCCCACAGCGTTCGCACCGCGCGAGCCTGCGCGTTCTCAACGCCGTGTCCTCACGGAGCGAGTGTAGGAGCGCTTCAGGGGCGCGGCACGGTGATGATCAGACCGCCGAGGTGCACGTTGCTGCGCGAGTCCATCGACATCGGCATGTCCAGATCGATGAGGCTCGTGATCAGCGCGAAGCCGAGCAGGCGTGAGATGCGATCGCCGCCGAGCACCGGGCGAACGGTGATCACGCGGAACAGGTTCCCGCCGCCGGCCGCGTTGTCCTGGTACTCGTGGATCGGAAAGCCGTTGCCGCCCTCGCGCGCGCTCGGTCCGCTCTCCTGGCGCTCCCAGTCGAGGACGCTCTCGCGCTCGTAGTACGTCTCTCGGAAGTGTCGCGCGTCGAGCATCTGCTGGGTCTCGGGCGCCGTGACGCGCTCTTCGATCCAGAGCGCGGCGGCATTCCCTGTTGCGTCGCAGAACACCTGCGCCGTCGCGGTGAGCGAGCCCGCTGCGCAGTCGGTCGGAATCGTCGCCGACATCGGCATGCCGATCGTGGCGCATGCCATCGCGCTCGCCGCCGCATCGATCACGATCGGATCACCACACGCGACGAGCCCCGTCGTGGTGTGAGCCACGTCGGCCGCCATGCAGTCGGCGAATTCGAAGCAGTCGGGATCCGCGCAGTCGATCGCTGTGTCGCCGTCCTCGTCGAGACCACCGGTGCAGACTT
>CAYSCF010000248.1:0-10178 GCA_964429305.1 uncultured Sandaracinaceae bacterium | reverse complement strand
ATCCCGCGGGCGCGACCACGACGCCGCCCGAGCTCGTCGTGCCCTGCTCCGACGGACCGACGTAGACGTCGCCGCCGCTGGTCGGCTGCTGGTCGGCCACGACGACACCGCCGCCCTCTTCGACGACCGCCGGACCGGTCGCTGCGCCGCCGCCACCTTCGACGTCGACCTGCGCCTCGACGTGGTGATGGTGGTGACCGCAGCCGGCGAGCGCGAGCAGTGCGCCTACCAGAACGGAGATCGACAGGAGTGCCCGGCTCGGCCGGGCCGACACGATTGTGTCGCGTCCGCGAAGCGGACGACTCCTGTGGTTCGAGCCTCGTCGAAGACCTGCCGACATGATGCCTCCCGCGAGTGATCTCGCGAGGGCGGTATAGCATCGGCGGCGATCAGGCTGCGAGCGCGGTCCGAATCGACGCGCTCGGCAGGCGATCGATGAATCCGTCGACGATCTCGCTCGCGAGATCCGGCTCGACCCGCAGACGGCGGCGGACCTCGTCGAGCGGCATCGTCCACATCTCGCTCCACCGAACGCCGAAGAACGGCTCGGCGCGCTTGCCGATCATCCAGCCACGCACGATCGCGCGCATGCGCCGATCGCGATCTTCCATCGCGAAGAAGAGCGTGTTCGCGAAGCCGACCATGAGGAGCAGCGCGGAGAGCGGCGCCTGGAACTGCGCGAGATAGAACGCTTGCAGTCCGAGCTCGCCGGCGACGTCGGTGTCGAAGCCCGTGACCGGATGCCAGACGTCGTGTGTCTCGCGGAGATGGGCGCGCACGTAGTCGTAGTCGCTCGCGACGTTCGGCGGAACGAGGATGTCCTTCGGATCCAGGTTCATGCGGATCATCGCATCCGCGAACACGCGACCGAGCGTGCCTTCGGGCAGCTTCGAGAGCGCCGCGAGATCGATCTCTCCGAGGCGCGGGCGCTCGCGCAGTACGCGCGCCGAGTGCGGATCGGTCTGGAAGATCGCGGCTACGCGCGCGGCCGCCTCCTCCGTCTCGACCGACTCCGCGAGGACGAACACCTCGTCGAGCCGCGTCGGATCCTTCACGAGCCGGACGAACGCGCGAAGGGCCTTGGCGTACATCCACGGGCTTGGCATCGGGCTCCTTTCCCGGGCGATCCGGGTCGGTTGCGGGGCGTGCTCCAATATGTGAGCATTTGCTCGGTTTCGGTGCTCGCATTCGTGGAGGGCATGTATGTCGATCGAGCCGCGAACGGTCCCGAGGAAGAAGCCGCGCCAGAGCCGCGCTCAAGTGACGGTGGACGCGATCCTCGACGCGACCGCTCACATTCTCGTGCGCGACGGCTACGAAGGGCTGTCCACCAACCGCGTCGCCGAGCGCGCCGGCGTGAGCATCGGATCGCTCTACCAATACTTCCCGGGCAAGGAATCGCTCATCGGCGAGCTGCTCGATCGCTACTCGGACGAGATCCACAACATGGTCGTCACGATGATCTCGGAGCTCGGGAGCGCGGAGCCCGCGCTCTGCACGCGCGCTCTGGTCACCGCGATGATCGACGTGAAGCTGCGCAGCCCCAAGCTCGCCAAGGTGCTGCGCGAGCAGATCCCGCGCGTCGGCCGGATGAAGCGCTACGAAGAAGAGCTCGCGACGATCGTGAAGCTCGTCACGGTGTATCTCGATGCGCACGGCAGCGACGTGCGCGTGCCCGATCGCGAGCTCGCGGCGTTCGTCGCGGTGCACGTCGTGGACGAGCTGACGCACGCGCTCGTCACGCGCCGCGCGAAGGTCGATCGCGATGCCGCGATCGAAGAGGTCACCGACGTCGCGCTTCGCTACCTGCTGAAAGAGCCGCCGGCTCGGAAGAAGGCCTGAGGCGCGAGCTACTGGTGCGACGCAGGCCCGCGACGCACCTGATAGTAGGTGTTGTCGACACGGCCCGTGCGATCGAAGCCGACGACGAGCGTCGGGCCCGCGGGCAGCGACGGATCGCCGGGCGCATGACCGACCTCGTAGGTCCAGTCGGACGCGCGGAAGTGATGCGCCGCGCAGATGTCGCGCACGCCGCAGTCCTGACCGCGACCGAGCGCCTGCTCGACCTCGGACTCGAACATGCCTTCGAGCACGCCGCTCTGGACGATGTTCTCGACGAGCTGGTTGTGGTCTTCGAGATCGGCGGCGCCCGTGACCTCGCCGTCGATCGCGGTGCGCAGCCGCGGGAGCGTCTCCTGGCGGTTCATCGTGGTCGGACAGCCGGAGACGAAGAGCGCGAGCGCGAGCGAGGCGAGAGCGATGCGTGTCATCGAGGACGACGCTATCACGCTCAACGACAAGGGTTGCTGCTGCCTGTGCAGCTGAAGTGGGCGGGGTCCTCGCACGTCTCCGTGGCGGGGCAGCACATGAGCGGCAGGGCGCAGACGTGAGCGGTCGGGGCCCCGGGACAGCCGCACGGACGTCCGCCCGTGTCGGTGCCGGCATCGTGGCCGCCGTCGCCCCCTCCATCGACGACCACGAGGCTCGCGTCGGCGCCTCGCTCGTGCGCCTGGTAGCAGCCCGCGGCGAGAACGAAAACGAAGACGACGCGCCTCATGCGTCGCGGTTTGAGCGCAGACGTGCCCACGCGCGGATTAAACCGCGTTACATCACTCGAGCGCGAGCGAGCGCTGCTGCCCGTCGCCCCAGCGGGCGAGCCATTCCTTCATGCGGAGCTTCTTCACCGCCGCGTCCGAGCTCATGTAGCGGACCACACCGAAGATCGGGCGCTCGGGCGCCCACGGGCGATCGTAGAGACCGAGCACCCAGCCGATGTTCGTGTACGAGCTCGGATCGCGGCCGTCGACGCTCCAGCGATCGTTGAGCGCGATCATGGTGTCGAGCGCGTCCTTCGGGCTCGCGGTCCACTCGAGGATCTTCTTGCCCCAGAGCATGCGCAGGTAGTTCTGGATGCGACCCTCCTCGCGCAGCTGACGCATCGTGGCGTTCCAGATCGGATCGTGCGTGCGACCTTCTTCGAGGTGCGCGAGCGAGTACGTGTAGGCGCGGCGGTCGCTCGCGTGCTTCTCGAGCGTGGTGCGCGCGAAGCTCGGCAGATCGTCGAACGTGATCGTGTCGGCTGCGAAGACCGCGCGCGCGAGGCCGATCTCGCGCCACGTGATCAGCTCGTCGAGGAACGCGTCGGCCGCGTCGCTCACGTTCCAGAATCCCTCGCGCCGCCCGTTGGCCTTCGCTGCCATCTTCTCGATCGACCAGTCGGCGCTCTCGGTGACCTTCGCGAACACTTCGTGCGCCGAGAGGTGGCCGAAGTGTAGATGGAACGAGAGCGCACTCGATGCGGCATCGTCCGGATGGCTCCGCTCGGGATAGTCGGAGAGGCGCTTCTGCACGAACGCATCGAGCCGCTTCTTCGCGAAGACGTGCCCGCCGCGATCTTCGACGATGGGCACGCGGTGATCGATCGGCAGGCGCGCGCAGAGCGCGACGGGATCGGACAGGTCGGCCACGGGCCACCGCTTCGTGATCGCGGGCGGCAGCTTCGGCGCGGGCAGTCGAACGCGCGCGAGCGGCGAGGCGTGCGGCATCCGCACGAGATGCGGACGGATGATCTTCTGCACGAAGCGCCGGAACTGATGCGCGAACGTGAAGCTCTGCGTGATCGCGCGCAGCGGCACCAGCCCGTTACCGTCGATCGCCTCGACGCGAACCGGCAAGCGCGGCGCCGCCGCCGTCAGCATGCGCCGCAAGAAGAAGAACGGCGCATCGTCGGTGACGACGACGCACGCCTCGGCCGCGAGCGCGTCGAGCAGGCCCTTCCCTTCCCCGGGGCGCGGCTCGACGTACGGAAAGTAGAGCGCGCCTGCCTTCTCGAGCGCGGCGGCGTTGTCGCGCATTCCGTCCATCACGAAGGCGTGGAACCGATCGCTCGCCCACGGATATCCCGCGCGCAGCGCCTCGAAGACGACGAGCGGCTTGTCGAGCTCGCGCGCCCAGTCGAGCGCGCGCTCCAGCGCGAAGCTGTGCGTCGTGCGACGCGCGGCCGTCATCCAGTAGAGGACGTATGCGCCATCCCCTCGGACCTCTCGCTCGTTCGCCAACGCGATCCGCGTCGGCGGGACATCTCCGTTCATCGCTTCTTACGTAGCAGCGACTGGACCGGCACGTCGGGGCCACGACGCTTCGGCGGGCTCGCGCGTCCGAAGAGCTGCCGGCCGAGGTACGCGAGCGCCCCCAGCTCGATCGCGAGCACCACGAGCCACTGCCACGTCGGACCTTCCACCCGTGAAGTATGCGGCGCGCGAGGATCGAGAGCGAGCTGGGGGCTCCTCGCACGAGGGAGGGCCTCGGTTTACGCGGGAACCCAGGAGTCTAGGAACCCAAGAGGAGCTTCTCCTGGGTTCCTCGTCTCCTGGGTTTCCGCGTGATTTCGGAATCAACGCGCCCGCGCGAATCAACACGCGCCGCGCGGCGGCGTGTAGCTCGCGATCAGCGCCGGGGCGCCCGAGCCTCCGGGACCTCCGCGCGAATCGGGAGGCACGAACGGTTCGAGCGCGACTGGCGTGTACGCATCGAGGAGCGCGTCGAGATAGCTGGGCACCGCGCGCGCCTCACGACCCGGCCGCGCCGCGATCATCACGGTGACGCCGGCGCGCGTGCGTGCATGAACGAGCCAGCCGTCCACGAGGCTCGCCTCGCGCGATGCGAGGATCGCGTGGACGCCGCGCATCAGCGCCGCACGAAGCAACGGCTCGACGGAATTCCGAACGGTCGCCCCGCGCGCGACGACCAGCACCTGCCAAGCCGGCTCGAGATCGAGGGCGGGTCGGAGCAGCGCCATCCCAAGAGAATGCCGCGCGATCAGACCGAGATCGAGCCCTTGCGGAAGTCGCTCGGCGCGAGCATCACGTTCACGCAGACGGGCTTGCCGCTTCGCGCGATGCGCTTGGCTTCGTCGAGCACCTCGCCGATCTTGCTCTCGTCGTCGAGCAAGAGGCCGACGCCGCCGTAGCCCTCGGCGACCTTCTCGTACGACGTGTCCCGCAGCGTCGTGCCGACGTCGTCGCCGAGCAGCTCGGTCTGGTCGCGCGCGATCTGCGCCCAGAGCGCGTCGGTGCCGATCACGGCGATCGGGTTGAGCCCGTGACGCACGTACGTGTCGAACTCGGCGATCGAGTAGGCGCTGCTGCCGTCGCCCCAGATGATCCACGTCTCGGCCTTCGGGCGGCAGAGCGCCGCGCCGGCACCGAAGCCGCCGCCGACGCCGAGCGTTCCGTACACGCCGGGGTCGAGCCATCCCAGCGGTCCGCGCGGGCGCAGGATGTACGAGGCCGTGCCGACGAAGTCGCCGCCGTCGGCGACGAGGATCGCGTCGTCCGCGAGCTTCTTCTCGAGCTCGACGAAGAACTTCAGCGGATTGACACGCTTGGTCGACGTCGCCGTCGCCGACGCGAGGATCGATGCATCACGCGTGTCCTCGCGCTTCTTCAGCGCGGCGATCCACTCCGGACGATTCGATGCCTTGTTCCCGATGTGTCGCGCGAGCTCGACGAAGAACTCGCCCGGATGCATGCGCACCGCGACGTCGGGGATGCGGTTCTTGCGCAGCGTCGAGGCGCTCAGGTTCACGCCGATGAGCTTGCAGCTCTTCGGGATCGCCTGGCCGTACTTGAGACGGAAGTCGAACGGGAAGCCCGCGACGATGACGAGGTCCGCTTCCTTGAGGGCCTTGCCGCGCTCGTGACGGAACTGGATGTCGCTCTCTTTGCCGAGCAGACCGCGCGCCATGCCGCCGAGGTACGTCGGGATCCCGAGCGCACGCAGCGCGTCGGCGACCTTCTCGGGGTTGGGCTGGTTCACGAGCGTCTGGCTCCCGAGCACGAGCAGCGGACGCTTGGCGCGCGCGACGTCCTCCGCGAGCGCAGCGACCTTGCTGAGCGGATCGCCCGGCACCGTGAAGTCCGCGAGCGAGGGCAGCTCGGGCGCGAACACCGGCATGTGCGGCTGCTCGAACTGACGATAGAGATGCCCGCGCAGATAGAAGCGCAGCGCGTCACCGAGCGGGCCCTTCATCGTGGCCTCGTCCATCGTCCACTTGCGCACGATCTCTTCGGGATAGAGCAGATCGATCGGCACCTCGATGAACACCGGGCCCGGCACGCCGCCGAGCGCGATGTCCATCGCACGCTCGACCGTCGGCCCGAGGCTCTTGACGGTCGTGACGCGCGTCGCCCACTTGGTGATCGACTGCAGGATCGAGATCTGGTCGATGTCCTGGAGCGATCCGCGGCCGCGCAGCACCGTCGCCGTCGCACCGCCGAAGAGCAGCACGGGCGACTCGGCCATCTGCGCGTTCTTGAGCGCGGTGATGGTGTTGGTGACGCCCGGGCCGGCCGTGACCGCCGCGACGCCGACGTTGCCGGTGAGCCGCGCCGCAGCGTCGGCCGCGAACACGGCGTTCACCTCTTCTCTCATGTCGACGACGCGGATGCCGCGCTTCTTGGCGCCCACCAGGATCGGCGAGATGTGCCCGCCGCAGAGCGTGAAGAGGTGCTTGATCCCGCGACGCGCCAGAACCTCACCGATGATGTCGCCGCCGTGCATGTCGCTCATATGGACGAGCGTTGTAGCCGGCAACGGGCCGGCGATGCCATCACTTCCACGGGGGCGGCGTGTGCCAGCGCGCGAGCAGTTCGTCGAAGCCGCGGTGCTCCAGCGTCGTGACGTACGGATAGCCGCCCATGATGTCGTCGGGGAAGAGCGCCTGCTTCTCGGCCCACTCTTCGTTCGTGATTGGCGTGACGCGCGCGACGTCGACGGCGCCGTGCGCGAGCTCGAGCGGCCGGCTCATGCGCGAGAGCATCACGCGCGGCCAGCCCATGAAGCCGGGCGCGCCGGTGCTGATCGAGTGGCCGAGCGCGAAGCGCGATCCGCGCGCTGCCATCGCGTGGAGCGCAGTACCGACGCTCGCGATCGTGTCGAGCAGCTTCAGGTCGTGCGCCGTCGTCCACGTGACGAGCTCGAAGCGGCTGAGCGTGACGCCCTGCCCGCCGCCAGGGAGGGCCGTCTGCGAGAGGCCGTTCGTGACGACGAAGAAGCTGCCCTCGCGTCGCTCGCCGAACACGCGCTCGAGCACGTGGATGGTGAACGACGGCGTCTCGTGGTGCGCCGGATAGTCGAGGCTGCCGACCTGCTTGACGATCGATCCCGACGCCGCGATGGATGCGGCGAAGTGGCCGAGCAGCGCCTTCGCATCGAAGGGACCCGCGGCCGGCGCGCGCGGTGCAGGCGCGGGTCGCGGATCGCGTGTCCCAGCGAGCCACGCGAACGTGCCGCGGACCGTCCCATCGGCGGCTTCTGCGACCTCGAGATCGACGAGCGCATGCTCCTGGGCGAGGTTCGCGAGCGAGCCCGCCATCGCGGCGACGTCGAGCGTCACGTCGCGCCCATCGGGCAAGCGCACGACGGCGAAGCCGCGCTCGCGCGCGTACGAGACGATGCGCCCGCGGATCGCGCCTCCGCTCGGCGGCGGCAAGAGCGCGCCGACCTCGGGAGCGAGGTTCATCGGCATCAGCGCGCCGATCGCGACGCCGCCCATCGAGATGACCACGGGCGAGGTGACCGTGTGCGTGACGAGCTCGAGCGGCCCATCGAGCGCGCGCAGGAGCGCGATGTACTTCTCACCGAGCGCGACCTCGTCCGAAGTGCGGAACGCAGCGCCCATCTTGCTCGGGACGAGCGCGTCGAGCGTCGTCCGACGCGTGCCGAGCGTCGCGAGCATCCCGCGGATCTGGATCGACTGGATCTCTCGAACGCCGGCGGGGTCCGCAGAAGGCTGCACGAGATCGGATCGAACGAGGATGGCGCCGTCGCTGACGTACTCGACTCCGTCGAGCACGCCGCGCACGCGAAAGACCAGGGTCGGAGGCATGGGCGCGAGTGTACGAACGATGCGGCGCGAGACTACTCGCGTTGCGTCCGAGCCGCGCGCGTCACGACGCGTCGGGCAGACCTGCGAGCGTAACGCGCCAGATCCACGACCGCGCCGTCATCGACCCGGCCTCATCTTCATGCAGGACCTCGACACCGAGCTCGGTGTCGTCGACCCAGAGCACGTTCGCGATACCCGTCGACGAAGGAGCGACGAAGCGCGTGCGGCGAGACGACACGAGATCGAGCACGTCGATCGCTGCGTGCTCGGCATCGAGCGCGGCTCGCCACGCGACGTGCCCGCCGCCCGCGACGGGGTTGCTCATCCAGTGCAGCGATCCAGCCGAGGTCGCGCCAACGCGCTGCAGCACCGGAGGCATCGTGCTCGTCGGGATCGGCGCACCGTAGACGTCGATCGCCGCGTAGCCGTTGTTCCGATCGCGCCCGCTGCCGACGAGCAGATACGCCGTGTCGCCGTCGATCGCGGGCGCGCTCACGCCGCCGCCGCGCGGAGGTCGGTACCACGCGACGGGCGGCGCATCTCCGAGCTGCAAGACGAGGGTCTCGGGGATCGTCTCGACGACCGCGATCGTCGCGTCGCCCACCGCCACCGCGTCGCCGAGAGTTCCGCGGAAGTGAGCTGGCATCGCCGTGAAGGCCGAGGTGGACGACGAGGATCGGAAGATGCGCTGGCGCGCGTCGACCGCACGGATCGATCGACCGGCGACGGCGAACGGGTAGCCGAGGATCACTTCACCGAATTCCTCGCGACCGTACGCCGCGGCCGGCGTCTGCCACGAGGCGTCGGGCGCGAACGGGCCCGCGAGAAAGACGGACTCGCGCGCCGGGCCGTGGAGCTCGAGCGCGGCGCCATCGAGACCGATGGCCATCGCGCCCATCGATGCGCGCGAGGTGCAATGCGTCGTGAGCACGACGCGCGCGGGACCGTCGGGCGGGCCGAGGACGTACTCCTCTTCTCCCGTCGTCGAGACGATGCGCACGAAGAGCATCGGTCCTTCACGCGTGCCGCTGGCAACGACGTGGACGCTCATCGCCGACGCCGTGTCGAGCTCGCGACAGCCGGCATCGGGACTGGACGTGCACGGTCCCCAGACGAGCTGGGTCTCGGCCAGCGCAGGCGCATCGGCGAAGCCGTTCTCGCATCCTGCGATCGTGCGCGTCGTGACCGACGAGACGGCTGGCGGCGGGCTCGCGGGCTCCGCGACGGGCGTCGGCTCCGGGATCGACGGCGGCGGGGGCCGATCCGCGGGCCCACAGCCGAGCGTGACCGTCATCGTCAGGATCGAGAGTATGGATCTCGCGCGCACGGCATCCTCGACACCCGTCGTGCGCGCGAGTTCCCGATCACGCGCGATGCGATCAGCGCGCGCAGCGCCGCGCGTCATGCCTTGGTCCGGCGGGGCGCGAGCATCGAGCGTCTGTACACCGCGCTCCGCATCGATCTGAAGGCGCCACCGCGGCAGCCTTTGCGCTGAGCGAGCCCGTACGTTCGAACGAGAGCGACGCTCCATCAGGCGGGACAGATCCACTCCGGATCCGTCCCGGCGTCGAAGGTCGGAAACGACGACCCACAGTCACACGTGGCGATGTCGTCCGGGTAGCGCGGATGGCAGAACGGAAGCGAGATGGTGCAGCCCATCGGATATCCCGTGCTGTCGTCGAAGACCGTCACGGGGTACGTGCGCGGGGCGCCGCGACAGCCTCGCTCGCCGTTCGGCAGCGGATCGCACGAGTACGTCACGTGGGGCGGGGCACCGCAACGCCCGGCCGCGTCCTCCGCGGAATCCGGCCCCGCGTCCGTCGCGACCTGCGCTTCGGTGCACGCGCCGAGCGCCAGCACGATCAGAATCGTTGCCCGCATCCGCGCACGATAGCAGCACCGCCGACCAATCTCCTTACGACGCCTTTCGCGAGATCGGCGCGCGCCCACGACACGAGCGCGCGGCGCCGTGCGTCATGCCTTGTCCCTGCGCGTAGAGCGCGACGAGCGAGCCGTCCTTCGACATGCCGCGACGGCGCGCCTCATCAGGTTCTCGACCGCACCGCCGCGCAGATGCGCGGTCGTCTCGTACGTGTGTGCGGCGCCTGCTCGTCCTTCAGACCCAGCGTCGTGCGCGGGCTCGCAATCGTGATTGACGCGGCGAGCGGGCGGCCGGATCCTGGGGTTCAACCGCAGAGGAGCTCGAGATGCCAAGCACGTGCGCGCGTCGTTGTGCATCGCGCGGCGAGCTCTTCATCGTCGCCCACGACGTGCAGGCGGTCGACATGGC
>CAYSCF010000247.1:0-10186 GCA_964429305.1 uncultured Sandaracinaceae bacterium | reverse complement strand
TGCTCGCGGACGGCGAGCCGGTAGCGATGGCGGACGGCGCGACGCTCGATCACTGCCTCGCGATCGACGGATCGAGCGGCGTGCAGCTGCTCGCCGTCGCGACGACCGCTGCGGGCGCGACGGGAACGACGAGCCCTTGGCCGGCGAAGGGCTGGCGCGCGATCCACGTGAGCGAGACCGCGACCGCCACGACGTGCGCGGCGCCGGTCGACGCGGCGATACTCCCCGATGCCGGCGTGCGGCCGGCCGACGGATCGACGACCGGTGATGCTGCGTCAACGCCCACGCCGCCGCCCTCGTCGAGCTGCGGCTGTCGTGCGGCGGGCGCCGGCTCGCCGAGCCTCGCGTGGATCGTGCTCGCCGCGCTCCTCGCTGGCCGACGCCGTCGCCCTTGATCTCGGGTAGAATCGGTTTCGTGCTCGCGCGCAAGATCGCCCTCGCATCGCTCGTCCTGCTCGGCGCGTGTCGCGGTGCGGAATCGGCGCCCGATGCCGCCGCTCCGCCGCAGGACTCGGGCCCGCGTCCCGATGCGGCGACCACGCTGCTGGATCCGGCGCCCGAAGCGAGCCTCATGCATGCGTTCCCGCCGATCCATCTCGAGAGCGGGGAAGAGCGTCTCGATCTCTGTCAGGCGTGGACGCTGAACAACGACACGCCGATCTACGTCGACTCGATCACGATGGACGCCGATCCGGGCTGGCATCACTCCAACTGGATGTGGGTCCCGGACGATCAGTATCCGGGCGACGACGGGACGTTCGTCTGCGACGACCGCATGTTCAACGAGCTCGTCGCGGGCTTGCACGGCGGCGGCGTGTTCTTCGCGCAGTCGACGCAGTCGACGCACGAGGTCCAAGCGTTCGGCCCAGGCGCGGCGTATCTGATCCCCGCGCACGCGCGCGTCGTCGGATCGATCCACGTCTTCAACCTCGCCGCCGATGCCGTGGACACCGCGCTCACGTTCACGGTGCACGGGCTCGCCTCGACGGACGTGACGACGCTGCTGCACGGGCTCGCGCTCGACAATCGCAACATCGCGATCGCCGGCCGCTCGACCACGACGGTCGACATGTCGTGCAACCTCGCCAACGCGGTGCGCTCGCACATCCTCGACCAGCACATCCACTACGTGCTGCCGCACTATCACGGGCTCGCGACGGGCTGGCAGCTCTTCGCCGTCGGCGGCCCGAACGACGGCGCGCTGATCTTCGGCACGAGCCAAGGCATCGGCGACCCGCTCGGTGACACCTTGTCCGCGCCCTTCGATCTGAGCGGCGCGTCCGGCCTCCGGCTCGCGTGCACGTACGAGAATCCCGGCGCCGACGCGGTGAACTGGGGCCCGCATCGCACGGACGAGATGTGCATGGTGCTCGCGTACGTCGACGGCTCGGTCGAGCTCGCAGGACAGTCGAGCGGTGCGATGACGACGACGACGGCGACGGACGGCTCGTCCGTCGAGACGTCGCCCTGCATCACCATCTCGCACTGACCACTGCTGCCGTTTCGTCCGAGAGCCGCAGTCGACTGCGGGGCTCGCATGCCGCGGCGTCATCGGCGTCGCTGATTCCGCATCGATTCGGGATGGAACGGCGGTTGCTCAGCCATCGTGCGTGCAGCTCCAATCGTTCGCGCTCGCGACGCTCGCGCTCGCGCCCTCGCTCGCCCACGCGCAGATGCAGATCTCGGTCGCGACGTTCGGGCGACACACGACGACACCGATCGATCTCGCCCTGTCACCCATCGGAAGCCCGGAGTGCGACGCGGCGATCCCGATCACGATCTGCGGGCTGGTGGCGCGCGCGAGCGGGAGCACGCGCGTGATCGACGTGTGGTGGACCGAAGACGATGCGGCATGCGCCGACGTCGCCGCGCGTCAGGCAGGGCTCTGCACGCCCGTCGCGATCGATGCGAGCGCGATCACGACGTCCGATTCGAGCGCGACGATCGCGGCGTCGGCCCACACGCTCTTCGCCGACCTCGCCGAGCCGTGCAGCGGGACCCTCGCGTCGCGCAGGTTCTTCTTCTTCGATGCGAGCACGACGGCGGATCTCTCCACGACGTTCACGTCGAGCACGAGCAGCTCGCTCGCGATCGCGCTCGACACGGTCGCGCCCGCTGCGGCGGCGATCGACGGCGATGCCGTCGGCGACACCGCGCTCACCCTCGTCTGGAGCGCCACTCCCACGCCGACGGGCGTTCGCTTCTACGTCGACACGAACGCGTGCGGTCACGACACCGCGCCCCAGTCGACCACGTTGAGCCCGGGCGGAGCGAGCGTCGCGAGCGCGCTCGTGTACGGAGTCGACGGCAGCCCGGACTTCGCGCTCGGGCAGACGACGTTCGACACCAGCGCGCTCGGTTGGGCGAGCACTCGCTACGGCGAGACCGGCGCCATGGCGATGACCGTCGTCGATGCGTCGGGCAACGAGAGCGCGCTCTCGAACCTCGTCTGCATCTATCACGCACGCTGTACCGGCGATGCGGGTGGCAGCAGCGATTGCCGGCCGCAGGGCTTCTGCGCGGTGAGCGCCGTCGGATCGCGGCGCCCGTTTCCCGCCGTGCTGGTCGTGCTCGCGATCGCGTCGATCAGTAGCCTCGGACGGAGACGTCGTCGTAGCGAATCATGCCGACTGGATCGACCATTCCTCGTCCGAGCTCGCCGACGTCGTTGGCTCCGATGCAGACGACACTCCCGTCCGCCCTTCGTGCGCACGTGCACGACGTGCCCATCGCGATCTCGGTCGCACCGTCGAGCAACGGGACGCGGACCGGCACGCGGCAACGTCCCGCCACGAACGCGCAGTCGCCGGTCGAGAGCTCTCCCCAGCACGAGATGGTTCCGTCTTGCGCTTGCGCGCAGACGAACGCGGTGAAGCCACCGGAGAAGAGACGCACGTAGGGACCGCCGGTGATCGTGACGGGCGAGGGCTGTCGATGACATGGAGACGCCGCGCCGGTCACGCCTTCGCAGTCGTCGTGGATGGCGCCCGTCACGTCGTAGCCGAGCGATCCCTGCGCGGCCCAGCCCCAGCACTCGATCTGGTTGCTCTCCAGCGCACATCCCACGCCCGTCGCCGTGGCGAGGTCGCTCGCGGGAGAGGACAAGGGTACGTCGACCGCGACGAGCTGATCTTGGGGGAACGCCGTCGCGTTCGGGCCGATGGAGCCGTCGTTGTCACCGCCGGAACAACGCACATGGCCGTCACGCAGACCACACGTGACACCGTTGGCGAGCGAGAGATGCATCCCACCCCACGTCGTGCCGGCCATCGTATCGATCGCGTCCACCGGGCTCGTCCCGTCGCCGAGCTCTCCGTCGCCCGCATCACCCCAGCATGCCGCCGAGCCGTCGCCGTCGCCGTCGCGGCTCGCGCAGTAGTGATAGCGACCGGCGTGGATGTCGACGTACCCGCTGCCGAGCATGGCCGCGTGTGCCCGCGCAGGCTCTGGGCGCGCGCGATCTCCGCTCTGCGCCGCGCCGGCGCCGCCCTCGCTGCCCCAGCACACGATCGATCCATCCGAAGCGAGGATCGCGCACGCAGAACGCTCCGCGCATGCGAGCCCGTTCGCGACGATGGGGTCGCCGGCGTCGTCGATCACCGTGACGGGGGTGGCCGAGTAATCGAAGGACGCATCCACGTGCGTCGCGGGCGTCATCTCGTTCGCGCCATCGCCGAGCTGACCATGGTTGTTCGCACCCCAACAACCGACGGTTCCGTTCGTGTGGATCGCGCACGCGAATTGATCGCCGACGCAGAGCGATCGGTGACAGCCGCCAGCCGCGCAGAGCGGCCCTGCGTCCGAAGGGACTCCGGCGTCCTCGGTCGTTCCCGCGTCCAGGGCTCGATCGGGCGCGAAGCAGAAGGACACGGCGGTGCCGCTGACCGGCCGGCATTCGCCATCGTCTGGACAGTCCCGCATTGCTGAGCACGTGTTGACGCATTGATCTCCGACGCACGTCAGCGGCATCGGGCAGGTCGTGCCGCCGGACGTGCAGCCGCGATCGACAGGCAAGGAGCACGCGCCCAGCCCGTCGGACCCACGCAAGCACTCCGCGCCGAGCGGACAGTCGCGGTTCTCGACGCATTCGGAGCGACAGCGCTCGAGGCGACACACCAGAGGCGATGCGCACTGCGAGTTGCGGTCGCAGCTCGCGCCGAGCGCCGCCGGGCTCTCGCACGCGACGAGGAAGAACAGTGCCGTCGCGGCGAGCACGAGTGACCAGAGGCGTCTCACGACGGAGTTGTATCACGCGAGCGAGAGAGCCCATTGGCCGAGGAATGCGGCGAGCAGCGACGGAATCGCCAGCCCGAACGCCGAGCCGATCACGTAGTCGCGAAAGCGAATGGAAGAGAGCGCGAGGGCGTAACCGATGCCCGGCAGAACGAAGAACACACCTCGCGCGAGAAACGCCGTGCGGATGGGCGCCTTCTCCACCTGCGCCATCAGCTGCTTCACGCGTGGATGCGTGATCTCCGCGAGCGCGCGGCCCGCGACGAGACGGCCGAAGCCGAACACCGACATGGAAGCGACGTTCATTCCGACGTAGGCCACGACCGTCCCGAGCCACGGGCCGTACGCAGCGACCGCGGCGACGACGAAGATCGCTCCTGGAAGCTGGAAGATCTCGCCGATCGCGAACGCGGCCACGTACGCGGCAACGCCGAGCCAGCCCGCGGAGACGGCGAGCTCGGCGATCCGTTCGCGCGTGACGAGAGCAGTGAGCCCCGACAGGTGTGCGACGGCGGCGAGCGTCACCACGACGGTGACGAGCAGCGCGATGCGGACCTTCGGTGAGAAGCGAGAGGCCACGCGATGCGATCATCGTACGCCGCCGCGCCGCGCTGCGCCGGCCGACGCCTCAGAGCGCACCCTCGTGCGAAGGAACCCAGCCGCCCGGGATCAGCTGCCAGTGTCCATCCGACTGCTGCGTCCAGCGCCACGGGCTCCATCGACGGCCGGGGATGGGTCGCATCCACGTTCCATCGACCCACACGTACGCGTTGCCGTTCCAGTTCCAGTAGCCCTCGGTCCACACCGCCTCGCGGAAGGGCCGCGGCGGACGGTGCTCGTCACGCGATGCCGGTGGCGGCGTCGTGATGGCGTCGGCGTCGTGACCGCGATCGGGCGAGACGAAGTGCGAGACGTGACGGGCTCCAGGCTGGGCTTGGGCCGTGGGTGCGAGTGCCAGTGTGGCGGCGATGCCTGCTCCGGCGAGGATGTTCGAGATGCGCATGGCGATTCTCCTCTCGCCTCGTCCCATCGCATCGGCAGTGCCAACGCGCGCTCCTCGATAGATGCCGCGAACGCGCGATGCCGCCGCGGAACGACGTCACACCGCGCGGTTCTGCGCGCACACCCGGCCGGATGTGGGGATCAGCGCGTGATCGCCGGGCCGCGTGGCCCGAAGAGCCACTCCGCGATCCTCGCGAGCCAGGCGCTCTCGGGGCTCGCGTCGAGCACGAGTGGGGCGCCGGTGCGCGCGCTCTCCACGAGCTCTTTCATCATCGGATCGCTCGCGCCGCGCGCCTCGAGCACGGCGCGAATCGTCGCGTACGCGGGTAGCGCATCGCTCTCGGCGACGCGCATCGCGACCTTGCCGGCGAGCTCGGGATCGGCGTCGAACGGCATCTCCGTCTCGTGGCCCGGCCCGAGCGCGTTGATGCGCGCGAGGACGTGCTCGGTGCGGTCCTTGTAGGGCATCTTCGTGATCGTCTCCGGGACGATCGGCGCGCCGAGGTAGTAGTCCTGCTTGCCCATCGCGAACGGATACTCGAGCCGCTCGCTGAGCTCCGTACGCGGCAGACCGCCGACGAAACGCACGGGAACGATCGGCACGCCGAGCGCGAGCGCCATGTCGATCAGCACGCCGCTCATCTTGGTGACCGGCTTGTCGCACGAGAGCGCGCGCGTGCCCTCGACGTGGATCATCACGTTCTTGCCCTCGGTGCGCATCATCGCGCCGAGCTCTTGGAGCACTGCGGGGAGCGAAGCGGGATCTTCGCGATCGAAGTACGCGATGACGCGCGGATCGCGCAGCCCGGGATACGCGAAGCCGTGGAGGATGAGCTTGCCGAGCCAGGTCTCGCGATGCTCCTTCTTCGCGAGCGTGAGCGTGCTCGTGCCCATGAGCGCGGACGCCGTGATGCCGAAGAGCAGCGACTCGATGCCCACCTGGTGGTTGCCGAGGAAGAGCACGCTCTTGCCGCGGAATTTCGCGAGCGCGACCGGGTCTTCCACGCGCACGCGGCGCACGAAGCGCTCGATGAGCGAGAAGTAGAGGTCTTCGCCCGGCCAAGGTCCCGTGCCGAGGAAGTTGCGCCAGAAGTCGCGGACGGGCGCGAGGTCGAGCACGCGCGCGGCCTTCAGCGTGAGACCTTCGGCGTTCGTCGTGGTGGTGCCGGCGAAGAGCGCGAGCGGCTCGTGCGTGCTGCGCGACTTCCACGCGGCGCGGGCGCCGGTCACGTCGACCGCCGACGGATGCGTCGCGGTGGCTTGGCCGACGTGATCCTTCACGAGCGCGCGGAACGCGAGCTCGCTCGGATCGATGACGTCGGTCGCGCCGTAGACCTTCTGCACGGTGCCGGGCAGCCAGTTCGACGCGACCAGATCGGTGAGCGAGAGCGACGACTCTTCGGGCGACGTACGGGAGAGCCCGACGCCGGCGCGGAACGATCGATCGCGCAGGAACGCCTCCCGATCACGCGGCGACGCCATGCCGATCGGGCCCTTCGGCAGCAGCACCTCGACCAGCTCGAGCGACATCCACACGCGGTGCGTCGTCTCGTCGATGGCGACGAGCGAGATGCGCGCACGATCGAACGACGCCTCGACGAGGCGCGCTTCGACGCGGACCAAGCCAGTCGGCGGCTCGCCGAAGAAGCGCGCGTGCTCGATGCGGAACGGATAGGCAGCGCGATCGAACGCGAGCGTCTGCGACCACGCGTGCAGGCCGTCGTGCGGGATGCCGTGCGTGCACGCGTCGAGCAGCACCTGGTGCAGGCGTCCGCGTGGCGCGTCGGTCTTGGATGCATCGACGATCGCCGTCGAGCCCGTACTGCCGATCGCGAGCGATTGCAGCAGACGGAAGCGCGGACCGTGGAAGAGGCGGCCCTCGACGTACGGGTCGCCTCCGTCGTGCGTCTTGCCGAGCGGCGCGGGGATCGGCGGCGGCGCGCCGGGATCACCGAGCAGCACCAGCGCCTCTGCCGCGGGCTCGAAGCGCGAGAGACGCGCGTCCTTGGCGTTGCGGAACGCCTCGAGCGTGATCTTCAGATGCCAGGCGTCGTTCTCGATCGCTTCGACGCTCGCGCGGATGCGCGTCGGCTGCTCGATCGTGATCCAGCGCAAGATCTGGAGGTGCTCGACGGCCGCGACGGGCTTGCCCGAGTGCTTCTCCGCGGCGGCGACGACGCGATCGAGCATCGACATCGCCGGCAGCGCCGGGATCACCCACGTGGGGCAGTGATCGGCGAGCCAAGGCTGTTTCGTCGCGTCGAGCGTCTCTTCGCTCGCTCCTCCGCTCGACGCAGACGTCGCTTCGATGGCGGCGGTGCGTGCGCCGCGACCATCACGGCGCGGTAGCTCGTGTCCGTCGGGCGCGGTGCCGTCGCCGGCGACGATGCGCATCGCGAGGCCCTGCGCGTCGTAGATGCGCTTGCCGTCGACCCAGAGCGACGCGTCGGCGACCGCCAGCACGCCGTTCTCTTCCTTCTCGATCTTGGTGATCTCGAGCGAGCAGCCGATGACCTGGTTCGCGGGCACGACCTGACCTCGGTACTTCCACACGTGCTTGACGCCGCGCGCGACGGCCTCGAAGCGCGGCGCCGTGAGGCCCGCGTCGAGCCCCTTCTCGAGCATCGTGAGCTGCAGCAGCTGGCACATCGCTTCGACGCCGAGCGAGCCGGGCTGCACCGGATCCTGGAAGAAGTGCGCCTTGAAGAACCACTCGTCGCGATCGACGGTCTTCTCCGCGCGCGCCGCGCCGAGCTTCGCCGCGCCGCCCTCGAGATCGAGATGCACGATGCGATCGAGCATCAAGAGAAAGCGCGTCGCGAGGCGAGCCGTGCCATCGCAGAGCTTCGCGGGGCGCGCGATCAGGTCGATCTCGTTCTTCTTCGGCGCTGCGAAGAGCGCCTTCTGCGCGTCGTTGATCGGCAGTCCCGCCTGGTTCTCGAACGCCGACGTCGGGAAGAAGCCGAACACGGTGTCGAGCGAGTAGACGAGCTCGTCGCCGCGCTCCGGCAAGGAGCAGCGCACGTCGAAGCCGACGATGATCATCGAGCCCGCGAGCGAGACGCTCTTGAGCTTGCTGACCGTCTTGAGGACGCCGCTCGTGGGCAGCACCTCGGCGTGGATCGTCGCCTTGCCGTCGAGGTTGCGGAAGAGGAGGTCCTCGTCCTTCAAGAGCGCGCAGCCGACGTAGCTCGCGAGCCAGCCGCACGGCTGGAGCGCGGCTTCCATCAGCACCGCGTACGGCATCACCGCGTGGCCGTTCTCGCGGAAGTACCAGGCGTCGGGCGGGATGTCGTACTCGACCTCGACCTCGGCGCCCTGCCCTCCAGGAGACACACGTGCCACGCCCATCTCGCCGTCGACGCGCGCGATGCGCGACATGAAGTGGTACGGCGGGCCGGGAAGGCGCGCGACCTTGCGGTGCGTGTCGAAGCGCTCGTAGATCTTGCCGAACGCGGTCGACGGCTTGCCCCATGCACACGCGACGAGCGACGCGTAGTCGAACGGGAATCCCTCCGACGGCCCCGACGCAGCGATCGCGACGGGGCGATCCGGGCGGTTCTGGATCAAGGACGCGGGCTCGTCGCCTGGCGAGACGACGAGGGCGTCGGCTGCGATCAGCTTCGAGCGCTCTTCCATCGGCCAGTCGGGGACCATGCGCAGGCCCATGCGGCGTGCGTGGAACGCGCCGAGGCCGTCGACGGTGCAGAGAAGATCCGCGTAGAGCACGGGCCCGCTCGGATCGTCGCGCAGCTCTTCGACGAACACTTCGTACACGAGCTGCTTGCTCTTCGGCGTCACCTGGCCGCGGCAGAGCATCTTGTACGTCTCGCCCGTCACGGGCTCGAAGCGCCAGCCGTCGCGATTCAGCGTCACGCCCATCGCGGCGAGATAGACGCTCATCGTCTGCATGCAGCCGTCGAACATCAGCGTCCCGGGCATGCAGGGATCGAGATGGAAGTGGCCGTCGAAGAACCAGTGATCGGGCTTGATGTCCTGCGTCGCGCGCAGATAGCCGCGCTTCCACGGGCCGCCCTGCGGCTCGATCACGTCCACGCGATCGAGGAAGAGCATCCGGCCGTCCTGGATGCGCGGCGATCGCACGTGCGAGGCGCCGGCCTCGAAGCCGGGACCGAAGCACACGTCGGGGCGACCGTTCGCGAGCGCCTCGAGATCGGCGCGCGTGAGCGAGGTCTTCGTGAGCGTGGCCTTCGGCGCATCGACGCGCGCGTCCGGCACGATGTCCTGCGTCTCGGGCTTCCAGAGGATGCCCGCGGAGTCGGCGAGCTCTTCGTACGTGAAGAAGCCGGCTTGCCCGTTGCGCACCGTGAGCGCGGGCTGACCGTCGATGCGGCAGTCGTAGTGGAAGAACATCAAGCGGACGTCGCCCTGGTTGGCGTGACCGTCGACGTGGATGTCGTAGCTGAGCGTCTCGCCCACACGCGGCGGGCTGCGGTGATAGGTCAGCTCGCAGCCGAGCAGGCGATAGCAGCGCTTCCCTTGGTTGAGGAAGTCGATGCCCATGTACGAGACGAGGAAGAGGTCGGCCTGACCGCTCTCGATCCACACGCCGGGCGGCATGCGGCCCTGATGCAGGTACCAGCTCGTCTCTACGACGTCGGTCTCGGTCCAGCACACACCCTTGCCGAGCGCGCCGGGCGTCGCGTCGATGCCGGTGCAGCGCGTGGCGAGCAGCATCGGCGGCGTCGGCATGCGGACCTGCACCGCGTACTGATCCTGCTGTGCGAAGAGCGGTCCGAAGATCTCGGAGATCTTTCCGGACGCGTGGATCTCGAGCTGCGCGCGATCGAACGTCGGGCCCTTCGGCGTCGGGACGACGGCGGCGGGGGTGAGGCCGCCTTTCTTCTTTGCGGGGCGCGCGAGCGTGGGGGCGGGAGGGGGAGCGGGAGCGAGCGACGGAGCGAGAGCGGGAGCGGGAGCGGGAGCGGGA
>CAYSCF010000246.1:0-10218 GCA_964429305.1 uncultured Sandaracinaceae bacterium | reverse complement strand
ATCTCCCGGCGAGCCTCGAGCTCTCCCTCGGCCGGTGCGAGACCCTCGAGCTCGAGGGCGTCTATCTACGCACGTTCCGCGAGTGCAAGCGTGTGCGCGGCGAGTCCGCGGCGCCGTACGAGTGGGTCGGCCTCATGAACCGCTATCGCTGCGCCGAAGCGCGTCTGGTGGTCCGAGGTCTGCCTCCGCCGATCGCCCGCACCGCCTTCGGCAGCATGGTCGATCTGGGCACCGGCGAGGAACGTCCCGCGCGCGTACGCGCGGAGGGCGAAGGCGTCGAGCTGATCGCGCCTTCGTGCCCCGCGCGCATGCTGCTGCGCGTCCACTTCGCGCTCGCGCTCCACTAGCGGTCACGCCGTCGGGTAGAAGAACTCTTCGCGCACGACCTTGCCGTTGGCGACGTGGAACACGGCGACCTCGTCGAGCGTGCGGCGCGTGTTGGTCGGCTTGAACGTGACGTCGTAGACGAAGCGCACTGCGAACCGGTCGTCGCCGTGCGGGTACGGCCCGTACGTCTCGGCCGAGTGCACGACGTTGTTCTCCGCCCACCACTTGCCCTTGGCGTGCACGGCAGCGAGCCCTTTGGCCGTTCGCGATCCGCCCGTCGGCGGCGCCGCGGCCTCCACGCTCTCGACGTCTTCCGCATACAGCGTGGTCGCCGCCTCGTGGTTCTTGCCTTCCTTGCAGAGCGCCACCAACTTCGTTCCGATCTCGTTCGCGTTCATGTCCCGTCCTCCTGAGAAACGGTTGTCGCGCACCTCGGTGTCAGCGTCTTGTCAGGATTGTCCGCGGCCCGTGGATGACGCACGATGCGCGCGATGCGCGTGCTGGTGGTCGACGACGACGAGGAGACGCGCGAGCTCGTCGGCGCGGCGCTCGCACGCGAAGGGCACGAGCTCGCCCTCGCCGCCACGTCCGAGCGGGCGCTGGCATTGGCGGACGGCACGGTGTTCGACGTCATCGTGCTCGACGTGATGCTCGGCAGCTCGTCGGGCCTCGAGCTCTGCGCCCGCCTGCGCGAGCTCGGCGTGGAGTCGCCCATCTTGTTCTTGAGCGCGCGCGGCGCGGTCGATGCGCGCGTCGAAGGGCTCGAGGCCGGCGGGGACGACTACCTGCGCAAACCGTTCGCGCTGAAGGAGCTCTCGGCTCGCGTGCGCGCGCTCGGTCGCCGCGGCCCGAGCCTGCGGCCCGAGCGCTTCAAGGCCGGCGCGGTCGTGCTCGACTTCGCCTCGCGACGTGCCGAGCTCGCGGGCAAAGAGGTGCCCATCACCGCGCGCGAATGGGAGCTGCTGCGTGTGCTCGCCGACGCGAAGGGCCGCGTCGTGCCTTTCGAGCAAGTGCTCGAGCGTGCGTGGGGCGACGTGTCGACGGGCACACGCGCGAGCCTCGACGTGCTCGTGGCGCGGCTGCGACGCAAGCTCGCACCGTCGGTGCTGCGCACCGTGCGAGGCGTGGGCTACGCGCTCGATCTCGACGAGGCGCGATGAGCGGCTCGATCGTCGCTCGCATCGCGCGCACGTATCTCGTGTTCCTGGCGCTGGCGGCGTCCAGCATCGTGATCGCGAGCGCCTCGTTCGGCGTGCTCGTGGTCGTCTGGCGCGACGACGAGGGTGCGATCGCCGTCGGTCGCACGCTCGCGACCGAGCTGGAAGATCACGTCGATCAGCCGGCGTCGTTCGATCGTGTCGCGCGCCACGAGCTCGCCGAGCAGCACTGGGTCGCGCGCCGCATCGAGATCTGGCTCGGGGCCGAGCGCCTGGGCGCGCCCACGAGCGCAGGCGCTCTCGGCTCGTTCGCGGCGCGCCCGAGCGGTCACTGCGAGATGGCGCGCATCGACGGACGGTCCGAGAGGATCTGCGTGGTGCGCGCGAGCGTCGGCGCTTCGATCGTGATCGCATCGGAGCTCGCACCGATGCTCGGCGCGATGTTGCCGATGGTCGGCGTCGTCGCGCTCGTCGCGCTCGCGGTCACGATCCTGTTCGGTCTGCTCGGGCGGCGTGCGCTCGCGCGGAACCTCGCGCCGCTCTCGCGCTTCGAGGCCGAGATCGCCGCGCTCCCCGCGCGAGCGCGATCGCGCAGCGTGACGCGAGCGTGGGGATCGACCGAGATCGACTCGCTCGCAGCCACGTTCAACGCGATGCTCGCGCGCATCGACGAGGCGATCGCGCGCGAGCAGCGCTTCGTGTACGACGCAGCGCACGAGCTGCGGACGCCGCTCACGCGGCTGCGGATCCAGCTCGAGCTCGCGCAGGAAGAAGTGCGCGAGGGCAAGCCGATCGACGCGCGTCTGGTCGCCTCGATCCGGACCGCGATCGAGCTCGCCGACACGACCGAGGCGCTGCTCGCGATGGCGCAGAACGAGATGGGAGCGAGCGAGCCCGTCGAGCTCACGGATGTGATCGAGTCGATCCTCTCGCGGCTGGAGCCGTCCGCGCGTGACCGCGTTCGCGTGACGAGCACGACTGCGCCGATCGCGTCCGCCGTCGAGCCGCTCGTCGTGCTCGCCGCAGCGAACCTCGTCGACAACGCGCTGAAGTACTCCGCGGCAGAAGTCGACGTCGTGCTCGAAGAACAGGAAGAGCTCGTCGCGATCCGCGTCGAGGATCGCGGCGCTGGCATCGCCGAGGACGAGCTCGCTCGCATCCGCGAGCCCTTCGTGCGTGGCAGCTCCTCGCAGGGAGTTCGCGGTGCGGGCCTCGGCCTGGCGCTCGCTGATCACGTCGCGCGCTTGCATGGCGGCTCGCTGACGCTCGCGCGGCGTGCTCCCGAGGGCTTCTCGGCGCGCCTGGCCATCCGACGTTGGCGCTCGGCGCCCTGAGCGCGTTCAGGAGCCGTTAGGGAAGCGCGCGTACGACTCCGTCGTGGGCCGCCTGTGGATCGGAATGCTCGTGCTGGCGATGGCATCGCCAGCGCACGCGCAGGACGACGTTTCGGAGGATGCGCGTCCGATGACGGTGGCCGACGCGCTCGCACGCGCCGACGAGCACGCGCCCGAGGTCGCCGTCGCGGCCGCGCAGGCGGCGGTCGCGCAGCGCGACGTCGGTGTCGCCGGCATCCTGCCGAACCCGCGCATCGGGGCCGGTCTCTCCGTCGACTACGCGGCGATCCTCGATCTGTACATCCTCTTGCCCGTCTTCGGTCAGCTCGACACGGCCACCGACGCGGCGCGTGCGCGAGCCCAGGTCGCCGAGGACTCGATCGAGGTCGCGCGTCTCGATGCGCGGCTCGTCGTCGCGCTCGCGTGGACCGATCTCTGGCTCGCCGAGCAGAACGTCCGCCTCGCTGCCGACGACGCGGAGCGACGACAGCGCGTGGAAGAAGCCGCGCAGGCACGGCTCGAAGAGGGCGCGGTCGCGCGGATCGACGTCGTGCGCGCACGCGCGGATGCGGCCCGGGCGACGGCCGATGCGAGCGCCGCCACGAGCGCGACGCGCGGTGCGGCCGCACGTCTGATCGGTGCGCTCGGGGACGATCCCACGACGACGACCGTCACGACCTCTGGTGCGCCGCTCGGCGCCGAGGTGCCCGAGCTCGACGTCGACGTGGTGCTCGCGTCGCATCCGCTCGCGCAGCGCGCGCTCGCGAGCACGCACGCGGCCGAAGAAGCGACGCTGCACGATCACCGCTCGCGCTGGCCTCGCCTCGGCGTGCAGGTGTCCGACTGGATCCACCGCAGCAACGACGCGCACGACGTGCGACTGCTGCTCACGATGGACGTCCCGCTCTTCGACGAGCCGCGCATCGAGCGATCCGAGAGCGCGCGCGATCAGGCGCACGTCGAGGAAGCGGCCGTGATGACGCGGCTTCGGGCGGCGGCGCTCGCGATGCGCGCCGACTATCTCGCGGTCGCCGAGCGATGCCGCGCACAAGAAGAGAGCGTGATCCCGATGATGCGTGAAGCGTCCGATCTGGCCCGGGAAGGCTACGAAGAAGGCAGCGTGGACCTCACGACGACGCTCGCCGCGGCGCAAGCGCTCGCCGATGCCGAGCGTGCCGAGGCGACGTGTCTCGCCGATCGCGCACGCGCCGCCGCCAGGCTCGATCACGCCGAAGGACGATCCGATGACTGGCGTTGAACGCGCGCTCGCTCTCTCGCTCTTGCTCGCGGCCTGCGGTGGCGCGACGGAGACCGCGGCGCCCGACGAGCCGACGCCCGTGGCGACGTGTGCCGTCGGTCACGCGCCGATCGTCGATCGCCGATCGCTCCACGGCGTCGTCGACACGCCGCCCGATCGTCGCGCACTGGTCGCGGCGCAGACTGCGGGCCGCATCGAGCAGGTGCACGTGCGCGAGGGCGATGCGATCGCGCAGGAGGCGCTACTCGCGGAGATCGAAGCGGGCCCGGCCAGTGATGCGCGCATGCAAGCGACCGCACATCTCGCCGAGGCGACGGCGCTGGTGCGCACGCAGCAGGAGGCGCGCGATCATCTCGCGCATCTCGTCGAGCGCGGAATCGCGCCGCGCGCGCAGCTCGAAGAGGCCGACGGACGACTCGCCGCGCTCACCGAGGCCGAAACGGCCGCGCGTGCGCTCTCGAGCGAAGCGCGCCGCGGCTTCGCCCGCACGCGCGTGACGAGCCCGCTCGCCGGAACCGTGCTTCGCTTGCTGCGTCATCCGGGAGAGACCGTCGATGGGACGCCGGCGACGCCGATCGTCGAGGTCGCCGACCTCACGGCGCTCGAGATGGTCGCGACCGTGTCGTCCCGGGATCTGCTGGCGATCACGCGCGATCAGGTCGTGCACGTCACCATCGATGGGCTGCCCGCGCCGCTCGACGGGCACGTCCGCTCCGTGTCGCCGACGCTCGATCCCGCGACCGGCACGGGCACCGTTCGCATCGCTCTCGATGGGCTCGATCGCACGCTGCCGCTCGGTCTCGCGGCGGAGGGTCTGGTCGAGATCGGCACGCACGACGCGCTCGTGGTGCCAGCCGAGGCCGTGCGCAGCGGCCCTGCGGGCACGACCGAGGTTCTCGTCTGCGAGGACGGTGAAGCGCATCCGCTCGCGGTCACCGTCGGCACGCGCGCGGACGGTCACGCCGAGATCACGAGCGAGCTCGATCCGAGCGTGCGGCTCGTCGCGCGCGCGATCGGCCTGCCGGACGACGCGCCTTGCGAGATGGCCGCGCACGAGACCGCGCCGTGAGTCTCGGTCCCTTCATCCTGCGTCACAGCGCCGTGATCGCGCTCGCGACGCTGACGCTCGTGCTCGGCGGTGTGCTCGCCGCGCTGAGCTTGCCGAGCGGCGTCTATCCCGAGGTCGACTTCCCGCGCATCGTCGTCGTCGCGCGTGTCGCCGATCTGCCGGCCGACGTCGCGGTGACCACGCTCGCCCGTCCGCTGGAAGAGCAGCTCGCGACCGTCATCGGCGTCATCCGCGTCCGGTCGCGCACCGTACGCGGGGCTTCCGAGATCGCGCTCACCTTCGTGTCGGGCAGCGACATGGAAGCGGCGCTGCAGCACGTCGAGAGCGCCGTCACGCGCTCGCGCGGCGCGCTCCCGCTCGGCACCGAGGTCGAGGTCGAGCGGCTCACACCGACGGCATTTCCGGTCGTCACGTTCGATCTCGCGGGGCCGATCGATCCGCGCGATCTGCGCGAGCTCGGCGATCTCGTCGTGCGGCCTGCGCTCTCGCGCGTGCCCGGCGTCGGCATGGTGCGCGTGCACGGTGGCGAGATCCGCGAGGTCGAGGTCGTGCTCGATCCGCTCGCCGCCTCGTCCGCCGGGCTCGGTCCCTTCGACGTCGCAACGCACCTACGAGCGCAGACAGCGCTCGGTGCTGCCGGTCGCCTCTCGCTGGATCGTGCGCGTCTGCCGCTGCTCGTCTCGGGTGACGC
The DNA here is from genome assembly GCA_964429305.1 of uncultured Sandaracinaceae bacterium. Classification (GTDB taxonomy): domain Bacteria; phylum Myxococcota_A; class Polyangia; order Polyangiales; family Sandaracinaceae; genus JBBSAT01. The sequence continues at coordinate 4,382 of CAYSCF010000246.1, read as the reverse complement.
GCCGACGCTGGACGAGCTCGGCGGCGTGCCGATCGCGACTTCGATCACCGGCGCACCGCTTCCACTCTCCGCGATCGCGCGCGTGGAAGAAGGCGCGATGGACGCGACCTCGCGCGTGAGCGGCCCGCGCGGCGAGACGGTCGTGCTCAGCGTGTCGCGCGCGCCCGGTGCCGGGACGCCGGAGGTGGTGCGCGCCGTCGAAGCGGTCGCGCGCTCGATCACGCTGCCCGAGGGCGTGACGCTCGAGCCCGTCTACGATCAGGCGGACCTCGTCCAGGAGAGCCTCGGCTCCGTGCGCGAGTCGATCCTGGTCGGCATCGTGCTCTGTCTCGTCGTGCTCGGGGCTTCGCTCCGCAACGTGCGCGCGGGGATCATCGCGGCGGCGACGGTGCCGATCGTGCTCGCAGCGACGTTCCTCGTGATGCGCATGGTGGGCGCCACGCTGAACCTGATGTCGCTCGGCGGCATGGCGATCGCGGTCGGTCTCGTGATCGACGACGCGATCATCGTGCTCGAGGCGATCGCGCGCCGGCTCGAGCACGGCGAGCCGCCCGAGACGGCCGCGGCCGGCGGCGTGAGCGACATCGGGCCCGCCGTCGTCGGCACCACGATCACGACGGTCGTCGTCCTCATCCCGCTCGCGTTCGTATCGGGGCTCGTCGGCGAGTTCTTCACGGCGCTCGCGATCCCGCTCTCGGCGGCCGTGCTGCTCTCGCTCGTCGTCTCGCTCACGTCGCTCCCGATCGCCGCGGCGCGATTCCTCGTCGCGCATCACGAGCCGCCTGGCACGCCGCGCCTCGAGGTGATCTATCGACGCATCGCGGGCTGGGGCGCGCGTCGTGGATGGCTCGGCCCGCTTCTCGTCGTCGTCACGCTCGCGCTCGGCGCGCTCGTCGTGATGCACACGCCGTCCGGGTTCTTGCCGACTCTCGACGAGGGCTCGTTCGTGCTCGACTACTTCATGCCGCCCGGCACATCGCTCGAAGAGACCGATCGCGTCGCGCGACGGCTCGAGGCGATCCTGCGCGAGACGCCCGAGGTCGAGAGCTACGCGCGACGCACGGGCCTCGAGCTCGGTCCGGCCGCCGCGACCGCCGAGAACGGCGGCGACGTGATGGTGCGTCTGGTGGCGCGCTCGCGTCGCGAGCGATCGTCGGAAGAGATCCAGGACGAGATTCGCACGCGCATCGAGGGCGAGATCCCCGAGCTGCGCATCGAGCTCATCGCCGTGCTCGAGGACGTGCTCAACGATCTCTCGGACGCGCCGCACCCGATCGAGATCAAGGTCTTCGGCGACGACGAGTCCGAGATCGAATCCGTCGCGCGCACGGTCGGCGAGCGGCTCTCGGGCATCGACGGCCTCGCCGATCTCTTCGACGGCATCGAGGGCTCGGCACCGGTCCGCATCGCGCACGTCGATCGCAGCGCGCTCGCCCGCGCGCATCTCGGCGCGCAGGACGTGCTCGATCGCGTGTCGGCCGGTCTGCTCGGTGCGTCGGGCGGCTCCATGCCTTTCCGAGATCGCCGGCTGCCGATCCGCGTGCGCTATCCCGACGCGCTGCGCTTCGATCCCGAGCGCGTGCTCGAGATGCCCATCGTGGTGCCAGGCGCGGTCGGGACGCTCTCGCCCACCGTGCCGCTGGGCGCGCTCGTGCACTTCGAGGACGTCGCGGTGCCAGTCGAGCTGCGACGCGAGGCGCTTCGTCCCGTCGTGGTCGTGACGAGCGACACCGAAGGGCGCGATCTCGGATCGATCGCGGCCGACGTGCGCGCGGCGCTGGTAGGCATCGCGCCTCCGCACGGTGGTCGCATCGACGTCGGAGGCCAAGCGGCCGCGCAGGTGAGCTCGTTCCGCGATCTCGGCGTCGTGCTGGGCTTCGGCGTGCTGCTCACGCTCGTCGCGCTCGTCGCCCAGTTCCGCCGCGTGCGACCGGCGATCGCGGTGCTGCTCACGACGCCGTTCGCGCTGACGGGCGCGCTCGTCGCGCTGTGGATCACCGGCACCGCGCTCGACGTGTCGGCGATGATGGGCATGGTCCTGCTCGTCGGCCTCGAGGTGAAGGCGGGCATCCTCTTGCTCGAGGTCGCCGAAGAGCAGGCCGCCGAGGGCAAGTCGTACGTCGAAGCGCTCGAGATCGCGTGCGCACGCCGCATCCGGCCGATCATGATGACGGCTACCGCGACGCTCGCCGGCGTGCTGCCGCTCGCGCTCGAGCCGGGTGCGGGTGCCGAGATCCAACGTCCATTGGCGATCGCGGTGCTCGGCGGCATCGGCCTCTCGAAGTTCGTGACGCTCGTCGCGATGCCCGCTTTGGCGGCCGTGCTGGATCGAGGCTCGCGACGGCCCAAGACCGATCAGCTGGACACGGCCATCGACTCGACGAGCGCACGCGTCGCGTCGTCCGCCGGGAAGTAGGCCTCCACGCTGAGCTCTTCGGCCGTGACGTCCATCGGCGTGCCGAGCGTCGTGAGCATCGTGAAGAAACGAGCCTCGATTCCGTCGCGCCGGACGTGCACGGGCAAGAACGGCAGCGGTGGCGCGGAGGTCGAGGGCGCATCACGCAGCGTCTCGCGCACGCCGGGGTAGCCGAGCATCTCGTCGTAGAGCACGCGGCGCGGCGAGCCCTCGGGGTCGCGCGTCAGCTCCATGCGCGTGCGATGCGCGATCGAGCGCACGACCTCCTCCCAGTTCACCAGGTACGGTCGGGCTCCGCGCGGATCGACGATCGCACGCACGGCGTTTCGCAGCAGCTCCGGCGGCGCGCCCGGTGGCATCAGCAGCGGCAGAAAGCGCGTGGCAGCCGCGTTCGCGCGCAAGATGTTCCACGATCGATCGACGACGATCGCCGGGTAGGGCTCGAGCTTGGCGATCAAGAGACCGATCGCGCCGTCGAGCTCGCGCATCGCGGCATCGTCGAGGCGCGACTCGCGATACGCCGCGGTGAAACCGGCGGCAGCGAGCATCGCGTTGCGATCGCGCAGCGGCAGCTCGAGCGCGCTCGCGAGGATCAAGACCATCTCGCGGCTCGGGCTCGCGCGGCCCGTCTCGAGACAAGAGAGATGACGCGTCGAGACCTCGGCGGCGGAGGCGAGCTTCTCCTGGCTCATCGCACAGCGCACGCGGTGGCTCCGAAGGAGCGGGCCGAACGGGCTCTCGGGGCGGACGATCTGCATGGCTCGATGCTACGCGGCCCGGATCACACGCGTCATGACCTCGGAGGTCATGGTGGCGCTGCATCCCCGCGAACATGGTGAGCACATCGACGGGCCCGCTGGCCCCTCACGAAGGAGAGACACCCATGACTCGCACGCTCGCGCTCGCTCTCGTCACGCTCGTCACGTTCGGCGCGTTCACCATCTACTGCGGCGTGACCGAGGGGCCGATCGGCTTCGTCTCGCTCGCGCTGGCGCACGAGTGGGGCATGCAGATGTTCCTCGACGTCGGCATCTCGCTCGCGATCGCCTCGCTGTGGATCGTGCCCGACGCGAAGAAGCACGGGATCAACCCGTGGCCCTACCTCGCCGCGTGCCTCGCGCTCGGCTCGATCGCCGCGCTCGGCTACGTGGTGCACCGCGAGCTGCGCCGCGCGAGCAGCCCCAGCTTGGCTGCCTGATCTCCGCCAGTTGTAATCGTGTCGGGTCCGCTTTGCGGACCACTCCGGTGGAGCTCAGGGCGCCGCAGCGGCGGGCGGCGGCGAGCTGCCGTCCGCGGGCGCTTCGTGCGGAAGGTGCGTCGCCGTCCAGATCAGCGCGGCCACGAAGAGCAGGAACGGGATGATGCCGAGCAACGCGCCCAGCACCGACGGAGAGAGCGCCGAGCGCATCTCTTGCTCGGTCGTCCCGGCGCCGAGGTTCGGCGCTTCCATGTTCGCGCCGACGCGCTGTCCCAAGAAGGCCAAGCCGAACATGAGGACGATGACGATGGCGATGATGGCGATGATCATGCGAGGCGCTCCGCGGAGGCGGACAATAACCAGACTGGGCTGGTTTCGCCAAGTCTGATCGGACCTGCCGGGGAGATCAGTGTGCGAGCGAGCGGCACTCGCGGACGTGCTGGCCCTGGCCCTGCGCGACGCAGGACTGGTACGCCGCGCGGGCGCCAGTCCGATCGCCGAGTGAGTCGCGCGCCGCGCCGAGCACGAGCCATGCGAGCGAGCTCGTCGGATCCGTTGCGGTTGCACGCGCCGCGTAGTCGCGCGCCTGCTCCAGATCGGGGCGACGGCCGCGATTGAGCAGCAGGAACGAGAGCTGTGCGAGCGCCTCGCTGCCCACGGGGTTGAGAGCGATCGCACGCTCGTAGAGCGGGATCGCCGTCTGCGGACGGCGGCGTGCCGCGTCGGCCTCGGCGAGCACCGACTCGTACGACTCGCCCGCAGTCGGCG